>DATLCL010000139.1:0-24295 GCA_035526415.1 Aeromicrobium sp.
GGCCATCCCCGAGGACGAGCGCATCGTCACCATCGAGGACGCCGCCGAGCTCCGGCTCGGCCAGCCGCACGTGGTCGCGCTCGAGACCCGCCCCGCCAACATGGAGGGCCGCGGCGAGTACTCGATCCGCGACCTCGTGAAGAACGCGCTGCGCATGCGCCCCGACCGCATCGTCGTGGGTGAGTGTCGTGGCGGCGAAGCGCTCGACATGCTGCAGGCGATGAATACGGGTCACAACGGATCGATCTCGACGATTCACGCCAACGCGCCGCGTGACTGCATCGCCCGCTTGGAGACGTTGGTGCTGATGGCTGGCATGGATCTTCCGCTTCGGGCAATCCGTGAGCAGGTCGCCTCGGCGATCGACGTGATCGTCCAAATCCAGCGGCTGCGCGACGGCAGTCGCCGCGTCACTCACGTCACCGAGGTCGTGGGCATGGAGGGCGACACGGTGGTCCTGCAGGATGCGTTCACCTTTGACCACCAAGCCGGGTTCGACGCCAACGGCCGCCACTCTGGGGTGGCGCGCGCGACCGGTCTGCGACCGAGATTCCTCGACAAGTTCGACGAGGCGGGGGTTCCCTACGACCTCGCGCTCTTCGACCCTGAGGCGTGACCGGTGCTCGCCTTCGGAGTCTGCCTCGCGATCCTCGCTCTCACGGCGTTCCTCTATTGGCTCTACACCCCTCCGGTCCCCCTCGTGCCGCAATCGCGACGGGTGGCGCCAGGCGGTGCCGAACCCAAGACTCCGCTGGCGAGGTTCGTCGACGGGATGGACGCGGCGGTCGACTACGTCCTCCGTCGCCGTGGCTGGAACCCGTTCCCGGCGTACACCTTGGAACTGGCTGGCATCCGGACGCCGCAGGCGACCATCGTCACCACGATCGTGGCGGGAACGTCCCTGGTCTTCCTGATCGGCTACATGTTTAGCGGCGTGGCGTTTGGCCTGATGGCCGGCGTCCTGGTCCCGGTGTTCGCGCGGGTCTATGTCAATGGCCGGCGCCGCAAACGCCGCGAGGCTTTTGCCGATCAGCTCGTCGGAACCCTCGAGGTGATCTGCTCAGCACTGCGCGCTGGGCACAGTTTTCCCAGCGCGCTCGACTCGGTGGCGGCCGATGCCCAGGCACCGACGGACGAGGAGTTCGCCCGCATCGTGAATGCCGGTCGACTCGGCCGGGACGTCGTGGAGGCGATGCACGAGACTGCTCGCCGCATGGAGAACGAGGACTTTGCCTGGGTCGCTGATGGCGTCGCCATCCAGCGCGACACCGGTGGCAACCTGAGCGAGGTGCTGGAACGCGTGGGCCAAACGATCCGCGAGCGCAACGAACTGCACAAGAAGGTGCGCGCGATCTCGGCCGAAGGGCGCATGTCCGGCTGGGTCATGATGGCGGTCCCGCCGGCACTGGGTGCCTACCTGACCGCCATGAATCCGAAGATGTTCAGGGAAGCGTTTCTCACCTCCACGGGGATCCTGCTCTTGGCCGCCTGCGCCGTGCTCTACCTGATCGGATTCTTCTGGATCCGCAAGATCGTCAAGGTGGTGGTCTGATGCTCATCGTCGGCTCTGCGCTCATCTTGGCGGCTGTCGGCGCCCTGGTGGTCGCGCTGGATCTGGTCCGGCCCACCGCGGCTCCCAGAGTGGTCGGACGCCGTGCGGCCGCCTCGCAGGCGGTCGGCGGTTCGGCGTTCGCGGACAGCGACCCGAGCACGCTCGGACGATGGCGTTTCTTGACCGTCCCGTCGCTGTTGGAACGCGCCAAGCGCAACATCGTCCTGGGTGGCTATCAGGCGGGATGGGGATTGCGCAGGCTGTTGGTCTTGAAGGTGGTGGCGGCGACCATCACTGGTTTCGTTACCTTCACCTTCTTCAGCATTGACCCCTCCGGACGACGCTTGGCCGCATGCGTCCTGTTGACCGTTCTCGCTTTCGTTTACCCAGACATCTGGCTCGACGGCCGCGCAAAGGAGCGGCAGAAGCAGATGGAGCGTGACCTGCCGGACATCCTCGATCAGACCGTGATTGCGTTGGAGTCCGGTCTCAGCTTCGAAGCGGCCCTGTCCCGCATCGCAGACAACGGCGACGGTCCGCTGGTCGAGGAATTCAAGCGAACGCTGCAGGACATGCGGCTGGGCATGTCGCGCCGCATCGCCTACCAGGCGCTCTCTGATCGCACCTCGGTCATGGACGTCAAGCGGTTCTGCAAGCAGGTCATGCAGGCGGAAGAGTTCGGTGTCTCCATGTCGACGGTCGTGCGGAATCGCGCCAGCGACATGCGGGTCAAGCGGCGCTACCGAGCCGAAGAACTCGCGCAGAAGATCCCGGTCAAGATCATCTTCCCGCTCGCAACCTGCCTCATGCCGGTGCTGTTCATCGTCATCCTGTACCCGACGTTCCACGGCATGGCGCTCTGACGTCTCGGTCTTGGCCTGCCGGAAAGCTCAGCCGAAATCGGCGGCGGCCTTCTGGGCCGTGTCGAGGAACACTCGCCGCGAGGCGATGCTCTCCTCGATGTCCTTGATCTTCTTGGCGTCACCAGAAGCCTGGGCGGCGGCCAGGTCTGCTTCGAGGTCGGCGATTGCCGTCTCCAGCTTGGCGACCATGTCATCGGCGCGGGCCGACTTCTCCGGGTCGCTGCGCTTCCACTCCTTCTCGCCGGCAGCGCGAATCGCCGACTCGACGGCGCGCAGGCGGCCCTCAAGGTCCTTTATGCGATCGCGCGGCACTTTGCCGGCCGCTTCCCAGCGCTCGGCGATACCGGCCATCGCTTTGCGTGCCACGTCCAGATCGGTGATGGGTAGGAGCTTCTCCGCCTCGGCCAGGATCTGCTCCTTGACGACCGCGTTTGCCCGGAACTCCTCGTCCTGCGCGGCGTTGGCGGCGTCGCGGGCCGTGAAGAAGACGTCCTGCGCACCACGAAAGCGCTTCCAGAGGGCGTCCTCGACGTTCCGCGGGGCCGAGCCGGCCGCCTTCCAACGGGCCATGAGGTCGCGGTACTTCGTCGACGTCGGTCCCCAATCGGTCGACGACGACAGCGCCTCGGCCTCGATGATCAGCTTCTCCTTGACGATCTTCGCCCGCTCCCGATCGGAGTGCACGTCGGCAAAGTGCGCCTTGCGCTGGCGGGTGTACGTCGTGCGGGCGGCGCTGAAGCGGTGCCAGAGCTTGTCGTCGGTCTTGCGGTCGAGCCGGGCCAGCGCCTTCCATTCGTCGAGCAAGGCGCGCAGCTCGTCGGCACCGTTGCGCCAGTCCGAGCCGGCCGCGAGCTTCTCCGCGGTCTCGACGATGCGTGTCTTGGCCGCCAGCGCCTCGGCCAGCTTGGTCTCGCGAGCGGCCTTCCGCTCCTCGCGCAGCTTCTCCAGCGCCGGCGCCAAGGCGTCGAGCCGGACCAGCAGCCCGTCGAGATCGCCCAATGCGGCGGCGCCGTCCACCTGCTCCCGCACCATCTTGATGGCGCGTTCGGCGTCGTCCGGGCCGAGGGTGCCGCCGGCCAGCCGCTTCTCCAACAGATCGACTTCGATCTCGAGTCCCTCGAACCGCTTGGCATACAAGGCGATCGCCTCGTCCGGGTCGCCGCCGGGCCACTGTCCGATCTGGCGTTCGCCGTCGGCGGTCCGCAGGTACACCGTGCCGTCCTCAGCGACTCGTCCCCACGGGTGCCCAGCGGGCTGTGCAGCCTCCGGAGAACTCATGCCGCACAGTTTAGGGATAAGCGCCCCCATAGACTGAGGCCCGTGCTGCTCACGTCCTTCCCGGCCGGCCCGCTGGCCGCCAACTGCTATGTCGTGGCGCGGGGGCCAGGCACCGGCTGCACCGTTGTCGACCCCGGGATGGACGCCATGCGCTCGCTTCACCAAGTCCTCAGCGAGCAGAACCTGACGCCGAAGGCCGTGCTCGTCACGCACGGCCACTTCGACCACATGTGGAACGCGCAGGACGTGGCCGCCGAATACGACTGCCCGGTCTGGATCCATCCGGCTGATCGCCATCTGCTCAGCGATCCGATGGCGGCGATCTCGGGAGAGTCAGCGGCCATGCTGCGGGCGCAGTTCGGGCTCGCCGAGGTTCCCGACTTTGCGGAGCCGGCCGACGTCCGCGATGCCGTTGACGGCGCGCAGATCGAGGTCGATGGGCTCACGTTTACCGTCGACCACGTCCCTGGTCATACGCCGGGCACGGTGTTCTACCGCATCGACTGGGACGGCCCTGAGTCCGTTTCGCAGGTCATGTTCTCGGGCGACTTCCTGTTCAACGGTTCGATCGGCCGCACCGACCTCACCGGTGGTGACCATGGCCAGATGCAGGACAGCCTGCGGGAGCGCATCCTGCCGCTGGCCGACGACATCGTCGTCCTGCCGGGGCACGGTATGCAGACCTCGATCGGCCGTGAGCGGGCCATCAACCCGTTCCTGGCCGAACTCATCGAGCAGGGCTGACGCGTGACCAAACTCAGCGGATTCCCGGAGTTCCTGCCTGCCGAGCGCGTGGTCGAACAGCATGTGCTCGATCACCTGCGGCGGGTGTTCGAGCTGCACGGCTTCGCCAACATCGAGACTCGGGCTGTCGAGACGCTCGAGACGCTGCTGCGCAAGGGCGAGATCGACAAGGAGGTCTCCGCCATCCGTCGGCTGCAGGCCGACGACGACGAAGCTTCCGAACTGGCGTTGCGCTACGACCTCACTGTCCCGTTCGCCCGGTACGTCCTGGAGAACTCCAACGAGCTCGACTTCCCGTTCCGGCGTTGGCAGATCCAGAAGGTGTGGCGCGGCGAGCGTCCGCAGCAGGGCCGGTACCGCGAGTTCACTCAAGCCGACATCGACATCGTCGGACGGGGCTCGCTGCCGTTCCAGGCCGACGTCGAGGTCGCGCAGGTCATGGCCGAAGCGTTGGCCGGCCTTCCCATCCCGGCGCTGACGCTGCAGGTCAGCAACCGCAAGGTGTTGGAGGGTTTCGCCCTCGGACTCGGCATCGTCGAGCCGACCGTCGTGATGCCCGTCGTCGACAAGCTGGACAAGCTCCCGCGCGAGCGCGTCCTCGCCGATCTGCAGGGCGTCGGGCTGTCCGAGTCGCAGGCCGATGCGATCCTCGATCTCGCCGCCATCAGCGGCGGGGGAGCCGACGTCGCCGCGCGCGTGCGTGCGCTCGGTGTCACCCATCCGCTCCTGGACGAAGGGCTCGAGGAGCTCGTTGCCGTCGTCGACGGTGTCGATGCCACGGACGGCGTCACCGTCGTTGCCGACCTGCGCATCGCCCGCGGCCTCGATTACTACACCGGCACGGTCTTCGAGACCCGCATGGCCGGCTACGACCAGCTCGGCTCGATCTGCTCCGGTGGCCGTTACGACCAGCTGGCCGCCGACCGGCGCAACACGTACCCCGGCGTGGGCATCTCGCTGGGCGTCTCGCGCCTCCTTGTACCGTTGGTCGCCGACGGGCTCAAGGCATCGCGGTCCGTACCGTCCGTGGTTCTCGTGAGCCTCGGCGACGAGAACGCGCGGGCCCAAGCGGCAGACGTCGCCCGGCGATTGCGGGCACGTGGCATCGCCACCGAGGTTGCACCCAAGCCGGAGAAGTTCGGCAAGCAGATCCAGCACGCCGAGAAGCGCGGCATCCCCTTCGTCTGGTTCCCCGGAGATGGAACTGCCGATGGCAGCGTGAAGGACATCCGCAGTGGCGAGCAGTTGCCCGCCGATCCCGACCACTGGGATCCGCCGCCGGCTGACCTCACTCCGCAGATTCAGGAGATCAAGAAGTGATTCGCTCGCACGACGCCGGCAGCCTGACTGCCGCCAACGTCGGAGAAGTCGTCACCCTCGCCGGCTGGGTGGCGCGTCGTCGCGACCACGGAGGAGTGGCGTTCATCGACCTGCGGGAGGCGTCGGGCGTCGTGCAGGTCGTCGTCCGCGAGGAAGTCGCGCATCAACTGCGCGCCGAGTACTGCTTGAAGATCGTCGGCAAGGTCGAGCCTCGCCCGGCTGGCAACGAGAACCCGGCCATCCCCACCGGCGAGATCGAGGTCATCGCCGACGACGTCGAGATCCTGTCGGCTGCCGCAGCATTGCCCTTCCCGATCGACGAGCATGTGGAAGTCGGCGAGGAAGCGCGTCTGAAGTACCGCTATCTCGACCTGCGCCGGCCGGCCCCCGGTGCGGCGCTGCGCCTGCGGTCGCAGGTCAACAAGGCCGCCCGCGGCGTGCTCGACGCGCGCGGGTTCGTTGAGGTGGAGACTCCGACGCTGACCCGCTCGACGCCCGAGGGTGCACGCGACTTCGTCGTCCCGGCGCGGCTGAAGCCGGGCAGCTGGTACGCCTTGCCGCAGAGCCCCCAGCTGTTCAAGCAGCTGCTCATGGTCGGCGGCCTCGAGCGGTACTACCAGATCGCCCGGTGCTACCGGGACGAGGATTTCCGCGCCGACCGCCAGCCGGAGTTCACCCAGCTCGACCTCGAGATGAGCTTCGTCGACCAGGACGACGTCATCGAGGTGTCCGAAGAGATCCTCGTCGCGCTCTGGAGGCTCATCGGCCACGAGTTGACGACACCCATTCCGCGGATCACCTATGCCGAGGCCATGCGTCGCTTCGGCACCGACAAGCCCGATCTGCGGCTCGACCTCGAGCTCGTCGAATGCACTGAGTACTTCAAGGACACACCGTTTCGGGTGTTCCAGGCGCCGTACGTCGGCGCAGTCGTCATGCCCGGGGGAGCGGACCAGCCCAGACGTCAGCTCGACGCGTGGCAGGAGTGGGCGAAGCAGCGTGGCGCGCGCGGGCTGGCCTATGTCCTGGTGCAGGAGGACGGCGAACTTGGCGGACCCGTCGCGAAGAACCTCTCCGACTCCGAGCGCGCTGGCTTGGCCGAGCACGTGGGCGCGAAGCCGGGCGACTGCGTATTCTTCGCCGCCGGCCCGGTCAAGACGTCGCGTGCCCTCCTGGGCGCCGCCCGTCTCGAGATCGGCCGTCGTGTCGGGCTCCTCGATGAGTCGGCTTGGTCATTCGTGTGGGTCGTCGACGCACCCCTGTTCGAACCTGCCGACGACGCGACCGCTGCAGGCGATGTCGCCGTCGGCTCCGGTGTCTGGACGGCCGTGCACCACGCGTTCACGTCGCCGCAGGACCTGGAGACCTTCGACAGCTCGCCCGGCGACGCGCTGGCGTGGGCGTACGACATCGTCTGCAACGGCAACGAGATCGGCGGCGGCTCGATCCGTATCCATCGCGGGGACATCCAAAGGCGCGTGTTCGCGATCATGGGCATCGATGAGGAGGAAGCCCAGGAGAAGTTCGGCTTCCTGCTCGAGGCGTTCAAGTACGGCCCGCCGCCGCACGGCGGACTTGCGTTCGGCTGGGACCGCATCACCGCCCTGCTCGCCGGCGCCGACTCCATCCGTGACGTCATCGCGTTTCCCAAGTCCGGCGGTGGCTTCGACCCGCTGACCGCCGCGCCCGCGCCCATCACCGCGCAACAACGCAAGGAAGCCGGCGTCGACGCGGAGCCGGAGGACGCCTAGCCCGGCGACCCTGTCGTCTCCGCGATCTAGGGTGACCACATGACCGACGACGGCGCCTTGTTCGACGTGCCTACGTCGCAGCCCGCGGCCACCCGCCAGCAGTCCGGCGGATCGCTGAGCGACGTGGAGCATCAGAACGCCCCCCTCGCCGTCCGGATGCGCCCGCGCAGCCTGGACGAACTCGTCGGCCAAGAGCACCTCATCGCGCCTGGTTCGCCGCTGCGCCAGCTCATCGAAGGCCAGCAGCCGTTAACGCTGATGCTGTGGGGTCCGCCGGGCACCGGCAAGACGACGCTCGCCAGCCTCATCAGCACCACCACGAACCGCCGCTTCGTTGAGATCTCGGCCGTGGCGGCCGGCGTCAAGGAGGTCCGCGACGTCATCGCCGGCGCGCGGCGCGCTCTCGCCAACGGCGTCGAGACAGTGCTGTTCATCGACGAGGTTCACCGGTTCAGCAAGGCGCAGCAGGACGCGCTGCTGCCCGGGGTCGAGAACCGCTGGATCACCTTGGTCGCCGCCACCACAGAGAACCCGCACTTCAGCGTCATCGGCCCGCTGCTCAGCCGGTCTCTGCTGCTGACGCTCGAGAGCCTCACCGACGACGACATCACCGTGATCCTGCATCGCGCGCTGGCCGACGAGCGCGGCCTCAGGGGTGAGTTCACGCTCACCGACGAAGCCGAGGCTCACCTTGTCCGGCTGGCGGGAGGCGACGGCCGACGCATTCTGACGTATCTCGAAGCCGCCGTCGGCACGGCCACGGCCCAAGGCCGCACCGAGATCACCGTCGACGACGCCGCCCTGGCCGTAGACCGCGCCGCTGTCCGCTACGACCGACAGGGCGATCAGCACTACGACGTCATCAGCGCCTTCATCAAGTCCATCCGCGGCTCAGACGTCGATGCGGCGTTGCACTACCTGGCCCGGATGATCGAGGCAGGGGAGGACCCACGGTTCATCGCCCGTCGGCTGATGATTCTGGCGAGTGAGGACATTGGCCTCGCCGATCCAACGGCGCTGCCCACCGCGGTTGCGGCAGCCCAGGCCGTGGCCTTGATCGGGTTCCCCGAAGCGCAGCTCACGCTGGCCCATGCCGTCATCGCTCTGGCCACGGCGCCCAAGTCAAATGCCGTTACGCGCGCCATCGGCGCAGCGTCCGCAGATGTGCGGGCCGGCAAACTGGGTGCCGTCCCGCCGGCGCTGCGCGACGCGCACTATGCCGGCGCGAAAAAGCTCGGTCACGGCCACGACTACAAGTACGCCCACGACGACACCCGCGGCATCGTCGCGCAGCAGTTTGCTCCAGACGACGTCGATGGCGCGACGTACTACGAACCGAGCCAGCACGGTGCCGAAGCGGCCGTCGCCGAGCGCCTGGAGCGCATCCGAAAGATCCTGCGCGAACGCTGACACTGAGCAACCCGCCCGCTCGCGAGGCGGTGTGCCCGCACGTGGACGGGCACCGGTGCCACCATCGATCAGTTGGCACCATCCCGTTTGCGTGCCGCCAGGAGGTAACACCATGGATGCAACACTCAAGAAGCTGGGCCCACTCACAGGTGTCGTTTTCGTCGTCCTGTACGTCGTGAGCTCCGTCATCACAATGAAGGGCTCTCCCGAATTCGCAGGCAAGCCCGCAGAGATTCTGGCGTACTACCAGGGCCACGAGCATCAGATCATGCTCGGCGGCCTGCTCGACATCATCTCGACGCCGTTCTGGTTCATCTTCCTTGGCTGCTTGCGCAGCGGCATGGGTGCCGCCGAGGGCGGTGCCGGACGCCTGACCGCCACAGCCTTTGGAGCCGGTGTCGCCGGTGCTGCCGTGGGTGTCGCAGGAACGGTGATGAACGTGATGGCGGCCATCCGTTCGGGCAAGGGCACGCTCGACGCGTCAGCGGCGACCGTGTACTTCGATGCGACCCAGGTCCTGGTCTACACAGCAACCGCGGCCGTGCTCTCGGCGTTTGTCCTGGCTCTGGGCATCGCGTCCTTCCGCTATGGCGCCATCATCCCGAAGTGGCTTGGTGCAGTGTCCGTTCTGCTCGCCATCGCCTTTGTCATCCCGCCCATTTCGTGGGCTGCGCTCCAGGTCGGTCTGATCATCGTCCTGTGGGCAAGCATTGTGCTGTACCGGCAGAAGGCCGGCGAGCTGTAGCCGTCGCCCATGCGTGAGTCGCCCCGGATCGGGAAGCCCAGAGGCAACCGATCCGGGACGCTTCGTATGTCTCGGGGACGGTGTTGGGCGTGACCGGGGGACGACCGGTCTTCTGATCGTGCATTGGCTAAGGTCTGTCCATGACGGTCGAGACCCTGCTGCTCGCCGCGACCACGCTGATGGCGCTGGTGGCGGCGATCGCGGCCATCGTCGCGTTCCGGGCTGTTCGGAGGCTTGAACACCAGGCGAGCCAGCCGGTGGTTGAGATGGCAGACCTAAGGTCGGACCCCGAAACCACTACCGATGTGGTTTCGAGGGCGGTCGCGCCGCCTCATCCACCGATGGAGTCCACCGAGGTTGTTCCGGCAGAACTTGCGCCGCGCGTGGTGCAAGGCCGCGTCATCGTCCCGCCGACGCAGGCTCAAGTCGTCCGTACAGCGCTCGGCCGCCCCGGCGTCCGGCTCAACATCTTCGCCCACGGACTGGCCCGAGCCCTGCGCGCGGAGAACCGTGATCGCATCGTCTCTCTCATGCGCAGGGAGTACCGCCACCGCCGTCGCGACCGGCTGCGCGCAGGCCGCCAAGCAGTGCGCGTGGCGCGACCGACGTCCGCACCAAGCACCGAGCGGCTGCACGCGGAGTTCGCAGAACCGCGTCCACTCAGCCTCACCGAACGGATGATCGGCTCATGATCGGACGTGTCGTCTGGTTCGCTGCCGGCGCGGCTGCTGGGGCCTACGGGACGGTCAAGGCCCGCCGTGCGGCATACCGCCTTTCCGGACCGGGCATCATTGACCAGGCCGCCGCGCTGGGCGTCGGATGGCGAGCGTTCAGCGCCGACCTGCGTGAGGGCATGCGGGAGCGGGAGGACGCGGTCGTCACAAAGCTCGATCCGGCAGCCATTCACCTCCAAATCGTGACCTCCGAGGACCAGACCGGATGAAGACCGCCGAGATCCGCCGACGTTTCCTCGCCCATTTCGAAGACGCCGGCCACACGGTGGTGCCGTCCGCGCCGCTGCTCTTTGACGACCCCAACCTGCTGTTCGTCAATGCCGGCATGGTGCCGTTCAAGCCCTACTTCCTCGGCCAGGAGACAGCGCCGTTCCCGCGCGCAACGAGCGTCCAGAAGTGCGTGCGCACGCTCGACATCGACGAAGTCGGCAAGACGACCCGTCACGGCACCTTCTTCCAGATGAACGGGAACTTCTCCTTCGGCGACTACTTCAAGGAAGGCGCGATCAAGCACGCGTGGGACCTGGTCACCGGTTCTCTCCACAGCGGGGGACTCGGGTTCGACGGCGACAAGGTCTGGGTCACTGTCCTCGACTCCGACCAGGAGGCGCGCGCGCTGTGGCGCGAGGTGGCCGGCCTGCCCGATGAGCGGATTCAGAGCCGCGGTCTGCTCGACAACTATTGGCACATGGGAGTGCCTGGCCCGGGCGGCCCGTGCAGCGAGATCTACATCGACCGTGGGCCCGAGTTCGGCCCGGACGGCGGCCCGGTCGTCGACGAGGACCGGTTCCTCGAGATCTGGAACCTGGTCTTCATGCAGGAGGAGCTGACCGCGGTCCGCGCCAAGGACGACTTCGACGTATCCGGCCCGCTGCCTAGGCAGAACATCGACACCGGCATGGGCCTCGAACGCGTCGCCTACCTGCTGCAGGGCAAGTCGAACCTGTACGAGATCGACGAGGTCTTCCCGGTCATAGAGAAGGCCTCTGCGCTCACCGGCAGGACGTATGGCGCGAACCACGAGGACGACGTCCGGTTCCGCGTCATCGCCGACCATGTCCGTAGCGGCCTCATGCTCATTGGCGATGGCGTCACGCCGGGTAATGAGGCCCGCGGCTACGTCCTACGGCGGCTGCTGCGCCGCGCCGTACGTTCGCTGCGCCTGCTCGGCTACGAGGACCCGGCGCTGCCCGCCTTGCTTCCGGTGAGCCTGGAGCGGATGAAGGAGTCCTACCCCGAGCTGGAGGCGGATTTTGCCCGCATCAGCCAGATCGCCTACGCGGAGGAAGAAGCGTTTCGCCAGACGCTGGCCAAGGGAACGACCATCTTCGACACCGCCGCCTCCACGACGAAGGCATCCGGCGGCACGACGCTTGCCGGCACGGAGGCGTTCTCCCTCCACGACACCTACGGCTTCCCGATCGACCTGACGCTGGAGATGGCTGCCGAACAAGGCCTCAGCGTCGACGTCGACGGATTCCGGGGGCTCATGGCTGAGCAGCGCGCACGCGCCAAGGCCGACGCCAAGTCGAAGAAGGGCCACCACGCGGACACCTCGGTGTACCGCGATGCGCTCGACACCAACGGCCCGACTGACTGGCAGGCCTACGCCACGCTGCACACCGATTCGCGCGTCCTTGCGTTGCTCACCGGTGGCGAGGCTACCCCGGCCATCAGCGCCGGAACCGTCGGCGAGGTGATCCTCGACCGCACGCCGTTCTACGCCGAGTCGGGTGGCCAGCACGCCGACGCGGGCACGATTTCATGGGATGGCGGCGGTGCTGGATCGGGGAGGGCCGAGGTCCTCGACGTGCAACGTCCGATCAAGGGCCTCGTTGTTCACCAGGTCCGGGTGACCGAGGGCGAGTTGACGCTCGATCAGACTGTTTCCGCCGACGTCGATCCCGAGTGGCGTACGGGCGCCCGCCAGGCGCACTCGGGCACGCACGTCGTCCACGCTGCGCTGCGTGAGGTGCTCGGCCCGACCGCCCTGCAGTCCGGCTCGTTCAACAGGCCCGGTTACCTGCGTCTCGACTTCGGCTGGGGCAGCTCCCTGTCGCCACAGCAGCTGCGCGACGTCGAGCATGTGTCCAACCGCGCGTTGCGCGAAGACCTGCCGGTCAGCGCCAAGGTGATGTCGCTGCCCGAGGCCCGGAAGATCGGCGCCCTCGCGTTGTTCGGTGAAACGTATGGCGAAGATGTCCGGGTTGTTGAAATCGGCGGGCCCTGGTCACGCGAGCTCTGCGGTGGCACGCACGTCGAGCGTTCCTCCCAGATCGGCACCGTGGTGGTGACGTCGGACAGTTCGGTGGGTGCTGGCAACCGGCGCATCGAGGCGCTCGTCGGCATCGAGGGCTTCGAGTACCTGGCCCGCGAGCGCGACGTCGTGCAACAGCTCACCGGCCTGCTCAAGGCCGCGCCAAAGGACCTGCCCGGGCAGGTCCAGAGGCTGCTGGAGCGGGTGAAGGCGACGGAGAAGGAACTCGAGAAGATCAAGGCGGCCGAGCGCGTCGGTGCCGCCGCCGACGTCGCGGCCGGCGCCGCCGATGTTGACGGCGTCGCGCTCGTGACGCATCGTGCCGAAGGGGTCGGTAGCGCTGACGCTCGCTCGCTCGCATTCGACGTGCGCGGCCGACTCCAGGGCCGGCCGGCCGTGGTGGTCATCGTCGGAACCGCCGGCAACAAGCCGTCCGTCGTGGTTGCGCTCAACGAGCAGGCGATCGATCGCGGGCTGGCCGCCAACAACCTGATCGGCGTCATCGGCGAGCACGTGGGCGGCCGCGGCGGCGGGAAGGCCGACGTCGCCCAAGGCGGCGGCTCAGACGTCGGCGGCATCGAGGCAGGCTTCGGCGCTGTCCGGGACGCGGTCGCGCAGGCGGGCTGAGCACGATGCGAGTGGGTCGCCGGCTTGGCGTCGACGTCGGTGACGTCCGGGTGGGAGTGGCGACATGTGATCCCGACGGGCTGATTGCCACGCCAGTGGAGACGGTCCGACAAGGTGGTGGGTGCATTCCACGTCTGGTTGCGTTGGCGGCCGAGTATGAGGTCATCGAAGTGGTCGTGGGGCTCCCGCTGTCGCTTTCTGGTGGTGAAGGACCCGCGGCCGCCAAGGTGCGAGCCCTCGCGGCCGAACTCGCTTCGGCGGTGGCCCCCGTGCCGGTCCGGTTGGTCGATGAGCGCATGTCTACGATGACTGCGGACAGCCACCTCCGTGCCAGCGGAATGGCTGGAACCAACAAGCAGTCAGGGAAGAAGCGGCGCGCCGTTATCGACCAGGCGGCAGCCACGGTGATCCTGCAATCCGCGCTGGATGCCGAACGGACGCGGAACCAACCGCCCGGCGAAAGGGTGTCATGACGCGAAGGCATTCCGGCCGTCGGCATGTCGGGCATGCCCACCCCGGCCTCCAGCATGGCGGGCGGCGCCGTGCTGACGTGCCAGTCAAGAGCGGCCACGTCTCGGTCCTCGGCGGCCTCGCCCGGCTCGTCATCTTGTCGGTCGTCGTGGGGGCGCTGCTCTACGGCGCCTTGCGGTTCACCGGCCTGATCGGCTCCGCCGACGACTACTACGGGTCCGGGTCGGGCTCAGTCGAGGTGGTTGTACCGCCTGGCGCAACGGGCGTACAGATCGGCGAGGTCCTGGAAGACGACGGCGTCGTCAAGACGGCCGAGGCGTTCTATCGGGAGAGCCTTGGTGACGAACGCTCGGCGATGATCCAGCCGGGCAAGTACCGGCTGCGTATGCACATGTCATCCGAAGCTGCGATTGACGCGCTGCTGGACCCCACAAACCGGATCGAGACGAGAATCGTTGTCCCGGAGGGCTCGCGAGTCAGCGAGATCGTTGCTGCGATCGTCAAGGGCTCCGACATCAACGAGGATGATCTGAAGGACGCTCTCAACAATCCCGAGGAGATCGGTCTCCCGGACGAAGCAGACGGCAACCCCGAGGGTTACCTGTTCCCGGCCACTTACACCGTCGAGGACGGGATGTCGGCCAAGGACCTGTTGCGTCAGATGGTTGCGCGGACCGTTGACGTGGAGGAGGAACTCAATCTCGATCGGCGGGCCGCAGCGATCGACATGTCGGCCGAGCAGGTCCTGACCGTCGCAAGCATCCTCGAGTACGAGGCCCGGCGGGACGAGGACTACCCGAAGGTCGCGCGGGTGCTCTACAACAGGCTCGACGAGGACATCCCGTTGCAGCTGGACTCGACCGTCTCCTACGTCAGCAAGCGCAAAGGTGATGTGTGGACCACCCAGCTCGAGCGGGCGGACCCGTCGGGCTACAACACGTACCAGCACATCGGGCTGCCGCCCGGGCCCATCGGTTCGCCTGGGCGCAAGACGATCGAGGCCGCGCTCAACCCGGCTGATGGCAACTGGCTGTACTTCTTCGCGGACAAGCAGGGCGTCACCCATTTCAACCGGAGCTTCGACAACCACGTCGCCCAGTGCCGCAAGGCCTACGGCACGTCGAAAGACGGGGCGTGCGGGGGGTGACGCAGGGCAGCAAGCGTTGTGGTGTGGTCGGTTCACCGATCGCACATTCCCTGTCGCCAGTGATGCATCGTGCGGCTTATGCCGCGCTCGGCCTGGACTGGACCTACGACGCGATCGACGTGCAGCCCGGCATGCTGGCCAGCTTCGTCGACGGGTGCGATCAGACGTGGGTGGGTCTCTCGGTGACAGCTCCCCTGAAGCGGGAGGCTGCCGAATACGCGGTCACACGCGGCCCCGTCGTCGAGGAACTGGGCGTGGCGAACACGCTGATCGGCGGGCCGGATGGCTGGCACGCGGTCAACACCGACGTTCCCGGCGCCGTGGACGCGTTGCGCGAGCGCGGGATCGACGCGGTGAGCTCGGTCCGGTTCCTCGGCGGCGGTGCGACCGTGTACTCGGTGCTGCTCGCGGTCCGTGCGCTGGACGCATCCGCGATCGAGGTATGGGTGCGGGATCCGGCGAAGTTTCCTGGGGGTACCTCCCGCTTGCGGGGGACGCTGGACGGCGTCACCGTGCGCCGACTGGGCGACCCCATCGATGAACCGGTCGACCTGCTGGTCTCGACGATTCCCGCCGATGCCGTCCCGCCGGAGGCCGTCGAGTCCGCCGGCGCGGTCTTCGACGTCGTCTACGACCCGTGGCCGACGTTCCTGGTGTCCGCGGCTTCGGCCGCCGGACTCCCGATCGTCACCGGCCTCGACCTGCTGGCCCATCAGGCCGCGCTTCAGGTCGAGTTGATGACCGGGGAGGCGATCGACGTCGACCTGCTGCGCGACGCCGCCCTCGAGGCCCTCGCGCACTGAGTTCTCGCACTGCCCGATCGAACATGTGGGCTAACGTGGTCGCATGGCCGTCGGGGGATGGATTCTGGCAGCGTTGGTGGCCGCCGGCTTGGGTTGGATGGGCCGTCCTGTCATGGTCCTCCTGCCGGAGTCGCCCGACGCGGCGCCGCTCTCGCCGACTCCGCTCGCGATCTCCCGGACACCGCATCTGGGCTGGTGGCTGGCCGGCGCCGCATTCGTGCAGGTCGCCATCGTCGCCGCGACGATCCCGGCACACCTCCTGCCCGCGTGGGTCATCGTCTGCGGAGTGGGGACATGGCTGGCGTACATCGACTGGTACACCCATGTGCTTCCGACGCGGATCGTGGCACCGCTGTTCGCCATCGCGGCCGTCGTCGTGCTGCTGGAGGCGTGGATGGTCGCCGACGTGCGCATCTTCGTCCGGGCCCTTGCTGCGAGTGCGCTGGCCTTCGGCTCGTTCTGGTGCTTCTGGTGGATCGCCGACCGGCAGCGGCCGGGATCCTTCGGCTTCGGTGACGTGCGCTTCGCCGCGCCAGTCGGGCTGGTCTTGGGCTCCCTGGGGCCATGGGCTGCACCCGTCGGGCTCTACCTCGGCTTCGTCGTCGGGGCCGTGCTCGGCCTGGCCCTGAAGGCCCGTGGACGCCAAGGAGGGTTTGCGTTCGGTCCGGCGATGCTGGCCGGGGCCGTCATCGGTGCCGTTCTGTCCACGTAGGCGGCCGGAGGCGCCAGCCTCCGCATGGGAAGATTGATGTCATGCTGCGTTGGTTGACTGCCGGTGAGTCGCACGGTCCTGCCCTGGTGGCCGTGCTGGAAGGCCTGCCGGCCGGCGTACGCGTGACCAGCAAGGACATCCAGGCTGCTCTCGCTCGACGACGCCTCGGCTACGGCCGCGGCGCGCGCATGAGCTTCGAAGCCGACGAACTCGAAATCGTCGGCGGCATCCGCCATGGCGAGACGCTGGGCAGCCCGATCGCGCTGCGGATCGGCAACAGCGAGTGGCCGAAGTGGGAGACCGTCATGGCTGCGGACCCGGTGGATCCCGACGTTCTCGCCGGTCAGAAGCGCGGGGAGCCGTTGACGCGTCCGCGGCCTGGCCATGCCGACCTCGCCGGCATGCAGAAATACGGCTTCGACGAGGCCCGCCCGATCCTCGAACGCGCGTCGGCGCGCGAGACCGCTGCCCGAGTGGCACTGGGCGAGGTCGCAGCCCAGTTCCTGGAGCAGACGGTGGGCGCGACGATCGTGTCGCACGTCATCGAGCTCGGCAGCGTCAGGGCACCGGCCGGCGTCCTGCCGGCCAGGAGTGACCTTGAGTCGCTCGACGCCGATCCGGTGCGCTGCTTCGATCCCGAGACGAGCAAGGCGATGGTCGAGGAGATCGACCAGGCCCACAAAGACGGCGACACGCTCGGCGGCGTCGTCGAGGTCGTCGTCGAAGGCCTCCCGCCGGGGCTCGGTTCGCACACGCACTGGGACCGGCGGCTCGATTCGAAGCTGGCCGGGGCACTCATGGGCATCCAGGCCATCAAGGGGGTCGAGGTCGGTGACGGCTTCGAGCTCGCTCGCACGCGGGGATCACTGGCCCACGACGAGATCGTGCCAGCCGACGCCGGGGGAGTTCGGACTGTCAAGCGGGCTTCCGGCCGCTCCGGTGGCACCGAAGGCGGCATGACCACCGGTGAGATGCTGCGCGTCCGCGCCGCCATGAAGCCCATCGCCACCGTGCCGCGCGCGCTGCGAACGGTTGACGTCTCCACCGGAGAGGCCACGGCGGCCCATCACCAGCGCTCGGACGTGTGCGCCGTCCCGGCCGCCGGCATCGTCGCTGAGGCGATGGTCGCGCTTGTGCTGGCCGACGCAGTCCTCGACAAGTTCGGTGGCGACTCGGTGGAGGAGACGCGGCGCAACTACGAGAACTACCTGGCGAACCTGAGAGTCCGTTGAGCCCGATAGCGGGACCAACTCTGGTCATCGTCGGACCGCCGGGCGCCGGCAAGACGACCGTCGCGACGCTGCTGGCCGAGCGGCTGGGCGTCGACGTCCGCGACACCGACGCCGATGTGGAAGCGACGACCGGCATGACCGTGCCCGACATCTTCGTCGAGAAGGGTGAGTCGACCTTCCGCGAACTCGAGGAGGAAGCCGTCGCGAAAGCGCTCGTCGACCATGACGGTGTGCTGGCGCTCGGCGGGGGAGCCGTCTTGAGCGAACGCACACGCGAGGCCCTTCGCCCGCACCGGGTCCTCTATCTCGAGGTTGGCCTGACCAGCGCCGTGCGGCGGGTCGGGCTCGGCGCCGCGCGCCCGCTCTTGCTCGGCAACGTCCGCTCGACGCTCAAGCGCCTGCTCGATGAGCGCGCGCCGCTCTACCAGGACGTTGCCGACATCACGATCAACACCGACGACGTCGACGCTGTCGCCGTCGTCGACCGGGTCATCGATGAACTGAGGGGGACGAACGCGTGACTACGCATCTGAAGGTGAACGCCGCAACGCCGTATGAGGTCGTCATCGGCTACGGGGTGTACGAGGAGCTGGACAGCCTGCTGGATGGCGCCGCCCGCGCAGCGATCATCCATCCGCCGTCGCTCCGGGCGCGGGCCGAAGACCTCCGACAGCAGATCTCCAGTGGGTCACGTGACGTCCACCTGATCGAGGTGCCCGATGGCGAAGCGGCCAAGTCGGGCGAGGTGCTCGACTTCTGCTGGCAGGTGCTCGGCCGGGCCGGGTTCACCCGCTCCGACGCCGTAGTCGGGCTCGGCGGTGGATCGACGACTGATCTTGCCGGCTTCGTCGCCGCGACCTGGCTGCGCGGTGTCGCGTTCGTGAACCTGCCGACGACTGTCCTGGGCATGGTCGACGCCGCGATCGGCGGCAAGACCGGCATTAACACCGCCGCCGGCAAGAACCTGGTCGGAGCGTTCCATGAGCCGGCCGGCGTGCTCTGCGACCTGGACGCCCTCGCCACACTGTCGCCTGCTGAGGTCCGTAGCGGCATGGCCGAGGTGGCCAAATGCGGCTTCATCGCCGACCCGAGCATCCTCGAGCTGATCGAGGAGTCCGGCACGGTCGCGTTCGACCCGGGATCGGCACTGCTGACCGAGCTCATCACCAAGGGCGTCGCGGTCAAGATCGCCACCGTCCAACGCGACCTCAAGGAGACGTCGGGCTCCTCTGGCACCGGCATTGGCCGAGAAGCACTGAACTACGGGCACACGCTGGGGCATGCCTTGGAGCGCGTTCACGGCTACCGGATGCGGCACGGTGAGGCGATTTCGATTGGCATGGTGTTCGCCGCCGAACTCGCCAAGCGCACCGGCACCATGGACGACGAGCTGGTCGCCCGTCATCGGAGCATCCTGCAGGCGCTGGGGCTGCCCGTCGCCACCACCGTGCCGTTCGCCCCGCTGCTGGACGCGATGCGCTTGGACAAGAAGACCCGCGGCAACACGCTGCGCTTCGTCGTCCTCGATGGTCTTGCCAACCCGACGATCCTGGCCGGCGCGGACGACGCGACGCTGCGGGCTGCTCACGCGGCCCTTGCCGTCTAGTGGACCTCTTCGGCGCCCGACGCGAGCGCGCCCGCACCGCCTTGGCGGAGCTCGGGGCGGACGGGCTGCTGATCACCACGCTCGTCAACGTGCGATACCTGACGGGGTTCTCCGGGTCGAACGGGGCATTCGCGCTGGGTTCGGACGGATCGGGGACGCTGTTCACCGACGGCCGGTACGGCGAGCAGGCGGCGGCGGAGTGCCCAGGCGTCGACGTCGTGATCGCGCGCGACCTGCTCGCTGCGGCGGCCGAGTCCATGAGCGGATCATGGGCCGTGGAGACGCATACGCTCAGCGTCGACGAGCACGCCGCGCTCGTCGAGGCCACGAACGGCGTCGACCTGCTCCCGGCGTCGCGGCTGGTCGAGCGGCTCCGCGAGGTGAAGGACGCCGCCGAGATCGAGTGTCTGAAGCGCGCGTGCGCGATCAGCGTCGAAGCGTTGGCGGACCTGCTGACTCAACCGTTCGCCGGTAGGACTGAACGCGCGGTGGCCCGTGACCTGGAATGGCGGATGTTCGAGCGCGGCGCAGAGGCTCTCGCATTCGAGACGATCGTGGCTTCGGGGCCGAACTCCGCGATCCCGCACCATCGGCCCACTGACCGCGCCATCGAGGCCGGTGACTTGGTGAAGATCGACTTCGGGGCCCGGGTCGACGGATACCACGCAGACTGCACCCGGACGTTCGTCGTCGGGCCGCCCGCGGACTGGCAGCAGGAGATCCACGCGGCTGTACAGGCATCTCAAGCCGCCGGCGTCGAGGCGCTCCGAACCGGCGTGCAGGTGGCCGATGTCGACCATGCCGCCCGCTCAGTCCTGGAGGAGGCCGGCTGGTTGACGTACTTCACCACGGGCGTCGGGCATGGTGTCGGCCTCGAGATCCACGAGGACCCGTACATCGGTGTGCGGAACGCCGGTAAACTCGCGGCCTGCACCACGGTGACGATGGAACCGGGGATCTACCTCCCGGGCCGCGGCGGCGTCCGGATCGAGGACACCGTCCTGGTGGGAGATACGCCGCAGGTGCTCACACCCATGACCACAGATTTGCTGGAGATCGCCTGATGGCAACGACGAACGACCTGAAAAACGGCACCGTGCTGAACCTCGACGGGCAGCTCTGGGCTGTGGTGGAGTTCCAGCACGTCAAGCCCGGCAAGGGCCCGGCCTTCGTGCGCACGAAGCTGAAGAACGTCGAATCCGGCAAGGTCGTCGACAAGACGTTCAACGCCGGCACCAAGGTCGAGACGGCCAACGTCGACAAGCGGACGATGCAGTACCTCTACAACGACGGCACGTCCTACGTGTTCATGGACACCAACACGTACGAGCAGACCGAGGTCCGGCCCGACATCGTCGGAAGTGCCCGCGACTACCTGCTGGACAACCAGGAGGCCGTCGTCGCCACCAACGACGGTCGGGTGCTCTACGTCGAGCTGCCGCCCTCGGTCGAACTCACGGTCGAGCACACCGAGCCCGGCCTGCAGGGCGACCGGTCCAGCGGCGGCACCAAGCCGGCCAGGCTGGAGACGGGCAAGGAGATCCAGGTCCCGCTGTTCATCGCGACCGGCGAGAAGATCAAGGTCGACACCCGCGACGGCTCATATCTCGGCCGAGTGAAGTAGTGAGCGCGCGCACGAAGTACCGCAAGCGCGCGCTGGACATCCTGTTCGAGTCTGAACTGCAGGGTCTGCCGGTCGGCGGCACGCTCGCGGACCGCCTTGAGGTCAACGACCCGCCGGTGCACCCGTACACGGTGCAGCTGGTCGAAGGCGTGGCGGCGCATGCGGAGCGCATCGACGCGTTGATCGCCGCAAACGCCAAGGGCTGGACGCTCGACCGCATGCCCACCGTCGACCGCAACCTGCTGCGGATCGCGACCTACGAGATCACCGAGGTCGAGGACGTGCCGGCGGCGGTGGCGATCGCCGAAGCCGTCGAGCTGGCCAAGGACCTTTCGACCGAAGACTCGGCCGGCTTCATCAACGGCGTCCTGTCCGCGATCGCCTAGCCACCGGTCACGAGAGCCGGCTTGTCCCGAACATCACCAATTGGCGTGCCCCACCAGATAGTGCGCTTGTTCCAGTTTCCGGGCCCGAGCCGCTTGCCGGAGCAGACGATGAAGGCGAACTCGGCCGGCACGTCCAGCTCGTAGAACGGGTCGTAAGTGGCATAGCCATCGACCTCGACGCGCTTGGTGACGCGGTAGCAAACCTTCGTGTCGCCGCGGCGCAGCGTCAGGACATCGCCGACGTCGAAGCGCGCGAGCATTTCGTTGCCGAGCGCCGCGCCGTTCGGCCACGTGTGCGCATTGAGTCGCACCAGCCCACGCTTCGAGCCAGGTTTGGGGCCCGGCGCATCCCATGCGACGGTGTGCGTGGCACTGACCGCCGGGACGCCTGGCACATCCTCGGCCGTCCGGGCGAGCGGCTGAATGGGCAGGTCCTTGCGCACGTCCTCGATGTCGACGGTGGTCGGCGTGAACGGTTTGGTGGCGCCGCCATCGCATCGGCCCGGGATGTGGACCTTCGCGAGTTGGGACGTCTCGAAGGGCCCTGGGCCGGCTTCGGTCGGCCGAAAAGCAATGGCGATGAGCGTGACGGCGAGCAGAACCGCGACCGGGATGGCTACCCGCCACCCGCGAACCTCCTGCAGCTTGCGCAGGTTCACCCACCGGATTTTCACGATCTCAGGGTACGAGGCGGGCAGGTAGCCCCGCGTGGTGGCTACTGTCGAACCATGCGGGGGCATCGGGGTGGTTCAGGCATGACCGCAGCAGGTACCGCCCTGCTGGTTGCCGGGCTGCTCGTGTCTGGTTGCGCGAGTGACGGCGAGCAGGAGTGGCAGGTTGCGGCCAACCCGCGGGCCACCGCCGACGAGATCATCGATGCCGGACACGCCGTCGGCATCGCCACGAACGGCGATCAGATGGTGGTCACGTGGGAGGTCGAGCCCGAGGACGACGAGGGCCCGTACCAAGGCGCGTGGCGGCTGTATGACCGGGAGCCGCTCCAGATCGCGGAGGGCACGTTCGGCACAGTGCGCGAAGCCAGTGCGCGCATCGATGTGACCGCGGTGCGTGGAGGGTTCCTGCTCACTGACTATGCGAAGCATCGACTGCGTTTCCTCAATCGGAAGGGCGAGCTGACGCCGGCAGCGCTGGACACCGCGAAGCCCGGTTCATCCTTGGTCGGAGGCGTGTTGCGGGAGAGCCGGCCGTCCGACGAAGAGGGTTGGGAGGTCGTCCTCCCGCACAAGCGCCAGATCGTGCGGCTGACCGACCTGCCAACCGAGGACGTGCAAGGGGTTGCGCTCACCGCGGACGGGACTTTCTGGGTCCTGCTCCCGTGGAAAGACGACGGGCCGTTCCGCATCGCGCATGCGAAGAACGGCAGAGCGCCGTGGACGACGGAGGTCATCCCTTTGCCAAAGGGTTCAGCAACCGGTGGGGGCAGCTTCTCGGCCTCCGGTGGGCGGTTGTTCGTCGTGGGCAGTCATTCAAAGGGGCAAAAGACGGCGGTGGACGTGATTCTGTCCCGTTCCGCAGACGACGCCGAGTGGACGACGATCGACGCCGCCGGCATCGCCGACAATCTCACAGCGGCGCCACAGGTGACCGCCCTGCGTAAGGGGCGGCTGTTGGCGTCGTCCGGCGGTGAAGGCAGCTGGGTCCGGGGTTCAAATGACACGCGTTTTCACGCCCTGCGTCCGCCGCGCACACACCAGTACTCGCGGCCGACCGTTTCGTCCGAAGGCCCGTGGCTGTGGTCGGCGGAGCAGACATTCGGCAGGCAGCTGTACTACTCGTACGACTTCGGAACCACCTGGCGGAAGTTCTACCGCTGACTGCGCCCTTATTCTTGATGGGTCATGCCGACCAGGACCTACGAGGTGCGCACCTACGGGTGCCAGATGAACGTGCACGACAGCGAGCGGCTGTCGGGCCTGCTGGAGACCGCGGGCTATGCACCGGCGCCTGATGGCGCCACGCCTGACCTCGTCGTGTTCAACACCTGCGCGGTGCGGGAGAACGCCGACAACAAGCTTTACGGCAACCTCGGCCGCATCGCGTCGGTCAAGGCGACGAACCCGGGCATGCAGATCGCCGTCGGCGGCTGCCTCGCCCAGAAGGACAAGGCGACGATCACCCAACGGGCGCCGTACGTCGATGTCGTGTTCGGCACGCACAACCTCGGGTCACTGCCGGTGCTGCTGGAGCGGGCGCGGATCGCCGAGGAGTCGCAGGTCGAGATCCTCGACGCACTCGAGGTGTTCCCGTCGACCCTGCCGACCAAGCGGGAGTCGGTCTTCGCCGCCTGGGTTTCCATCAGTGTGGGGTGCAACAACACCTGTACGTTCTGCATCGTGCCCAGCCTGCGCGGCAAGGAGCGCGACCGACGCCCGGGCGACGTCCTCGCCGAAGTGCAGGCGCTCGTCGACGACGGCGTCGTCGAGGTGACGCTTCTCGGCCAGAACGTGAACTCCTACGGCGCGGAGTTCGGCGACCGCCTCGCCTTCGGCAAGCTGCTGCGGGCCTGTGGTGACGTCGATGGCCTCGAACGAGTGAGGTTCACGTCCCCGCACCCCAAGGACTTCACCGATGACGTCATCGCCGCGATGGCCGAGACGCCGAACGTCATGCCACAACTGCACATGCCAATGCAATCGGGCTCCGATCGAATCCTCAAGGCCATGCGCCGGTCGTATCGGCGCGACAAATACCTCGGCATCATCGATCGAGTGCGGGACGCGATGCCCGACGCCTCCATCACCACCGACATCATCGTTGGCTTCCCCGGCGAGACCGAAGAAGACTTCCTCGAGACGATGGATGTCGTCCGGCAGGCTCGGTTCGCCAGCGCCTTCACCTTCCAGTACTCGCCGCGGCCGGGCACGCCGGCCGCCGAACTCGACGCGCAGGTGCCGAAAGCCGTGGTCCAAGAGCGATTCGAGCGACTGGTCGTGCTCGCCAACGACGTCGCATGGGAAGAAAACAAGAAGCTCATCGGCATGACGGCCGAACTGCTCGTCTCTGACCCCACCG
>DATLCL010000143.1:0-3704 GCA_035526415.1 Aeromicrobium sp.
CGGCGAGCCGAACCCCGACTGGATTCCGCTCGCGCACGACATTGCGCGTGAGTACGCAGCCAAGATGGACGGATTCACCGCCAACGTCGTCACGGACATCTTCAACATCCCGGCCACCGCCCACTACATCGGCGGCTGCACTATCGGTGACGGCCCGGACACCGGCGTGATCGACCCGTACCAGCGCGTCTATGGGTACCCGGGCCTTCATATCGCGGACGGCAGCGCGATCACGGCGAACCTCGGCGTGAATCCGTCGCTGACCATCACCGCACAAGCCGAGCGGGCCATGGCGTTCTGGCCGAACAAGGGCGAGGTCGACGAGCGGCCGGCGCTCGGGTCGGCGTACCGCCGCATCGCCCCCGTCCGGCCCAAGCATCCGGTCGTGCCCGCGACGGCTCCCGGCGCACTCCGACTCCCGGTCGCCTAGTCCTTCGACGACCTGCGCCGCGCCCGGCGGAAGAGCCACCAGCCGAGGCCGGCCACCAGCCCGATGCCGAGCCAGGGGACGGCGGCACCGGCCGCGGTGACGACCGCGTTGACCGTGTCGATCAGCGCGTTCCAGCCTTTGATCAGGCCGCCACGGAAGCCGCCGGGTGCGACGGCGCCGGGCTTGCCTTCCTGCTCGAAGGAGACCGAGAGTGTCGAGAGGGCCACTTGGTCGGTCAGCGATCGTCGCTGCAATTGCAGGGATTCCAGCTCCTGCTGGCGCTGGCTGAGCGCCGTCTCGGCTTCGACGACCTCGCTGCTGGAGCCGGCCCGCTCGAGGATCTTCTCGAGGCGGTCGATCGAGATCTTGAGCGCCTTGATCCGGCCGTCCAGGTCGGCGCCCTGGGCCGTGACGTCGTCACGTTGCAGGTCGACCGATGTGATCTCGCCGGCCTTGCGGAGCTCGGCGATCGCCGCGGTGACCTGCTTGCTCGGGATGCGCGCGGTCAGATGGGCGGACGTATGTCCCTCGTCGTCGCGCGACTCAGAGCGAGCGTCGACGCGTCCGCCGTGCTTCTCCACCCAGGCGGTGAAGCGGTTCGCTGCCTTAGCCGTGTCGTCGACGGTCACGTTGGCCGAGCCGGTCGTGACGACCTCCCGATCCTTGCCCGGTGCAGTGAGCGGCGGCTGGTCCGGCGGGATGGGGGAGATGTCGCCGTCGTATGTGCTCTCGGCACGCTCGGGCGCAGCCTTAGCCGACATGTCGCTGGCACCGTCGCGCCCGACCTGCCCGGGCTCGGGCAGCGCTGCGTTCGTGCCGCCATCGGCAGTTTGCGACGCCGTGACGTCATGGTCGGACCCGCCACCGGTGAGGGAGGGGAGGCTGACGCCCAGGACGGTGATCAGAGCGAGGGCGCCGATGCCGCCCGCGACGGCTTTGCGGGTGCGACGCCCGCGCCGCTTGATGTCGCCGTCGATGGCAGAGAGGACGTGGTCGCGCATCGCGTCGATGCGTTCGTCCGGAAGCTGGATGTTCATGCGGTCCCCCTCAGGGCGCTGAGATCGGCACGCAAGCGCGTGCGGAGGCGATGAATGCGGTTGCGGACGACGCTGTGGCTCACGCCTAGCTCCTGCGCGGCTTGCTCGTACGTCGCACCGCCGTCGACGCAAAGTGCGTAGAGCTGTTGATCGACGGGGGAGAGTGCCGCGACCGCCTTGTGGATCTCGGCCTGGATCAGGGCGCTCTCGAGATCCGCGTCGGCGCCAGGGCCGCCGACCGGGTCGTGGTCGAGGCCGTCGGTCGCGCGGCGGTGCTCCTTCCGGCCGGCGTTGTAGGCCGTGTACCGCGTGGTGACGAGCAGCCACGGAAGGATCGAGCCGTCGACCGGCGTGATGGAGCGGATCCGCCGCCACGTCGTCACGAAGACGTCCTGCGCCACATCCTCGGCGAGGGCGCGATCGCGCACCACCGAATAGGCCTGCCAGTAGACCGGCCGAATATGCCGGTCATAGAGGCCAGCGAACGCATCGCGGTCCCCGACCTGCGCACGCGCCAACTGGGTCAACTCGTCTGTCACCAGGTTCTCCCGTCGTCCGACACCTGAATATGTCGCGAAAGCGCTGACCGTCTCACAGTTATGGGCCGAAAGATTCTCACTTGACACAAAGAAGGTACTTGTCAAGTCGCTTGACAAGTCGTACCTTGGTGTCAAGTGCTCGTAACGGTGCACATAAGCAGTGCACATGAATGGGGAGAGATCGATGTACGAAGCAGTAACTGCCGAGGGTCAGAAGATCACGTGGCGAGACCCCAAGCGCTACTACTGGATCCTGAGCGGCATCATCCCGTTCGTTCCGGTGCTGATCTTGCCGCTGTGGGGCTTGACGCACTGGACGCCGATCTGGTTCTTCGGGCCGTTCTTCGTCTTCGTGATCATCCCGATCATGGACCTGGTGCTGGGCCTCGATCCCAACAATCCGCCGGACGAGATTCTCGAGTTGCTCGAGCACGACCGCTTCTACCGCTGGGTCACCTACCTGTTCATCCCGCTGCAGATCGCCGGATTCCTGTGGGGTTGCTACCTCCTCGGTGGCGGAACGCTCTGGACGGTCACCGAACCGCTGACCTGGGTGCAGAAGCTCGGCCTCGCAACCGGCATGGGCATGGTTGCCGGCATCGGCATCAACACCGCGCACGAACTCGGCCACAAGAAGGAGAAGCTCGAGCGCTGGTACGCCCGCATCGCATTGGCACAGACCGCGTACGGCCACTTCTACATCGAGCACAACCGCGGCCACCACGTCCGCGTGGCCACGCCGCCGGACCCCGCCAGCTCGCGCTTGGGTGAGTCGATCTACGAGTTCCTGCCCCGGACCGTCATCGGCAGCCTCAAGAGCGCGTGGGAGCTGGAGAAGAAGCGGCTCGCTCGCAAGGGCCAGTCGCCGTTGGGCTTCCACAGCGACCTGATGAACGCGTGGATCTTCACCCTGATCCTGTGGGGTCTGGCCATCGCGGTGAACGCGGCGCTCGGCCTGCAGACCTGGCAGATCCTCCCGTACCTGGTCGTCCAGGCGCTGATCGGCATCAGCCTGCTGGAGGCGGTCAACTACCTCGAGCACTACGGCATGAAGCGCAAGATGCTCGACTCCGGCCGCTACGAGCGGGTCAACCCGAGCCACAGCTGGAACAGCAACAACATCGGCACGAACATCCTGCTGTACCACCTACAGCGGCACAGCGATCATCACGCCAATCCGACGCGCCGATACCAGGCCCTGCGGGATTTCCCAGAGGCTCCGGTACTGCCCACCGGCTATGCCGGCATGATCGTGCTCGCCTACGCGACGCCACTGTGGCGCCGGGTCATGGACCGCAAGGTCGTGGCGCACTTCGACGGCGACATCTCGCAGGCCAACCTGCACCCGCGCACCGCGGCGAAGTACCTCAGGAAGTACCCGGTGCCGGCGTCGTCGTCCCAAGAGGTCGCCGCATGATCCTCACTTCGTTCGTCAACGCGACTTCTCCTCCTCGGCCACGAGCGAGCTGCGCTCGCTCCGGCGCTCGGAGGCTCGTCGCGTGAGCCAGTTCATCTGCCCGAACTGCGAGTACGTCTACGACGAGGCCGTCGGCGATCCGCACGAGGGATGGCCGGCCGGTACTCCGTTCGCCGACATCGACGAGACGTGGACGTGCCCCGACTGCGGCGTCCGCGAGCAGGTGGACTTCATCCCGATTGAGGAGTTCGTCCACAATGACCAGGACGGCAACATCATCT
>DATLCL010000171.1:0-6809 GCA_035526415.1 Aeromicrobium sp.
ACGCGGGCCACCAGCTGGGTGAACTCGACCGTGATGAGCCGACGCTTGTGGTGCCGTGCCTTGTGCCACGGGTCCGGGAACCAGGTGCGGACCTCGCGCACGGAACCCGGCGCGAGCATCGTGTCGAACGCCTCCGGGGCATTCACGATGGCCATGCGGATGTTGTCGACTCCAACGTGGCGCATCGCGACCAGTGTTTGCGCGACACCCGGCACGTAAACCTCGAGACCGAGGAAGTTGACGTCAGGCTGCGCCTTCGCCTCGGCGACAAGCGATTCACCCCGTCCACTGCCGATCTCGACGATGAGGGGGGCGGATCTGCCGAAGGTGGCCGCCACGTCGAGCTCGAACGACGGGTCCACCGACGTGCTCGGCCCGGAGCGAGGCACGTCGACGACGTGCGTCGCGGCGAGCGCGTCCCATGCCGCTCGCTGGCGTTCGGTCAGGCGTCCGCCGCGGCGGGCGAACGACACCGGTGTGGTGCGCCACGGCGGAAGAGCGGGGTCGGGCATGACTGAAACAGTAGGGGGCGCCCTACTGTGGCCGGATGGACGACTTCGACGCGATCGTGCTTGCTGGCGGCACCGCGCGGCGACTCGGCGGTACGCCGAAACACGCGATCGTCGTCGACGGCCAGACCCTGCTGGCGCGGACACTCGCCGCCGTCGCAGAAGCGGCGCGGGTCGTCGTGGTGGGGGACGAGGTCCTCCTCCGTCCGCTGGCTCCCGGCGGCACCGTCGTGCGCGAAGACCCTCCACTGGCCGGACCCGCTGCCGGAATCGGCGCAGCGCTGCCGCACGTGACCGCGAAGCGCGTCATCGTGTTGGCGTGTGACCACCCCTACGTCGCCGATGCCGTCGCGCCGCTGCTCAATGCGGTGGGACCAGACGGCGCAATCGCGATCGACGTCGACGGACGTCGGCAGAACCTCACTTTCGTGGCGCGTACCGACGCACTGCGGTCTGCCGTCGAGCGCCAGCCGAGCCTCATCGATCTCGCCGTCCACAGCCTCATCGAGCCGCTCGATCTCGCCGAAATCAGCGTCCCGGCGCGGGCGCTGATGGACGTCGATGCATGGGAAGATCTCGGCCATGGATGAACTCTCCGACTTCGCCAAGGCCCTCGCGGAGGCTCTGGAGCTCGAGGGTGTCGAGGTCGACGTGGCCCGCGTCCTGTCCCTCGCCTCCGATGCGGCGCACGCTTATGTCCGGCCGGCTGCCCCCGTGGCGACGTTCCTCGCCGGCGTGGCGGCTGGTCGGGCCGGCGTCACCGAAGCATCGATCCAGGCGGCATTGGATCGCGCCGCCGATTTCTGCGCGCGACCGCCGGAAGATCTGGGCTGATTCGGGATCGCGCGGGCCGTCTCGAGCGTTGGATAGGCTGAAGGCACCGAATTCTCGGTACCCACCCGCACGGAGGACACGATGCGTAGCACCAACCCCGTACTCAGCCGCACGGAAGGCTTCAACGGAACCGCTCCGGTCGGCTTCGACCAGCACCCGACGCACACCGAGCTCGGACGTGGCACCGGGCGGATGACGCTCGACACCGTCATCGAGAAGACGGCAATCACCGCCGGCACCGTTGTGCTTACGTCGGCAATTTCATGGGTGCTCATCGGCGACTTGTCCACCCCGGAGGCGGCTTCGAAGGCCATGCTGTTCTCCTTGGTGGGTGCCTTCGGCGGATTCATCCTGGCGATGGTCAACTCGTTCAAGAAGATCGTCAGCCCCGGACTCGTCCTGGCCTACGCGGCCGTGGAAGGCTTGTTCGTCGGTGCGTTCTCAAAGTTCGTGACGGCGTACTTCTCGCCTGGTGATCCGAGCCTGATCATCGGCGCAGTCCTCGGCACGATGGCCGCTTTCGCCGGCACGCTGGCCGCCTACAAGTTCTTCAACATCCAGGTCAGCGACCGCTTCCGCAAGGTCGTCATCGCCTCGATGTTCGGGTTCGTCGCGGTTGGCCTGCTGGACTTCGTTCTCCAGTTCTTCGGCAAGAGCTTCGGCTTCAACGGCTTCGGCACGATGGGCCTGATTTCCAGCGTGATTGGTGTGGTCATCGCGGTGTTCATGCTGATCCTCGACTTCGACTTCGTCGAGCGTGGTGTGGCCGCCGGCTTGCCGGAGCGCGAGTCCTGGCGAGCGGCCTTCGGCCTGACCGTCACCATCATCTGGCTCTACATCGAGCTGCTGCGGATCCTGGCTATCTTGCGCGGGAACGACTGACCACTCGACCGGCCGTACGACGGCTGGCGACACGGCGCTGAACGGCCGCTCGACGGCCCTCGCGCCGCACCTCGGTGCCGACGTGGAGTTCGGCGACCGCGGCTGCGTGCTCCAGCGGCATGGTCGTGGTGATCGTCTCCTGCTCCTCCGGCTCGCGGATGGCAGCGGCGATGGACGGCACCAGGACGCTGACCACGTTCGCGTAGCCCGTGGCCGACGGGTGGAACCGGTCGGTACCGAACATGATGTCGGCCTTGGCCGAGAAGACGGGACCGAGAAGGTCGCCGAGTGACACCGCTCGGCCGCCGGCGGAGACGACGGCCACCATCTGCGCCCGGGCCAGGTTGTGCCCCTGCCAACGGGCGATCGTGCGCAACGGCTGGGGGATGGGGCGGACGGTGCCCAGATCGGGGACCGTCCCGACGACGACATCGCAGTCGGCTTCGACGAGTCGACGCACGGCGACGCCTAGGCGTCGCGTCGACAGCTGCCGCGGCACACGGTGGGTGATGTCGTTCGTCCCGATGATGATGACGGCGACGTCCGGCTTGAACGTCAGGCCGCGGTTGATCTGCTCACGCAGGTGTTCGGACCGCGCGCCCACCACGGCTTCGCTGTGGATGTGCACCGGAGCGTCGAGCAGGTGGGACAGGCTGATCCCGATGAGGGCGGGCGGCGTCTCGTCCGGATGGGTCATGCCGTAGCCAACTGCTGCCGAGTCGCCGAGGATCAGGCATCGGACGGGCCGGCCGGGCAGGTCGTCGCCGTAGACGCCGTCAGCGCTCGGCGGACGTGCATCGGACATACCGATGGACCGCTTCGCGATCTGGACTTCGCCGGCCAGCAACGCGGCCATGCCCGCGGTTGCGGCACCCGCACCGACGGCGGCAGTCCGGAAGGCCGGGCGATACCGGCGGCGAGGGTTGGGCACATCTCAAGTATTACCCGCCGATCCCTACGATTGCGGTATGAGCGTCCACGTGCCGAATCTCCGCGACATCGGAGGTGTGGCGACCGCTGACGGCCGTCGCGTGCGCTCCGGCCTGCTACTCCGCAGTGCCTTGCCGGCTGCCGACGACCTCGTGCCGGAGGACTTTGCCTGGCCGCCGACCGTCGTGATCGACCTGCGCTCGCCGCTGGAGTTGGTGGACGGCCATCCGCTCGATGCGCTCGGTGCCAAAGTCGTCAACCTGCCGCTCTTGGACACCCTGCAGCCCGGCCAGCACCACGACCATGACGGAACGCTGGCCAGCCTGTATCGACAGGTGCATGACTACGCCGCCCATCTGCTGGTCGACCTCGTCACCGAGATCTCCGACGCGGACGGGCCGGTGCTCGTGCACTGCGCCGCCGGCAAGGACCGCACTGGCATCGGCGTCGCACTGGTCCTGCGGCTGCTCGGGGTGAGCCACGACGAGGTGCTCGCCGACTACCTGCTGACCAACGAGGCGCGCGACGCGATCGACCTGCGGCTCAATCGCACGTATGACGGCTCCGGCATCCCGGATGCGTTCTACCTCGTTGTCCCCGAAGCGCTCACCGAAGTCCTGGACATGTGGGATGCGCATCCGGCCGGCGTCGAGGGCTGGTTCCTCGCCTCGGGTGGCGATCCCGGCGTTGTGGAGCGTCTCCGCGAGCGATTCCTGTCCTAGTGTGTCCGACATGCAGGACCGGATCATCGAGCCTCGTGAAGTCCCACTCGGCGGACTCCGAGCCCTGAACGTCTGGCGGACGCTGCCCCATCGGGAGCTTCCCACCGTGGGTGCGTGGTGCTTCATCGACCACTTCGGTCCCACTGGCGACGTCATGACCGTCCTGCCCCACCCGCACACTGGGCTCCAGACCGTGACCTGGCCCCTGTCCGGTGAGGTGCGACACCGCGACAACCTGGGTAGCGATGTCGTCCTTCGACCCGGCGAGCTGAACCTCATGACCGCGGGTGACGGCGTCTCGCATTCGGAATTCTCGGTCGGCGAACCGGGGCTGATGCACGGCATCCAGCTATGGGTGGCGCTGCCGGACGGACCGCGCAGCGGCCCGGCCGCGTTCGAGCACATCTCCGACCTGCCGCGCGCGAGCGGCGAAGGTTGGCGCGGCATCGTCCTCGTCGGGGAGTTTGACGGGGCGACGTCGAAGGCCACGACGTACACGCCGCTGGTGGGGGTCGAGCTGACGATCGCGGCGCGGTCGCTGGTCACGATCCCGCTCGACCCGAACTTCGAGCACGCCATCCTCGCCGTCGACGGGCCGTTTTCGGCGCAGGGCTACACCGAGGTCCAGCACCGGCAGGTCCTCTACCTTGCACCGGGACGTGACCGGGTCGCCTTGGACACCGGCCGCGACACCACCTTGCTCCTGCTCGGCGGCGAGCCGTTCACCGAACCGCTGGTCATGTGGTGGAACTTCATCGGCCGCGACCACGACGAGATCGTCGCCGCCCGCGAGGACTGGGAGGCCCAGCGGGCACGGTTCGGGTCAATCGACGGGCACGACGGCCAGATCATTCCGGCACCACCGATGCCGTCCCTACGGCTCAAGCCGCGCGTCCGCCACTGAGGGCGAACACCCGGGTCGCGTTGCCCCCCAGGAAAAGCTCGGTCGCCTCGTCGTCGAGTTTGAGCTCGGCCAGGTCTTGGAGTGCTTTCTGCGGCGTGATCATCGGGTAATTCGTCCCGAACAGGACCTTCGTGCGCCCGTGCCCACGCATGTAGTCCACCAGTTCTGGTGGATAGCGGCGCACCGTGTACGCCGAGGTGTCGATGTGGACGTTGGGGTACTTCGTTGCCAGCGCGATCATCTCCTGCGTCCACGGGTACCCGATGTGACCGCCGACGATGGTGAGATCTGGAAACTCCAGGGCAACGTCGTCGAGGTACGGGATCGGTCGGCCGGTCTCCGAAGTTCTCATCGGGCCGGTGTGACCGACCTGAGTGAGGAACGGGATGCCCAGTTCCACGCACTCGGCATAGAGCGGGTAGTAGAGCCGGTGGTTGGGCGGAAGTCCCCACAGCCAAGGAATGATGCGCAGCGCGCGGAACCCGAGTTCGTTGACCGCCCGCCGTAGCTCGTGGACGGCAGCAATGGGATCCCGGAGGTCCACCGACGCAACCCCAATGAGTCGATCGGGGGCCGCCTGGACAAAGGATGCGACTTCGTCGTTGCTGATCAATGGCCCCGTTGCGTCGTACCAGGCGCTGATGAGCCCGCGCTGGACACCGGCCTCGTCCATCAACTCCAGGGTCCGGCTGACCGGCACTTCCTCGTCTGGAGGCACTTGCCCGGTCCAGCGCCACAAGGGTTCGAACATGTCGTGGCGGAGAAATCGCTGCGTCGGATGTTGCATCCAGGCATCGACAATGCTCATGCGATCAGTCTCCCGGCCCGGCTAGCTCGTCTTGGCGTCGCCGAAGGGCTCGTCCCGTTCGCGCACGGCTTGGCGGAAGCCGGCCTCGGCGGCCCGCTGCTGGAACGCGTAACCCTCGGGGGTGTGCCGCGCGATGCCGTCGAACAAGGTGCTGACCATCCCCGACGTGGCGACGCCCTGCGCGAGGAGCGCGCTGTTGAGTGCCAGTTTGGCCATGATCAGCTGGTTGATCGGCATCTGCGCCACCCGCTGAACGAACGCCTCGGTGCGCTCGTCCAGCTCGTCGGCCGGCCAGGATTCGACGGCCAAGCCCCAGTCGACTGCAGTTCGCCCGTCGATGAGGTCGCCGGTGAAGAGCATGCGCTTGGCGCGTGCGTCGCCGATCCGATGCGCCCACATCCCGGCCGCCGGAATGCCCCACACCCGCGCCGGCGGATAACCGATACGGACGTCGTCGGCGCAGATGATCTGGTCGGCGAACAGGGCGATGTCGGAACCGCCCGCGACGGCGAAGCCGTGCAGCTTCACTACCGTCGGTTTGTTGGCGTGCAGGAGGCTCGCGAAGCCGCGGTTGAATCGGCTCATCATGGCGTAATCGACCATCGGGTCCCAGACCTGGCCGGGGTCGTGGTTCGCCATCTGGGTCATCGGGTCGAGCACGGTCCCGGTCAGGTCGGCGTCGGCCGGCGGGTTCGCCGCGTTCTCGGCGAAGACATCCAGGTCGTAGCCGCCGCAGAATCCCTTGCCGCGGCCGGACAGCAGGATGACGTGGACGGCCGGATCAATGTCTGCGCGCTCGACAGCGTCTGCGAGTTCTCGTGGTGTCTCGGTGGTGATGGCATTGCCCTGCTCGGGCCGGTTGAACGTGATCCGCGCGATGCGGTCGGTGACCTCGTACGTGAGGGTGTGGTACCCGCTCGTCCCCGTCACGCGATGAACTCTTCGGTGTCGCCAGAGCCCTTGAGTGTGGCTCGCTCCAGGATGGGGGCGAGATCGAGCCCCGCGGAAAGCGTGCCGAACACGTCACCGTGGTGACCGTCGATCCGGCTGGCGACGAACGCCTCGGCGACGGCCGGGTGGCCGTGCCGCAGCAGTTGCGACGCCTGCAGTGCGACGGCGAGGTCGCCGACAATCCGGCGCGCACGAAGCTGGATCGTGTCGGGGTCGTCGAACGCCGAGCCAAGGCCATCAATGAACGCGTCATAGCGCTCGTCACGGCC
>DATLCL010000182.1:0-29776 GCA_035526415.1 Aeromicrobium sp.
CGCCATCACCGAGTACGAGCGGCTTCAGGCCCAGCATCCTGGTGACGACGAGATCGCCGAGCGACTTGCCGGTGTTCGTCTCATGGCCCGCACCCGCGATGCCGACCTCACCACGGCTCGGGCCGCGGCCGCCGAACGCCCCGACGACATCGACGCGCAGTTCCTCGTTGCCGACCTCGATGTCAGCGGCGGCCACGTCGACGACGGCTTCGGTCGGCTGATCGAGCTGGTCGGCCGCCTGTCGGGAGACGACCGTGAACGCGTCCGGGCTCGCCTGGTTGAGCTCTTCACCGTGGTCGGAACCGCCGACCCGCGGGTTGCCCAAGCGCGTCGCGCTCTGGCCTCGCGCTTGTTCTAGCGTCGAGACCAGGAATCGAAAGAAGCGACGACATGCGCAACAAGGCGATCGGCACGGCTGTGCTGGCCCTCGGTGTGGTCGTTGCCGTTCTCGGACTTGCGCTGATGGCGATTCTTGGGCCGGACGGCCGCTTCACCAGCGGGCCTCACGCCGTCGACGTCGACGGCGTCGCCCTGGTCACCGCCCCGACAGTGATCTCGTGGAAGAACGTCGAGGTGGAGATCCTCGCCGAGGTGCCGGCCAACAAGCCGGTGTTCGTGGGCGTGGCGAACAGCGTCGACCTCCAGGCCTACCTGAAGGGAGTCCAGCGGCTCGAAATCACATCGTTCGAGACGCCGTGGAAGCTTCGTACGCGTCAGGCGGCCGGCCGGGAGGCCTTGCCCGGCGCGCCGACGGCCGTCGACTGGTGGCGCGCTCATTCCGCCGGTCTGGGTGGTGCCGCCATTAAGACCCGGCTGCCGGACGAGACTGTTTCGGCCGCCATTCTCGCGGTCGGTTCGTCAAACCTGCGCGGCCTGAAGGTGACGATTGCCTACGGACTGCAGGGCGGTTTTCTCAAGGGCCTCGGCCTGCTGCTCGTCGGCGCCGGGCTGGTGTGGGCGGGCCTGCTGGCTCGCCGGGGGGAGCACCTGTGGGAGAACGACGGTGAAGCCGAGGTCGAGGAAGCATGGCCCGGCGATGAGAGCCCGACGGTGATCCTGGCGCGCCAGCCGAAGCTGACGCGGATTGCGCCACGCCGAGCGTCGGATCAATTGGGGCTGGCCGACGCCGAGGAAGGACACGAGCCGGCCGAGGAGATCCACGAGGTCTATGTCTACGTCGACGAGCACGGCGTTGAGCACGAGATCTCGGCCGAGGAGGCCGCGCAGTACGAAGTGGTCGATCAGGTCGAGCAGATCGTGGAGGACGGGGATCCTGAGCCCGAACCAGAACCGGAGCCCGAGCCGGACGACGAGCCGGCGACCTACTTTTGGGTGGACGAGCACGGCGTTGAGCACGAGGTGACGAAGGACGAGCTGCACGAGTTCGAGCTGTACGACGAGGACGAGTCATGAGCCGCGGTTTGCGAGCCGTCAGCGTCCTTGCGCTGGTCGTTCTCGCCTCCGGGGCGCTGTCCGGCTGCGGCGCCGTTCCGCAGCCGCGCCGTGACGTGGTGCTGGAGCAGTCTGCCAACCCGTCAGACGTCGAGCAGATCCTCGACCGCTACCGCGAAATCCGCAATACGGCAATCAGCCTGCTTGACCCCAAGCCGCTGTCCATCGTCGAGACCGGTCCGATATTGGCCATCGACAACGGCTCCTTCGACGTTGCGCAGCGGCTCTCCCGTACGCAACCCGAAGACGAGCGCCAGCTGCAGGTGAGTTCGGTCGAGACGCCGACCTTCACGCAGTACCCGTTGTGGTTCATGGTGACGGCGTTCGATCCCGCGTCGCGCGTCGACATCGTCCAGATCTTCGAGCGGCTCACGCCGGTAGACCCGTGGTTGCTGGTCGCGGCGCCGCAGACGCTTCCGTCGACCAGGTTGCCCGGCTTGCGGCAGGACGGCGACCACGTCATTCCGGTCGCGGCCAGCAACGGCAAGGGCATGTCGATGTCGCCACAGCGGGCCGCCGCCTCCTACGCCAAGGCGTTGGCCAGCATGTCGGGTTCCTCTGCCGTCGCGCGCGACGACTTCATCAAGAAGATGCGGGTCGCGTTCGACCAGGCCAACCAGCTCGAGGGCGTCCGCGTCACCCAGACGTGGGCGGCCGAGCGGGTGGAACAGGCGCTCCGGACCGACGACGGAGGAGCGCTGGTGTGGGTGACGCTGCTGCGGCTGGACACGTACACGGTGCAACCGGGCATCAAGGTGTCCTGGCCGGAAGGGTCGCCGCAGGAGGCCTTCCTGGCCAACGGCATCTCGGGCTCCGGCAAGCTGCGGTACTACCACCAGGTGCTGCTCTATGTACCGGGCGGAAGCAAGGGCGAGCCGCGGGCTCTCGGGCACTACGGCGGCGTGGTGAGCGCCAACGCGCAGGCTCCGCTGTCGCCGGTCCCGGCTCCTGGCCAGGCGTCGGACTCATTGTTCCCGGGCGACCCGTTCCCGATCCCGAATCCGACGGCTTCGCCGGGGCAGTCGACGTCGCCCCCGGCCCCGAATCCGCCGTCGAACGACCAAACTCACATCGACCTGGGCGCCCGGCAGTAGGGGATCTGACGTAGGTCAGTCGGTTGGCCCGGGCCCGGACTCCCGATAGGGCCTGATGCCACCGGCCCGCACGGCCTCCAGCAGTTCACGTGCCGCAGCTGTGGCATGGAGGGCGATCGTCTCTTCGTCGCACCACTCGACGCCCGCGATCTCGGTGGGTTGCAGTTGCATCGAGTCGGTGACCGACGCATCGGCCACGCCGAGGTCGAAGAGCATGACGCACGCGTCGTCCCAGCCTCGCCAGGCCGGCAGCCAATTCACCGTGATCAGGCCGTTCACGCTGACCGTGATGCCCAACTCCTCCTGCAGCTCTCGCACGAGTCCGTCCGCTGGTGATTCGCCGACCTCGACGACCCCGCCGGGCAGGTCCCATTCCGGCTTGTAGGTCAGGCGGCACAGCAGGGTGCGGTCGTCGGCATCGCGTAACAGCCCCTGGGCGATGATGCGTTTCGTCGGCAGGCCGGCATTGAGCAGGGCGATGAAGCCCTCGCGACTGTTGGCGGGCGGGTCATCCACCAGGCGCGCGAGCAGGGCGCGGTCGGCCTCACCGGGAGCGCCGCGGATGATGCCCTCACGACGCAGTCCGCAGATGGAGGCGGCACGGACATCGGTCAGCCGGTCGACCGGAACCCGCGCCTCCACGCGTCGGAATCCGAGTTCGCCGAAGGCGTGCGCCAAGGTGAGCTGAAGGATGCGGATCGCCATACCCATGTCGGGCGCGCCATCGGCGTCGGCCACCTTCCACCGCAACGAGGCGGTCGATCGAGACTCCCGCCGCAGCGCCACGGAGCCACGCCGCTCGCCGTCGACCATGACCGCCCACCCGTCGAAGCCGGTGCCCGATGAGTCCGAGTCTCCCGAGGTCGGCTCGAGGGTCAGGTCACCAGACGTCAGCGGGTGCACGGCCGTCATGACCCGAGCCTACGGCTCGGCAAATCCCCCGCGGCTGCGCGGGTTGGGGGATCTAGTGTTGGCGCATGGCTTCACCGGACACGCGCGTAAATCTGGACGCCGTTGCGGCGGCGCTGGTCGGGGTGAAGGGATTCATGCCTTCGGATGAAGGCGCGCTGCTGTACCGCTGGGCGTTGGAGCAGCTAACGCAAGGGCCGGCGCTCGAGGTGGGAACCTATGCCGGCAAGTCGGCCATCTATCTGGGGTCGGCCGCTGCACAGGTGGGCGGCACTGTGTTCACCGTCGACCACCACCGGGGCTCGGAGGAGAACCAGGCGGGCTGGGAACACCACGATCCGGCGACGGTCGATCCCGAGTTCGGGCTCCTGGACACGCTCGGCATGTTCCGCAAGAACATCGCCCGGGCCGGCCTGGAAGACCGGGTCGTGGCGATCGTCGGCGCCTCGGCGACGGTGGCGCGATGGTGGCGGACGCCATTGAGCCTGCTCTTCATCGATGGTGGCCACGGGGTCGAGCCGGCCGGTGCCGACTACCGATCCTGGACCCCGTGGGTTGCGACCGGCGGCGTCCTGATCATCCACGACGTCTTTCCGGACCCGGCCGACGGTGGTCGTCCGCCGTACGAGGAGATATATCTGCCTGCGCTGGAATCCGGGATGTTCGAAGAGGTCGAGGCCCTCGGTTCAATGCGTGTCCTGCGTCGCGTCACCGACGGCTAGGCACCAGGCAGTCGCAGTCGACCGCCAGCTCCGGGATGGCGGGCAGCGAGTCGCCGCGCATGATCCCGGCGCCGGCTGTGGCCGTGCCGAAGGTGCTTCCCAAGGCGTCGGTCGCCAGGATGACCGCGGCCGCCGTGTAGGTGGTGCGTTCGACCGGCCAGAACACGTCGCCCTTCTCCCGATCGCCGTACACGACGCCGGTCCAGTAGGCCCCTGACTCGTGCCGCATCTGTTGCATGTCGGCGTACACCTCGCGGGCACGGGTGTGATCGTCGAGTGCGTCCAGCGCCATGGCGAGCTCACACGTCTCCGCACCGGTGATCCACGGATTGTCGTCGACGCAGCGCGCCCCGTATCCCGGAGTGACGAAGTCGGACCACCGCGGGGCAAGCAGATCGAGCCCATCCCTTCCCCGCACGGCTCCGCCGAGCACTGGGTAGTACCAGTCCATCGAGAACCGTGATTTGTCGGCGAACAGGTCCCGATGATGGCGCACCGCGTGGCCGAGGCGACCGGCTGCCAGTTCCCACTCCGGCTGCGGATCCCCGAGCAGTTCGGCCAAGGCGATGCCGGCGCGCAGCGACTGATACACCGAGGACGAGGCGGTCAGCAGGCAGAACTCGTCGACCGGAGTCCATTGGATGCCGCCGAACGGTACCTGCAGCGATACGACCCAGTTGAGGCCGCGGCGAGCACTGTCCCAGTGCCGCTCGAGGAACGCGCGGTCCTGTCGGATCAGCCAGTGATGCCAGAGCCCGACCGCGAAATATGCGCTGCAGTTGGTTTCACCACGCGCATCCTCGACCTCATCCCTGACGATCTTCATCGGCCATGAGCCGTCGTGCCGCTGCATCGTCGGCACCCAGTCGAGAGCGCGCTCAGCCGCTTCGACCTCGCCGCCGACCAGCAGGCCCATCGCTGCCTCGACGTGGTTCCAGATGTCGACGTGCTCGCCGGGCGACCATGGGATGGCGCCCGAGGGTTCTTGTACGGCGACGATCGCGGCGGCCGTCGCTCGAATGTCGGCCTCCGACAGCACGCCGGGCACGGACGGCAGCGTCATGCGCCAGTCGGCTTGCGGAAGTACAGGACCAGGCTCTTGCCGATCACCGGGTCCAGCACGGCCCCGGCCCACTGCAGGACCTTGGGTTGTTTGACGATCTCCCACACCAGCAGCTGGTGGTAGGCCTTCACCAGCGGGTGCTTGTCGTTGTGGACTCCAACTGCGCACTTGATCCACCAGTACGGGGTGTGCAGGCCGTGGGCGTAGCCCTGTCCTTCGAACACCATGCCGGCCTTCGCGACCTTGTCGATCAGTTCAGCGTCGGTGTAAATGCGGATGTGGCCGCCGGGGGCGTTGTGATAGTCCGACGACAGCTTCCAGTTGATGATCTCGGGGAACCAACGCGGCACCGAAACGGCCAGCGTGCCACCCGGTCGCAGGACGCGCACCAGCTCGCGAATGGCCTGGATGTCGGCCGGGATGTGCTCGAGCACCTCGGCGGCGATGATGTGGTCGAACTCATTGTCGGCGAAGGGCATGGCGAGCGCGTCACCTTCCTTCACGTCGGCCTCAGCGCCCTCGGGCACCTCGCCCGCGTCCTTCATGGCGCCGAACAACTCGCGGACCTTGGCCAGTTCGTCGGCGTCCTGGTCGAAGGCGATGACGTCGCCGCCGCGACGGTAAGCCTCGAACGCGTGGCGCCCTGCGCCCGCACCCATGTCGAGGATTCGCTCGCCCGGCTTGAGCCCCAGACGGTCAAAGTCGACGGTCAGCATCGTGTTCCTTCCGGTATGCGGCGATGGCGTCCTCGTAGGCGACGGCCATGCTCTGGGCGACGGCCCGCCAGCTGAAGAGCTGGTCGACCCGGGTACGACCGGCGGCGCCGTAGGCCGCCCGTTTGGCCGGATCATCGAGCAGGTCGGCGATCGCGGCGACCAGTTCGTTGACGTCGCCCGGCTCGACCAGCGTCGCCGCTTCACCGGACGGCCCTGTTACCTCGGGGATGGCACCGGCGCGCGACGCCACGAGCGGCGTGCTGCACGCCATCAGTTCCGCGGTGGGCAACGAGAACCCTTCGTACAGCGATGGGACACACGCCAGCTCCGCCGAGCCCATGAGCTCGACGAGTTCGGCATCGCTGATGCCCGAGACGAACCGGACCGAATCGCCGATGGCCAGCTGGTCGATCATCTTCTCGGTGCGACCGCCACGGACCGGCTTCGTCACCAGGACGAGCTCGATGTCGCGCTCGGTACGCAGCTTCGCGAAGGCTTCGAGCAGGGTCGCGATGCCCTTCATCGGGGCATCGGCGCTGGCCATCGCGATGATCCGGCCGGGCACACGAGGTGCGGTCGGCGGGACGAACTTGTCGTCTACTCCGAGCACGATGCTCTTCATCCGGTCCAGGTCGACGCCGAACTCGGTTGCCACGTCGCGCCGTGACGACTCCGAGGGCGTGATGATCACCGACAGCTGCCGCGCCACCTTGGCCTGCATCTTCACGAACGAGTACCAACGCAACTTCCCGAACTTCTTCTTCGGGTTCCTCGTCGAGGCGAGGTCGATGCGGCGGTCGAACGAGATCGGGTGGTGAAGCGTCGTGATGAGGGGTAGCCCGAATGCCTCGATTTCCAGCAGGGGGGTGGCCAGCGTCTGGTTGTCGTGGACGATGTCGAACTCGTCGGCGCGGGCGCGGAGCAGCTTAACGACGCGACGCGCGAAGGTCAGCGGTTCCGGGAACGCACCGGTGCGCATCCGGGCCCATTCCTCTACGTCGATGCGGTCGCGGAACTCGCTCGGCCGCGGATTGCGGAATGGCTTGGGCTCGGCGTACAGATCCAGGCTCGGCACTTTGGTCAGGTAGACGCCCGCGTCCAGCTTGGGGTACGGCTGACCGGAGAACACCTCGACGCGGTGTCCGAGCGCCACGAGCTCACGCGACAGGTGACGAAGGTAGATGCCCTGCCCGCCGACGTGCGGATTGCTTCGGTACGACAGCAGCGCGATATTCAACTGACCCATCTGTGGGGGTCTCCCTTCGCCTCGATCGGGCCCACTCGATCGACGTGGACGTCATCCTACCGATCGGTAACGCGGGTCCGGTCGGCCCCTAGAACCTGTTACAGATTTCGGGCTCGACGCCTGCCAGTCTGGACGGTGATGACGAGCGTGACCAGCGCAGCCGCCTGGAGTCCGGCGATGATCGCGATGAGCAGGCTGAGGCGGTGTTCGTAGAGCCCGCCGGCGAGCGCGCCGCCACCCAATGCTCCGAGTCCCTGGGCCGTGGCAAATACGCCGTATGCCGTGGCGAGCCGTTCGCCTGGCACGAGGTCGGCGACAAGCGCCTTGACTGTCGAGTCCTGGACGGCCGTGGCCAGCGCCCACACCCCGATGCCGAGCAGGACAACGTCGAGGCCGTTGGCGAAGACGAGCGCGGGCACGGTTGCCACAAGCAGTGGCAGCGCATAAAGGATCCGCGGTCCGACGCTGTCGTAGGCGAAGCCCGACGCCAACGCGGCCACGGCCTGTACGGCCATGGCTCCGGCGTAGACGACCGGCACCCAGGCAGCGGCCACGAGATCGGCGCGCACCAGGTGCACCGACATGACGCCGAACGTCATCAGGCCGAGGGTCGAGCACGCACAGGAGAGTGAAAACGCCCAGAAGGAGCGGGGGAGCGGCCCGGGCGGTTCGGGTTCCTGCTCGTCGATTGGCGTGGGTTGGTCCAGGTTTGTGCCCTGTCGCAACAAGGCCAGCAGGACCATCGTGGCGATGCCTGGAACGGCGAGGATCGCGAAGCCCGCCCAGAGGTGACCTGTGATGGCAGCCAGGCCGGCGACGAGCAGGGGCCCGGCGAATGCGCCGACCTGGTCGAGTGCCTTGTGGACAGCGAACCCGCGACCGCGCCCGACCGGCGTGGCCATGCGGGCGAGCAGCGTCGACTTCGACGGGCTGCGGAGTGCCTTGCCGGTGCGCTCCAGGATGATCAGCGCGCTGGCAGTGACCAGCCCGGCCGCGCCGAGGAATGGCGTGACCGCCAGCAGCGGAACGCTGACCGCGGTGAGCAAGTAGCCCTGGACCGCGAGCTGCCAGTGGCGTCCGCTCCGGTCGGCCAGTGGGCCGCTGACCAGGCGGAGGCCGAGCGCGATAGCCTCCCCGGCGCCGGTCACGAGCCCGACCACGAAGGCCGATGCGCCGAGTGAGAGCAGCAGCGGACCGGACGCTGACCGCATCCCCTCGTAGACCATGTCCGCGGCCAGACTGACGTAGCCGAAGGTGAGCACCGTCCGCCACGGGCTCCATGCACCGGTCACCTGGCCAACGTAGTGGGACGTGCTCAAAGGTGTCGCGCGCGACGTCGCTAGTCTCGCGGCATGGGAGAGTTCGTACGCCTTGAGATTGACGGCGGCGTCGGGACGATTCGTCTCGATCGCCCGAAGATGAATGCTCTCGACGCGCAGATGCAACGCGAATTGCTCGAGGTCGCACACGAGGCGGACACCCGTGCGGACGTGGCGGCCGTCGTTCTCTACGGCGGCGAGCGGGTGTTTGCCGCTGGTGCCGACGTCAAGGAGATGGCCGACATGACCTTCGAGGTCATGGACCAGCACTCGCACCTGTTGCAGGACTTCACCAAGGCGCTGGCGACGATTGGCAAGCCGACGGTGGCGGCGATCACCGGCTTCGCCCTCGGCGGCGGGCTTGAGGTCGCGCTCACGGCAGATGTCCGGTTCGCCGCAGAGGACGCCAAGCTTGGCCAGCCGGAGATCCTCCTGGGCATCATCCCCGGGGCCGGCGGGACTCAGCGACTTTCCCGATTGGTCGGCCCAGCCAAGGCAAAGGACCTCATCTATACCGGCCGATTCGTGGGCGCGGCCGAAGCGCTTTCCATCGGACTGGTCGACGCCGTCCATCCGGCCGCCGACGTGTATCCGAAGGCGGTGGAGTGGGCGTCGCAGTTCGTCGGCGGCCCGGCGCTGGCGCTTCGCGCGGCCAAGGTGGCCATCGACGAAGGCATCGACGCGGACCTCAAGGATGGACTCGAAGTGGAGCGTCGCGAGTTCGCCGGGTTGTTCAAGACACACGACCAGAAGGCCGGGATGCGGTCCTTCGTCGAGAACGGTCCGGGCAAAGCCGCATTCGAAGGACGCTGACGGCCGTCGAAACGACCTGCGGGGACTGTGTGACCTAAGTAACGAACTGAGGCATACTGATCCACGACATGACCACAGGGCGAGGGAGAAGTTGAGTCATGGCCGACGCCAAAAAGCCGGCTGACCGCCGACATGATCCGCTGGCATTTGCCGCGGAGATGATCGAGCGCGCCGAGCGCGAGTCGACCGATGAGGAAAATGCCTCTCCCGAGAGTGCCGAGCAGGCCGAGGTGGCCGAGGTGGTCGAGGTGGTCGAGAGCGTCGAGAGCGCCGGCGAACCCGCCGCCGTGGACAAGCCACCCGCGGTCGAGGAGACGGCCGAAGGGCCCCTTGCCGACGCCACAGCCGCACGTGAGGACGTCGCCCAATCTGCCGGGACCGAAATGTCGGACGACGAAGTCGATGATGAGGCGCCGGATACGGGATCTCGTCGTCGCGGTGCCAGGACAAGGCGCCAGTCCGCGGTCGAGAAGCGTCGCCGTGACCGGGCCGCTGCTCGCGCGCTTGCCGGAAAGCGGCATGCAAGAGACCGCGACATCGACGCCACTGGCGAGGCCGTTGCACCCGAGGCTCCGCCGCTCGCTCCGCCGGTTGCGGAAGAGCGCATCGACGAAGTCTTCGAACCAGCTGCTGAGGCCGTTGCTGAGCCTGTCCCGGCGGACAAGGTCGTGGAAGAGCCAGAGGTTACGCTGGACGAGACGGTGGTCATGTCGGCGGTCGAGGACGAACCAACGCCCGACGAGAGCCCAGACACAAGCACGTGGGTGAGCCCCGACATGGGACAGAATGCGGGCCCAGACGAAGGCATTGCGGCTGAGGCCGAGCCGGAAGCTGAGTTGAGTGAGGCGGGGTCAGCCCCCGCCCCTGATGAGGGGGAACCACCGGTGACCGAACCGGAAGACGTGCAGGAAGAAGTTTCAGCGGAAGCGTCGGGACCTGCGGCGGACGTGTCGGTGCCGGCGGCGGCTGCCGCCCCGGCCGGCGGCTCGGGCGACCTGAGCTTCGCCGAGAAGCTCGCCGCCGCCAGCGCTGCGGCCCAGGAGCGGGTCCACGCAGCGCGGCTCGAGGCGAATCGCCTCATGGAGCAGGCGGCGCAGGAACGACTCGAGGCTTCCCGCCGGATCGAAGCCGAGGAAGAGAAGCAGCGTGAGGCTTCTGCGGCGAAGTTGGCCGCGGCGGAGGAAGCTGCCGAGGAACGCGTTTCCGCGGCACGCCTGGAAGCTGAGCGCGTCGCCGCCGACATCCAGCGCGAGCGCGAGGCTGCTGCTGCCAAGATCTCGATGCTCCAGCGCGAGGCCGACGAGCGCGTCGCCAAGGCCAGGATGGAGGCTGAGCGGGAGGCCGAGGAGCGACTTGCTGCGGCCAAGGCCGAAGCCGACCGTCGCCTGGCCGAAGCCGAGCAGCAGGCCAAGGATGAGGCCTCTCGCCGGCTGGCGCAGGCCGAGGCCGAGGCCAAGGAGTCGGCCGCTCGCCGTGCCGACGCCGCCGAGTCCGACGCCCAGCGCCGCATCCAGGAGGCGCAGGAGGAAGTCGCCCAACTCAAGGCGCAGGCCCGGGCCGAACGCGAATCGGCCATGAAGCAGCTGGAGGCCGAGCGGACCGCCGCGGCAACCCAGCTGGCCGAGGTCCGGATGGAGGCCGAGCGGATCGCCGAGAATGCACGCGATACGGCCACCGGGCACGTGTCTGCTGCCAAGGCCGAGGCGGAGCGCATCTCCCAGGAGATCGCGTCCGAACGGCTCGCCATCGCCGTCCGGGTCAAGGACGCTGAACGTGCCGCCGAGGAGAAGCTGGCGATCGCCAAGGCGGAGGCCAACCGTATGGCCGCCGAGGCAGACGAGCGTTACAAGGCGTCCACGGCCGAGTTGCAGCGCGAACGCGACGAGGCTCGCGCGACCATGGCTCGGGCCAATGCAGAATCCGAGAAGATCGCCCAGGATGCAGCGGCTGAGCGTGCGCTGGCTCAGGCCAAGATGGCTGAAGCCGAGCGTCAGGCTGAGGAACGTGCGCGCGAAGCCGAACGGCGCATTGCGCAGGCCGAGAAGGATGCGGCCGATCGCGTCGCGCGCGCAGAGGCCGAAGCCGCCCGCATGGTCAGCGAGGCCGAGCAGGACGCCAAGAGCCGCGTCGAAGCCGCCAAGAACGAAGCCGAGCTGGTCACCGCTGAGTCCAAGCGACGCGCGCAGGAGCGGCTCAGCCAAGCTGTCGCCGCAGCGCGCGTGGCAGCCGAGGAGAAACTGCGCGAAGCCGAAAACACGGCGATGGAGTGGGTCCGGGCAGCCGAGGCGGAGGCCGAGCGCGTTGCGCAGTCCCACATCGTCGCCGCCAACCAGGCGAACCGCGACGCGCCGATCCTCCCGCCGCGGCCGGTGCTCGAAGAGTTCACTTCCGAACCACCGGTCATCGATTCGCCGGCGCCGGATGCTCCGGCCTTCGACCTTGAGCCACCGCCGGGCGCTGTCGACGACACCCCGGAACTTGAGCAGCCGACCGCCGAAGAGGCGGACGCCGAGGTTGAGCCCCAGGAGGTGAGCGGGGACGAGGGGGCACTCGCCTCCGCGACCAAAAGAAGAGTCGTCCGCCGCCGCTGACGTCCCGACTGCCGGCGACATTGCCGCCGCCGAGCCAGAAGCCGAGAAGCTTCCCGAGACCCCCGAGACGCCCGAGACGCCGGTCAAGGCGCACGTCTCGCGTGCTGAGGTCCCGGACGACCTGCCGCCGCCGATTGTCCCTGCCACGCCGGTCGAGCCTGCGACCGAGGGGGAGCTCAACGAGCGGGATCTGAAGGCGCTGTCGCGCCAAGAACGCAAAGAAACCAAGGCAGCGCTCCGTCGTGAGCAGCAGGAAGCGCGCAATGCCGCACGCCAGGCGAAGGCCATGGCCAAGGCCGCAGCCAAGACGGGTCGCGCGACGCCGGCACCCGCGGCCGATGCGAGTGACCTTGCCGCCGACGAGGACGAGAAGGTCACCGAGAACGTCGTCGAGCTGGCCGTTTCGGCCCTGTCGGAGGTCGACGAAGCGGAGGCGGAGGCACCGGAGTCGAATGAAGCTGAGGCTCCCGTCGTCTCCCAGGAACCGACCGATCCCCGCGCGCGTGCAGCCCAGCGCGTGCAGCGTCGCTTGGGCAAGGATGCCGAGAAGCTGACCGCTGCCGAGGCGCGCGCTCGCGCCCGCGAGGAGGCCCGTCGACGTCGGGCGCAGGCCAAGGAGCAGAGTTCGGGCGTGGTCGCCGAGGAGGTGGTTCGCCCCCCCGAGGGGCCGACCGAGAGGAACCTCGCTGAGGACGTCTCGGTCGTCGAACCCCTGACGGAGCAGACAATCGAGGCTGAGCCCTTCGTCGACGAGTCGGCCGCTGAGCAGACCGCTGTCCAGGAGCCGGTTGCGGAAGATCAGGTCGCCGAGGAGCCGGTGATTGACGAGCCTGTCGTCGAAGACGTCATCGAAGCGCCAGAGGCCGACCTCCCCAAGCCGGCCATCAATCAGCGGATCGACGAACCGGCGCCCGCTGACGTCGACGAGCCGGCGCCCGTCGAAGCATCCGAGCCGGTCTCCGCATGGAAGCCGGGGGGCACCTCCCGCTTGCGGGGGAGCGTCGAGACGCGCGAGATCCCGAAGCAACAGCCGACAACGCTGCCCATGGACGGCGACCAGGAGTCGAAGAGCCGATCGGCGTTGGCCCCCATCGCCGGCGTCGTCGGACTCATCGCGCTGGGCATTTCGGTACTGCTGGCCGTCGGTGCGCTGCTGGTTGCACTCGGCTTCGACTCCGGCGGCTTGTACGAAGCCCTGCGGACCGTCGCCAACGCGCTGGTTGGCCCGCTCAAGGACGCTTTCGACTTCAGCGGCGCGAATGCCGAGCGCAAGGAACATTTCCTCGCGTGGGGTGCCGGTTCGGTCGGCTACCTGCTGATCAGCTTCGTCGGCCAGGCCGTCCAGCGCGCCAACGACGAGGCCTGAAGCGCTCTACGAGCGATCCGGCTAGTGGGGGACGGTCGCGGTGGGGGCTGACGGCTCGCTTGGGCGTCGGCGATCGCCCGAAGGGCTACCGTCGCCGACAATTCAACGCCGCACCCTGAGTTCGCGCTGATCAGGACGGATGGGTAACATCCCCCGAGGGTCAGGCGCGCTTGGCTCGTCGTCCTATCTGACACAGGAGGGTCATTCGTGACCAACATCGTTGTCGCGGTGAAGTACGTCCCAGACGCCACCGCAGACCGCAAGTTCAACGCCGACAACACCGTCGACCGTGAAGGCGTCGACGGCCTGTTGTCCGAACTCGACGAATACGCCGTCGAGCAGGCCCTGCAGATCATCGAGGCCGGCGAGGGCGAGGTCACGGTCCTGACCGTGGGCCCGGCCGACGCCGCCGATGCCGTCCGCAAGGCGCTGCAGATGGGTGCCGACAAGGGCGTGCACGTCGTCGACGACGCCGTTCATGGCTCCGATGTCTTCGCCACTGCCAAGATCCTCGCCGAGGCCATCAAGAAGATCGAGCACGACATGGTCATCTTCGGCATGAGCTCAACAGATGGCGCCACTGGCGTCGTCCCGTCGCTGGTCGCCGACCTCCTCGGCGTGCCCGCCGTGACGTTCGGCAGCAAGCTGACCGTCGAGGGCGGCACCGCCACGATCACCCGCGACGGCGACACCGCAACGCAGGAGATCCAGGCTTCGCTTCCGGCCGTTATCAGCGTGACCGACCAGACAGACGAGGCGCGCTACCCGTCCTTCAAGGGCATCATGGCCGCCAAGAAGAAGGAAGTCCTCGAGTGGTCGCTCGCCGACCTCGGCGTCGACGGCGGTTCCGTCGGTATCGACGCCGCATGGACCAAGGTCGAGTCGAACGAGCCGCGCCCGCCGCGGACCGCCGGCGAGATCGTCACCGACGAAGGCGATGGCGGCGTGAAGCTCGTCGAGTTTCTCGCCTCCAAGAAGTTCGTCTGACAAGGAGCCCTGACTCATGAGTGAAGTTCTCGTTCTGATCGACGTGGTGGACGGCAAGGCCACCAAGCCGTCGCTGGAGCTCCTGACCATCGGCCGCCGCTTGGGTACGCCCTCGGCCGTCGTGTTCGGCTCAGCCGTCCCGGACAGCCTGGCCGAATACGGCGCCGAGAAGATCTACCAGCTCGACGACGCGGTGTACGACGAGTTCCTCGTCGGGCCCAAGGCTGAGGCGCTGGCCCAGCTCGTCGCCGACAAGTCCCCGGCCGCGACGCTCGTCGTCTCGTCCAATGAAGGCAAGGAGATCGCCGCTCGGGTGGCTCTCAAGTCGAACGCCGGGTTCATTGCCGATGCAGTCGACGTCGAGGGCGACGGCACCACTACGCAGTCAGTGTTCGCCGGTGGCTACACCGTCAAGGCCAAGGTCAGCAACGGTGCGCCGGTCATCGCGGTCAAGCCGAACTCGGCTGCCCCCGAGGCCGCTCCGGCCGCCGGTACGGTCGAGGCCGTGTCGGTGTCCGTGTCGGACGCCGCAAAGGGCGCCAAGATCGTCTCGTCCAAGCCGAAGGAAGCCTCCGGTCGTCCGGAGCTCACCGAAGCCGCCATCGTGGTGGCCGGTGGCCGCGGCACCGGTGGCGACTTCGCCCAGGTCGAAGGCCTCGCCGACGTCCTCGGCGCTGCCGTGGGTGCCTCGCGGGCAGCGGTCGACTCCGGTTGGTACCCGCACTCGTTCCAGGTCGGCCAGACCGGCAAAACGGTGTCACCGCAGCTCTACGTCGCGGCCGGCATCTCCGGTGCGATCCAGCACCGCGCTGGCATGCAGACCTCGAAGACGATCATCGCGGTCAACAAGGACGAGGAAGCTCCGATCTTCGAGCTCGTGGACTTCGGCGTCGTCGGCGACCTGAAGGCAGTGCTGCCGCAGGCCACCGAGGAGATCAACAAGCGCAAGTAACTCGGTGGTTGAGGTGCCGGCATGGCCGGCCTCGAAACCATCACCCGAAAGCCCCGGAGTTCAATCTGCGGGGCTTTCGTCATGGATCAGCGTTCGTTGCGCAGGCGCGGCTTGAACGTCACCCGGAGGTGATGGATCAGGCCGTCGGAAGGCGGAATCTGCATCGTCTCGCTCACTGAAGCGACCAGTCGTCGTCTGCCGAGTCTCAGTTTCGTGACGACCATCAACGTCACGCGGACGTGTTCGCCGTCGACGGTGAAGGTGCGGTCGGTCGCCGCCTCGATGATGCGGTACTGAGGTCCACGGTTGAGGCTTCGCCGCAGGTGTTGGCCCGAGAATCCGGTCTTGATGCCGTTCTCGATGCGGATGCAGTCCGCCGAGAAGGGGATGTTGTCTGCGTCGTGACTGACCAGTGCGTCGACATAGGCCTCGGCGGCAGCGATGCGCTCCTCGTCAGACACGTGTCCCACGGCCCGAGCATAGAAGTTTTCGTCCGAAGAACTGAAACATGATCTAGTTTCTAGGTTCATGCGACTCCTTCACTGGGCCATCCCGGGGCTCACCTTGGCTCTGGTTTCCTTCGCCGCGCCCGCCCAGGCTGCTCCCGAGTCGACGCTCGGCTCGGACTTCCTCTGGGGTGTCGCCTCATCTGGCTTCCAGGCCGAGGGGTACTCGCCAGACAGCAACTGGCGGCGCTATGCCGAGTCCGGCCAGGCGGGGGACCGTATCGGCAACTCGGTCGACTTCCTGCACCGCTACAAGAGCGACATCAAGCTCGCCCGCAAGATGGGCGTCGAGGTCTACCGAGTCGGCGTGGAATGGGCGCGGATCGAGCCGCAGCCGGGGGTGCGGAGCGCTGAGGGCGTCGCCTTTTACGATGACCTGATCGCGAGCATCGTCGAGGCGGGAATGCGGCCGATGATCACGATCGATCACTGGGTATATCCGGGCTGGCAGGCTGACCAAGGCGGCTGGAAGCGGGCCGGCATGGTCCAGGACTGGCTCCGCAATGCGCGTTTCGTGGTCGATCGCTACGCGAAGTACGACCCGATGTGGATCACCATCAACGAGCCGACGGCGTACTTCCTGCGGGAGATGAAGATCCGCGCACTGACTCCGCTCGACCTCCCGACGTTCGCGTCACGCCTGGCCGCCGCTCACCGGCCGATCTATGACTACATCCACGCCCGCCAGCCGGACGCACTGGTGTCGTCGAATGTCGCGTTCATCCCGGGCGTGGAGCCGGTGCTGGACGCACTGTTCCTCAACGCCATCGGCGACAAGCTGGATTTCGTCGGGATCGACTATTACTACTCGGCCTCGCCCACGCAGGCGCGCACGCTGTACTCGGCAATCGACCAGTTCTGGAAGGCGGACTCGTCCGCCGACGGCATCTACTACGCGCTGCAGTACTACGCCGAGCGTTACCCGAAGCTGCCGCTCTACATCATCGAGAACTCATTGCCCACCGAGGATCACAAGCCGCGCTCCGACGGGTACCTGCGCGAAGATCACCTGCGTGACACCGTCTACTGGCTCGAGAAGGCGAAGGCGGACGGCTACGACGTCATCGGCTACAACTACTGGAGCCTGACCGACAACTACGAATGGGGCAGCTACACACCACGCTTCGGGCTCTACACCGTAGACGTGAAGACTGACCCTGCGTTGACCCGGCAGCCGACGCCAGCCGTGGACGCCTACAAGCAGATCATCGCCGAGGACGGCGTGCCGGACTCGTACCAGCCGAGCCGGCCGCCGACGTTCTGCTCGTTGGTCAACGGCGTCTCCAGTTGTACGCAGTCGCTGCAGAACGTCGGTGGCATCTCGCTCCCGCCACTAGGGTGAGCTACGCCAGCAAGGACTCCAGGCGGGCGTAGCTGGTCTCCATGCCGTCGGTCATACCGGTGGCGAGGACGATGTCGCGGACCTCAGCGCTCGGGTAGGTGATGACGACCGACATCAGCGTCCCGGACTCCTGCGCGGTGAGCGTCATCTCGTTCGTCGTCGGCTCGGGAGCGTGGAAGCCCTCCGGCCCCTGGAACCGCTCAGTGACGACACTGCGGTGGGGCGGTTCGATCGCCAACACTTCACCGGTGAATCCGAAGCGCTCGGTTCCGGCGTCGTTGACCCACTCGTACCGGTACGTCCCGCCGACCTCGGTCGACACCTCGCACACCGGCATCGTCCAGCCGTCGGGTCCGAGGAGCCACTGCTGGAGCAGCTCCGGCTCGTGGTGCGCCCGCCACACGTCGTCAACACTGCCGCGGATGACCCGGCTGATGCGGACCTGGGTATCGCTGAGGATGTCGGTCTTCGTCCCGACGCCGTGCGCGAACGATGCGAGGTCGGCGAGGACGTTGTCGATCTGGCCCATCGCCTCGCGCATGCCGGTCTCGATGCCCATGGAGAGCAGCTTCTCGAGCTCATCGGCGCTGTTGAAATGTGACGTCGTCGTGAGGCGTGACCCCTGCGGCGTCGATTCGAACTGGAAGACCATGCGCAGCGTGGGGTGATCGGTCTTCGGCCTGCCGTCCGGATGGGCGAACCCGTCGACGACCTCGAACATCGCAACGTTGCCGCCCTCCGGGGCCTTTACGTCGAGCCACTCCCAGTAGCCGAGGGCGGGATGGTCTGCGTCGCCGGTCATGAAGTAGTCCGAGCGCCCGCCGGCGAACGCATCGTGCCGGGTGAAGGTGGCCGGCCAGCTCGGCGGACCCCAGAACCTGCTGATCTGGCGGGGATCGACGTAGGCGTCCCAGAGACGTTGAAGGGGAGCGGCAAAGTCGGCGACCACGGTCATGGTCAGGTTCTCGGGATCCTTGGTCACGGTCGTGATGGGCATGGTGATTCCTTCCAGTGGTGGTTATTCGTTGGGATCGGCCAGCAGTGCGTCCAGGCGTTCGACGCGAGCTCGCCAGATTTGTTCGTACGAGTCCAGGAGGCCTTGGGCCCGCTGAATTTGGGTGGGGTTCCCGCGGACGATGCGTTCGCGCCCCCGCGCTTCCTTGGTCACCAGCTCGGCTCCTTCCAAGACGGCGACGTGCTTCTGCACCGCTGCCCACGACATGTCGTAGGCAACGGCGAGCTCGGACACCGACGCCTCACCGGCAAGGGTGCGGCGGACGATGTCGCGACGCGTGGCATCGGCCAAGGCCCGGAAGAGCCGGTCGACCTCGGCGTCGGAGAGTCTTATATCTACAACCATTTGGTTGTACGTTAGGTCGCGACGAAAGCCTTGTCAAGGGGGAGTGACCGCTAGCGAAGAAGTCCGATCAGCTGCTGGATGGTGGCCAGCAGCCGATCCTTCTCGAAGCGGGGCGGATCCTCCAGGGCCAGCCGGCCGAACTCCTCGGCGATGGCCACGACGACGTGGGAGAGGACCTCGGCATCCAAGTCCGGGCGGCCACGCAGTCCGACGCCCGCGTCCAAGGCGGCGGCGAGGTACGTGCGAATCACCTCACGCGTGTCGGTGATGCGCTGGGACACGATCGCAGGGGCGCCTTGGACCAGGCCGAGAATGGGCCGCCAGATGTCGGGCTCGGCGCGCACCTCGTCGATGAGGGCATCGGCCGCGCGGAGAATCCATTGATCGACGTCCGACGGGTCGCCGGCTGCCGCGATGATCGCGAGTGATCGCTCCAGGCCGCGCTTCTCGGTCCGGTCCAGCAGGGCGTGGAGGAGCGGCTCCAAGCCGTCGAACGCGCTGTAAACGACGGGCCGGGTGACGTCGGCTTCGCGCGCGATGGCCTCAATCGTGACGTTGCCGTATCCCTCACGCACCAGGACACTGAGCGTGGCGTCGAGCAGTTGCTCGCGGCGCTCGTCGGCCGGGAGGCGCCGGGCATAGCGACGGCGCCGCGGTGGAGCTGCCTGTGTCGTCTCTGTCCCGTTGGCCACAGTTGCCGACCTTACTTCGCCGTTGTAGATTGAGGCGAACCTACACCACTGTAGTAATTGGAGATCACGATGACGCTCGCCCTCACCCGCAAGCAGCTCGCGAAGCGATATGAGCCTCCGGCCGACTACGGGTTCTTCGGGCCCGATTCGGTGACGTGGAAGGTCTGGAGTTACCCGACGTCGTTCATCCTCGGGTTTGTGCGGTCGGTGACGATCGAACACCTCGACCCGAATCTCGCGGCGGCCGTCATCCAGTCCGGTGGCGTCAAGTACCGCCCAAACACCCGCTACACCCGCACGCTGCGGTACTTCGGCATGGTCATGTTCGGCGCCACTGAGCCGACCACCAAGGCGGCGGATGTGCTGGTCAAGGTGCACTCCAAGGCAATCGGTAATGATCCGGTCACCCACGGCAGGTACGACGCCAACAAGCCGTCGTCACAACTGTGGATCCATGTGACCGCCTGGCATTCGATCCTGCGGTGCTACGAGATGTTCGGCCCTGGTCGTCTGACCGAGGCCGAGGAGGCGCAGTACTGGGCCGAGTGTGCGCGGGCGGCCGAATTGCAGACGATCGATCCCGCGACCGTTCCGCGGTCGCGCGATGACGTGCGTCAGTACTTCGAGGATTGGCGGCCGCACCTTGCCGCGTCCGAGGGCGCACAGGACATGGTGAGATTCATCCTCACGATGAGCGTGGCCTTGCCGGCCGACACCGGACGCGTCGTGCGCCTGCTCATGGCGCCCTCGCTGGCCGTGCTTCGGCGAGGCGTCATCGCGACGTACCCGCAGTACATCCGCGATCTGTTCGGCCTGAAGCAGGGCCGCCTCACCGACGCGCTGGTGCGCTGGCCGCTCAAGATCTCACATGCTGTCGTCGCGCGTTCGGTGCTGCTGACTTACGCCTTGGGGCGCTTCCTCGCGCCGGCGGCCTTCGAGACGCTCGCCCCGGTCATCCTCAAGGTGAAGCCGCTCCGCGAGATCACGATGACCCCGCGCGAAGCGCAGGCCAAGTACGGTTTCGACATCCCGAGCGAGGCGCATCCGGAGATCCGCGAGCGCCAGCGCGATCGCGTGTTCAGTGCTGGGGAGAAGCCGAGCGACGAGGGCCTGCTCGAGTCCGAGGAGCACATCGGTCCCATGGACGCGCGGGACGTCGTTCGGGTCGTCCAGTCGGCCTGACCCTGTGACGCAGCACACTCGGATTCAGGGGCGTCCGGAGGGGGTGCCCGCCCGTGCCAAGGGAGAAGTCCGTGTCCATTACCCGCCGATTCGCCGTCACCGGTGCCGCTGTTGTCATGGCCACTGCCGGCCTGACCGCTTGCACAAGCCCGAACAGCGCTGAGAACGGCGGCAACGCCAAGACGATCGCGTTGCTGCTGCCGGAGTCGAAGACGACGCGCTATGAGTCCTTCGACCGGCCAATCTTCGAGAAGACCGTCAAGAAGCAGTGCGACGACTGCACCATCAAGTACTACAACGCCGACCAGGACGAGGCGAAGCAGGCTCAACAGATGGAAACGGCCATTTCGGCCGGCGCCAAGGTCATCGTGCTCGACCCGGTGAACGGGCCGGGTGCCGGTGGCATGGTCAGCTCCGCGCATCAGGCCGGGGCCAAGGTCGTCGCCTACGACCGGTTCATCAAGTCCGCCGACTACTACATGTCCTTCGATAACGAGGCGGTCGGCAAGCTCCAGGCGAGCGAGCTGGTCAAGGCCATGGACGGCAAGGGCGGCTACCTGCAGCTCAACGGCGCGCCGAGTGACCCGAACGCCGCGCAGTTCAAGAAGGGCGCCGAGAGCGTGCTCAAGAAGAGCGATCTGAAGCTGCTGACGGACACGTCATACGACAATCCGGACTGGTCGCCGAACAACGCGCAGAAGTACGTCACCGACCAGCTGAGTAAGTTCAGCCCGTCGGACATCCAGGGTGTGTATGCCGCCAACGATGGTCAAGCCGGCGGCGTCATTGCCGCGCTCAAGGGTGCCGGCATCTCGGCCACTGACCTCCCGCCGGTCACCGGTCAGGACGCTGAACTGGCGGCCATCCAGCGCATCGTTGCCGGCGAGCAGGAGATGACGGTGTTCAAGTCGTACTTCATCGAGGCAGCCGGAGCCGGCAAGCTTGCCGTGAACCTGGCCACGGGCAAGGACGTCGGCAAGACGACCGACTTCCAGGGCGTCAAGTCCTTCATCTTCAAGCCGGTGGTCGTCACGCAGGACAACGTCCAAGACACCATCGTTGACTCCGGGCTGTACTCGGCTGACGAGATCTGCACCAAGGCGTATGCCGCGGCGTGCAAGAAGGCCGGGGTCTCCTGATGACCGTCGCCGTGGAGTCAGAGAGGCCGGTCACCGAGCCGGTCCTCTCTCTCACCGGCATCAACAAGCGCTTCGGCGCGGTGCAGGCGCTCATGGATGTGCATCTGACCGTCATGCCGGGCGAGGTCGTGGCACTCGTCGGTGACAACGGGGCGGGCAAGTCCACGCTCGTCAAGGTGATCGCCGGCGTCTACACCCCCGATACCGGCAAGATCACCTTCGACGGACGCGAGGTCTCGCCGCGCGGCCCGTCGCAGGCGCAGGCGCTCGGCATCGCGACCGTGTTCCAGGACCTCGCCTTGTGCGACAACCTGCACGTCGTGGCGAACCTCTTCCTCGGCAAGGAGCACAAGCTCGGGCCGATCATCGACGAGGTGTCGATGGAGAAGGAGGCCTGGCGGCTGCTGAAGTCGCTGTCGGCCAAGATCCCATCGGTGCGCATTCCGATCGCCGCATTGTCCGGCGGGCAGCGGCAGACGGTCGCGATCGCGCGCAGCCTGGTCGGCAACCCGAAGATCGTGATGCTCGACGAGCCGACGGCCGCGTTGGGCGTGGCCCAGACCGCCGAGGTGCTCAACCTCGTTGAGCGTCTCCGGGACAACGGGCATGGCGTCGTCCTGATCAGCCACAACATGGCCGACGTCCAAGCGGTCGCGGACCGCATCGTCGTCCTTCGGCTGGGCCGGAACGCGGCCGAGTTCAAGGTCGCCGAGACAAGCACCGAGGAGCTCGTCGCAGCCATCACCGGTGCGTCCGACAACGTCGTGACGGAGCGCGCTGAGCGCCAGCGATTCTCCGAGCGCGGCAAGCAGGCCGGTGCCGAGGATGGAGGTTCGGCGTGAGCACGTTGCGCACGGTGGAGGAGCCGGGCCCCGCCGTTCCGCTGCCGACCGACCTGACTGACGAGCGGTTGCTCCATGCCGCCGGCTTCAAAGGGTGGCTGGGCAGCGCGAAATCGCGGATCCGGGGCGGTGATCTCGGCAGCCTGCCGGTCGTGGTGGGCCTGATCGTCATCTCGATCGTGTTCTACCTGCAGGAGCCGGCCTTCCTGTCTTCGCGCTCGCTGGTGACGATCTCGCAGTTTGCCGCGCCGGTCGGCATCATCGCCCTCGGCATCGTGCTCGTGTTGCTACTCGGCGAGATCGACCTCTCGGTCGGCTCGATGAGTGGCTTGGCGGCCGCGATCATGGCGGTGCTCGTGGTGAACCAGGGCCAATCGATGGTCGTCGGACTTGCCGCTGGTGTCCTCGCTGGTGTCGTCGTCGGGCTTTTCTACACGGCGTTGTACGTGCGGGTGGGCGTACCGAGCTTCGTCATCACGCTGGCTGGTCTGCTCGGGTTCCAAGGTCTGCTGCTCTTCGTACTCGGCAAGGACGGCACGATCAACATCCCGGACGACTCCGGGCTCGTGCAGTTCGCGCGGTACTCGTTCGTCAAGGGTCCTGTCGCGTATGCCCTCGTGTTGGCAATCGTCGGCCTGTTCGTCATCTCGCATCTGATCGGCATGCAGCGCCGCAAGGCCGCTGGGCTCAGCGCACCGTCGGTGGCCGGTCTGGCGATCCGCGCGGGCCTGCTCGCCGCCGGCTTGCTGTTCCTGACCTACTACCTCGGTTTCGACCGCGGCTGGGGCGTGCTGTGGCTGTTCTTCGCCGGTTTGGTCGTGGTCATGGACCTGCTGTTGCGCAAGTCGACCTGGGGACGCCACCTGTTCGCCGTCGGCGGCAATGAGGAAGCCGCACGCCGGTCGGGCATCAAGGTCGGACGCATCTACCTGAGCGTTTTCGTCCTGTGTTCGGTGTTCGCGTCGGTCGGAGGCCTGCTCGCCGCCGGACAGCAGACGTCGGTATCGCAGGCCAGCGGCACGACCGACACCAACTTGACGGCCATCGCGGCCGCGGTGATCGGTGGCACGTCGCTTTTCGGTGGTCGCGGCTCGGCGTACTCGGCGATGCTCGGCATCGTCGTGCTGCAGGCGATCCAGTCCGGCCTCAACCTGATCGGCGTCGACTCGTCCGTGAGGTTCATGGTCACCGGCGCCGTCCTCCTGCTGGCAGTTGCGATCGACTCGGTGGCTCGCCGGGCACGGACGTCGTCCGGTCGCGGCTAACGTTGGGCCGTGGAGCCTCTGCGTGTCGGCCTGATCGGCTTTGGCCTGGCCGGACGCGTGTTCCATGGGCCCTTGCTGGCGGCGAATCCCGCGTTCGATGTCGCAGCCATCGTCACCAGCGATCCCGGTCGCAAAGCTGACGCCCACCAGCGGCATCCGAAGGCGACGATCTGGTCATCGGCCAAGACGTTGTGGAAGCACGCTGGCGAACTCGACCTCGTCGTCATCGCCTCCCCGCCGACGACCCACATCCCGCTCGCCAAAGCGGCCATCGACGCTGGGCTCGCCATAGTCGTGGACAAGCCGTTGTGTGCATCCGCGGCCGAGGCGACCGAAGTCGTCGATGCTGCTGCTGCCGCTGGGGTGCCGCTGACCGTGTTCCAGAACCGACGCTGGGACAGCGACTTCCTGACGTTATCGCAGGTCGCCGCTGCAGGTGAGTTGGGCGAGATCCGGCAGCTGGAGTCGCGGTTCGAGCGGTGGAAGCCGTCGGGCAGCGACTCCAAACTTTGGCGTTCCCTTCCGCCTGACGAGGCGGGCGGGGTCGTGTACGACTTGGGGTCGCACCTCGTCGACCAGGCGATCCAGCTCCTCGGGCCGGTCGTCGACGTCTACGCCGAGGTCGTCTCATTCGCTGGTTCGGCGGCTCCCGACGACGGGTTCCTGGAGTTGCGGCATGCCGGTGGCGGACGATCCCGCCTCTGGACCAGCCTGAACGTCACCACGCCGGGACCGCGGTTCCGTGTGATGGGCTCGGACGGCGCGTTCGTGTCGTGGGGACTGGACGTTCAGGAGACCCAGCTTGCCGCCGGCATCGATCCTGCTGACCCCGACTATGGGATGCCGCCCGAAGAGCAGTGGCCGGTTGTGGGGGTGGGTGCCTCGGTCGCGCCCAGGGAGCCGGTGCGCGGCGACTACCCTGCCTTCTACGCCGGCGTGGCCCAGGCGCTGACATCGGGCTCAGCAATGCCGGTGGACCCGCGCGACTCGGCGGAGGTCGTCCGCATCCTCGAGGAGGCCCACCGCGATTTCGTCGCCGGGCCGGTATAGAAAGTCAGCATGGCTGAGCTGCTCATCGGATCCGACGGCATCGCGCGTTGTCCGTGGCCGGGCAGTGACCCGCTCTATGTCGCCTATCACGACGACGACTGGGGACGTCCGGTCCGCGACGAGCGCGAGCTGTTCGAAAAGCTCATCCTGGATGGCGCGCAGGCCGGGCTGGCCTGGATCACGATCCTGCGCAAGCGCGAGGGTTATCGGCGGGCGTTCGCGGGTTTCGATCCAGAGCGTATCGCCGCCTACGGCCCGGACGACGTCGCGCGGCTGTTGGCCGACCCCGGCATTGTCCGCAATCGGCAGAAGGTCGCAGCGGCGATTGCCAACGCGCAGGCGCTGCTGGCCATGCACGACGCGGGGGAGATGCTGTCCGACCTGGTCTGGTCGCACCAGCCAGACGCCCACCCCGCGCTGCGGGCCGGCGACGACTATCCGGTCACGTCTCCGGAGGCCGAGGGGCTGTCCAAGGCGCTGCGCGATCGCGGGTGGAAGTTCGTCGGGCCGACGATCGTCTACGCCTTCATGCAGGCTGTTGGCGTCGTGAACGACCACCTCGAGGGGTGCGCCTTCCGAGATCGATCTTGACATGTTCGAACAGATGTTCGAACATGAATAGGTGTCCATAAGCCCCTCCATCCCACTCGATCCGCTGGCTGAATTACGGGTCCAGGTCAGTCGGATGGAGGGCCGGCAGGCGGCTCAACCGGTGCGCACGCACCCCGCGCTGAAGGGGCTCCTGCAGTTGCAGACCGGCGCCACCTACGGCGTCACGTCGGCCAGCTTGGCCGCCCTGCTCATGGCTGGGCCATCGGTCGACGGCGCATGGTGTGCGGTCGTCGGCACCGGTGAGCTCGGGGTCGAAGCGGCAGCGATGTTCGGCGTCGATCTGGACCGCGTCGTCGTCGTGCCTGAGCCGGGTGATGCGTGGCTGGAGGTCGTTGCGGCACTCGTCGATGTGCTGGGCATCGTCGTCGTCAGGCCACCAAAGAATCTCCCCACGCCCAAGGACATCTCGCGGCTGTCCGCCCGGCTGCGCACGCGAGGCTCGATCCTCGTCGTCTGGGGCGACTGGCCCCACTGTGACGCCCGGGTTGGGCTCACCGACGTCGAGTGGCATGGTGCCGGCTGGGGCAGCGGGCACCTCAAGGCACGGCAGGCAACGGTCGAGGTGCGCAAGGGCACGTCGCCGGCGGCGCAGCGTCGGCTGTGGCTGCCCGATGTCGATTTGAGGGTGCACCCGGTGGTTTCGATCCCCCACGGCTACGCCGCGGGAGGTACCCCCACCGTGGGCGGCACCTCAACCACCGAATTGCGGAGTGTGAGTTAGTGCGAACGATGGTCGTCTGGTGTCCAGACTGGCCGGTCATGGCTCCGATGGCGGAGTTACCCGTCGGTGTGGCGGTGGCCGTGTTCGACAAAGGGATGGTGCTGGCCTGCAATCCCATTGCCCGGGCCGACGGGGTGCGCCGCGGCATGCGTCGGCGGGATGCGCAGTCACGGTGTCCCGGCCTGGTCGTCGCCGATCATCGGCCCGAAGTCGACGCGCGTGCGTTCGAAGACGTCTTGCTTGCCATCGAGGAACTGAGTCCCGGGGTGGCGCCGCTGCGTCCGGGGCTGTGCGCCCTGAGGGTGCCTGGGGGTACCGCCCGCTGGCACGCTAGTTTCGTCCAGCGGGGGAAGAAGTTCTATGCCGGCGAAGCCGAGGCGGCGGCCGTCATCGCCGAGCGGCTGGTCGACCTCGGCGTGTGGGACGTCCGGCTCGGTGTCGCCGACGGGCTGTTCGCCGCCGAGCAGGCGGCCCGGCGGGCGCTCGCGCAGGACGTGCTCATCGTGCCAACGGGGGAGTCGGCCGCATTCTTGGCCGGCCTACCCATCGAGACACTGGACGCCCCTGAGTTGGTCAGCCTGCTGCGGCGGATGGGCCTCACCACGCTGGGCGCCTTCGCGCGGTTGGGTGCTGCCGACGTCCACACCCGGTTCGGCAGTCACGGGGCGCTGCTGCACCGGTACGCCGGTGGCCTTGACCCACATCCGATCTCGCGACGCTCGGTCCCACCCGAGCTCACTGCGGCGCTGGCGTTGGAGCCGCCACTGGAGCTCGTTGATCCCATCGCCTTCAGCCTGCGCACCACGGCCGAGCGGTTTGTCACCGACCTCGCCGCCCACGGGCTGGTGTGCACGACCGTGCGCATCGAGGTCGACTCCCACTCCGTTTTGGGTAGCGCCCGGTCCTGGATGCATCCGCGCTGGTTCGGCGCCACCGACCTCATCGACCGGCTGCGGTGGCAGCTCGCATCCGGGATGCCCGGGCCGGTGGACGAGGTACGCCTGATCCCCGAGGTTGTCGAGCCGTTGTCCGACCACGCCGACAGCCTGTTCGGCGGTGCTCCTGACGACCGCGTCGTGCGGGGGATCTCCCGCGTCCAGGGCATGGTCGGGCACGAGGGTGTGCTGTCCGTCGGCGTACAGGGTGGTCGGGGACCAGCCGACCGGACGCTCATCGCGCCATGGGGTGAGCAGCCGGCAGAGGTGCGGCCGATCGAACGCGCGTGGCCCGGACGCATCCCGGCCCCGGCCCCGGCCACCGTGTTCACGCGCCCGACCGAGGCGCTCGTCGTCGGCGCCGAAGGTCAGCCGGTGGTGATCACCGGACGCGGTTCGGTCAACTGCCCGCCGGGGCGCTTCCGGTCGTCGTCGGATGCGCCTTGGCAGCCGGTCGCCTCGTGGGCTGGGCCATGGCCGATCGAAGAGCTGTGGTGGGACGAAGTCGCGAGTCGTCGCATCGCCCGTTTCCAGGTTGTCGGCGTCGACGGCAGCGCGTGGCTCATGGTCGTCGAGAACGGCCGCTGGTTCACCGAGGCCCAATATGACTAGGGAGCATGACTGATGGGCTGGTCGAATCCCGATGTTTCGTGGGCTGAGCTCGAGCGTCGGATATCGGGTAAACCCGGCCTGTCCGACGGCGCATTCAGTCGCAAGCGGGAGAAGTACGAGCACCCGCCCATCGAGTCGCCGGCAGATGCCGTCCCCTACGCCGAGCTGCACTGCCACTCGTCGTACAGCTTCCTCGACGGTGCCAGCGAACCGTCGGAGCTGGTCGAGGAAGCGGTGCGGCTGGGCTTGACGGCGCTGGCCATCACCGATCACGACGGCTTCTACGGCGCGGTCCGGTTCGCCGAGGCAGCAGCCGAATATTCAACGCTGCGCACGATCTACGGCGCCGAACTCTCGCTCGGGCTCACCACACCGCAGAACGGCGTCCCCGACCCCGAGGGCACCCATCTGCTCGTCCTCGCCCGGGGCGTCGAGGGGTATCACCGGCTGGCTGGCGCCATCACCGAGGCACAGCTGCGCGGTGACGAGAAAGGGCGTCCGGCCTACGACCTCGATGAGCTGGCCCAGCGCGCGGAGGGGCATTGGCAGATCCTGACCGGCTGTCGCAAGGGCATCGGGCGTACACCGGAGGGGCTCGGTGCCCTCGTCGACCTGTTCGGCCGCGACAACGTGGCTGTTGAGCTCATCGACCATGGGCATCCCGGCGACGATGTTGCCAATGACGCCCTCGCGGCGCTGGCCACCGAGCGCAGTTTGCCCATTGTCGCCACCAACAACGTCCACTTCGCCACGCCGGCCGACCGACGCCTGGCGCAGTCCGTCGCCGCCGTCCGGGCCAGACGCAGCCTGGCCGAGCTGGACGGGTGGCTGCCCGCGTCCGGCCAGGCGTTCCTGCGGTCCGGCTTGGAGATGCAACTGCGGTTCGCCCGGCATCCGGGCGCCGTCGCGCACAGTCTCGTCATCGCCCACGAGTGCGCGTTCGACCTGCGCAAAGCGTCGCCCCGGCTGCCCAAGCAGGACGTTCCGCCCGGCCATACGCCGATGACTTGGTTGCGCGAACTCGTCCGGCAAGGTGCTGACCGGCTCTATTCCGGCAACCGGGACGAGGCGGAGGAGCGGCTGCAGAAGGAGCTGGCGGTCATTGAGGAGAAGGACTTCCCGGGCTACTTCCTCATCGTCCACGACATCGTCGCGTTCGCCCGTAGTCGCGGCATCCTCTGCCAAGGCCGTGGCTCGGCGGCCAACTCGGCGGTCTGCTACGCGCTGGGCATCACCGCGGTCGATTCGATCCTCTACGACCTGCCGTTCGAGCGGTTCCTGTCCGCCACCCGCGACGAGGAACCCGATATCGACGTCGACTTCGACTCCGACCGCCGCGAGGAGGTCATCCAGTGGGTTTACGAGACATATGGACGCCGCAACGCCGCGCAGGTCGCCAACGTCATCAGCTATCGGCCGCGGTCGGCGGTGCGCGACATGGCAAAGGCGCTCGGCTACTCGGTCGGCCAACAGGACGCGTGGAGCAAAAGCATCGATTCGTGGTCGTCCATCGATCCCGAGACGACGATTCCGCCTCAGGTTCTCGATCTGGCGAACCAACTTCTCAAGGCGCCGCGCCACCTGGGCATCCACTCCGGCGGCATGGTGCTCACCGAGCGTCCGGTGGGAGAGGTCGTGCCGATCGAGCGCGGCCGGATGGACGCGCGCACCGTCTTGCAGTGGGACAAGGACGACTGCGCCTGGATGGGCCTGGTCAAGTTCGACCTGCTCGGCCTGGGGATGCTCGGCGCCATCCAGCACACCTTCGACCTCGTGGCTGCGCACGCCGGTGTCCGGTGGGAGCTCGCGACCATCCCCAAGGAGGAGCCGGCCGTCTACGACATGCTCTGCAAGGCCGACTCCATCGGTGTCTTCCAAGTCGAGAGCCGGGCGCAGATCGGCACGTTGCCGCGGCTCAAGCCACGCTGCTTCTACGACCTGGTCACCGAGATCGCGCTCATCCGGCCCGGTCCCATCCAGGGTGGGGCGGTGCACCCCTACATCCGGCGACGAACGGGTGTCGAGGACATCGACTACATCCACCCAGTCCTCAGGCCGGTGCTCGAACGGACGCTGGGTGTCCCGCTGTTCCAGGAGCAGCTCATGCAGATCGCCATGACGGTCGGCAACTGCACCGGCGCCGAGGCCGACCTGCTGCGACGTGCCATGGGGTCCAAGCGCGGGATCGAGAAGATCGAGCGATTGCAAGCGAAGCTTTACGAAGGCATGGCCGACCACGGCATCACCGGCGAGCTGGCCGACTCCATCTATGTCCGGATCCAGGCGTT
>DATLCL010000189.1:0-2231 GCA_035526415.1 Aeromicrobium sp.
CGAGGTGTTCGGTGAAGAGGCCGCTGCCGCGTTGCTGGAGAACAAGGTCATCGGCGACGAGGGTGGCCTGTTCTCCCTCACCGAAGCTGACCTGCTGCGTGCGCCGCTGTTTCGCACCAAGGCCGGCACGCTCTCGGCCAATGCCCGCAAGTTGCTGGAGAACCTGGAGACGGCCAAGGCGCAGCCGCTCTGGCGGGCCCTCGTCGCCCTGTCCATCCGTCACGTCGGGCCCACCGCTGCGCGAGCCCTGGCCACGCACTTCGGATCAATGGAGGCCGTGCGCGCCGCGAGCGTCGACGAGCTCTCCGCCGTCGAAGGCGTCGGCCGCACCATCGCCGAGGCGATCGTCGATTGGTTTGCCGTCGACTGGCACGTCGGCATCGTCGAAGCATGGGCCGCCGCAGGTGTGCGGATGGCGGACGCGCGAGACGAATCGATACCGCGCACACTCGAAGGTCTCACCGTCGTGGTGACTGGTTCATTGGAGAATTTCACCCGCGACTCCGCCAAGGAAGCCATCATCGCCCGCGGTGGCAAGGCGTCCGGGTCGGTGTCGAAGAAGACCGACTACGTCGTCGTTGGCGAGAACGCCGGCTCCAAGGCGGACACAGCCGAACAGCTCGGCGTCCCTATCCTCGACGAGGCCGGGTTCGAGCGGCTCCTGGCCAGCGGCCGGTCAGGCGAGTAGGTCGTCGTTCCAGTCGCGCACGTCGTACGACGCCACCATGCCCTCCACCAGGAAGGGGTCGGTGCGTGCGAACTCTTCGGCGGCTTCCCGCGTCCGGAAGATCGCCAGGTTGCCGCCGCCCACGAGCGGCCCGATACCGATCACCTCGCCCCGTTCAATGAACGCGTCGACGGCAACTTTGTGGCGTGGATAGACAGCCATGATTTCGTCCATGGACTTGCCGGCGCTGGTGCCGATAACGACTGTCTTCATGGCGATCCCTCCTCGACTGAGCGGACACGGCGGACGATGGCCTCTGCGACGTCGGCTGGACGCTCTTCCAAGAGCCAGTGCGACCCTGTCAGTTCGACCAGTTGGTAGGGGCCAGTCACGTACTTGGCGGTCAGTTCGGCCATCCTCCGGCCGAGGGCTGCATCGTCGTCGCTCCAGACCAGCGTTGACGGGACCGAAACCGGGCCGAGGTCCTTGGGCGTGATGAGGGGGAGCGACCGATACCAGTTAAGCCCGCCCCGCAGGGCACCATCGCCGACGATTTCGCGACGGAACCGGTCGAGATGCTCGTCGGCCATGCCGGTCTTTCTGAGGTTGCGTTCGCCCCGCGCGCCCGGCCTGCTGAGCGTTCGTTCCGGCATAAGCGGAATCTGGAAGAGCGCCAGGTAGTACGACCGCCGGGCCTGCTCGCTCGTGACCGCTGCGCGCAGAAATGCGCGGGGGTGGCCGACGCTCACTGCGGTGAGTGTCCGGACCCGTTCCGGGTGTCGAGCGGCCAAGGCGAAGCCGATGGCCGCGCCCAGATCGTGGCCGGCGAGGTGCGCCGAGCCGCCGAGTTCATCGATCAGGGCGGCAGCATCGGCCACGAGGGCCCGGAGGCTATACGCAAAGCGCGACCGTGGTCGGGCACCGGGTGAATAGCCACGCTGGTCCAACGCGAACGTCCGGAACCCTGCCGCATGCAGGTGCAAAGCTACTTCGCCCCACGCGCTCGCGCGCTGCGGAAATCCGTGGAGCAGGACGACCGGCGTCCCGTCGATCGGCCCGGAGTCGATGACCTCAAAGGTCAGGTTGTTCCGCCGAAACCGTGCGATGCGATCTGATGGCGCTGTTTTCACGCAGTCGACCTTATGACTTCGCGATTACCAGTCGACGTCGTCCTCGTACCGCTCGAACAGGTCCGACGCAGCACCGATGATGAGGGGGTCAGGATCGCGGGCGATCTCTGGGTCCTTGTTCGGGTAGTCGAAACGGCTCAGGACGTACCTCATCGCCTCGATCCGGGCGCGCTTCTTGTCGTTGCTCTTGACCACGGTCCACGGCGCCCGGGACTTATCCGTCGCGCGGAACATCTCCTCCTTGGCTTCGGTGTACGCCTCCCACCGATCCAGCGAGGCCAGGTCAATGGGAGAGAGCTTCCACTGTCGTACCGGGTCGATCTGACGGATGGTGAACCGCGTCAACTGTTCGGAGCGCGAGACCGAGAACCAGAACTTCACCAGGTAGATGCCGTCCTTGATGAGCATCTTCTCGAAGGCCGGCGCCTGCTTGA
>DATLCL010000204.1:0-2556 GCA_035526415.1 Aeromicrobium sp.
GCAAGATGATCAACCAGATCCAGGACGACACCGGCGCCAAGATCTCGCTCGAGGACGACGGCACCGTCTACATCGGTGCCGACAACGGCGACGCCGCTGAGGCCGCGCGGGCAGCGATCAACGCGATCGCCAACCCGACGATGCCCGAGGTCGGCGAGCGCTACCTGGGCACGGTCGTCAAGACGGTCGACTTCGGTGCGTTCATCTCGCTGCTTCCGGGCCGGGATGGCCTGCTGCACATCAGCAAGCTGCGTGAGCTCAATGGCGGCCAGCGGGTCAACAACGTCGAGGACGTCGTTTCGGTCGGCCAGAAGATCCAGGTCGAGATCGCCGAGGTCGGCGACCGCGGCAAGCTGTCGCTGGTCCCGGTGCTCGAGGGTCCCGGCTCGGACGAGGCGCCGGCCGACGCGGCTGACGTCATCACCGAGTAACGCGCACACAGCGCTCAACGCGCGTCATGGAAGCCGCCGATACGCTGGCTTCCATGACGCGTGTTGCAGTTCTCGGGGCAAAGGGCCGCATGGGATCGACGGCGGTGGCGGCTATCGACGCCGCTGACGGCCTCGAGGTCGTGGCTCAGGTCGACGTGGGGGACTCGCTGGACGCTGTCACGGCATCGGGCGCGGAGGTCGCGCTCGACTTCACCCAGCCGGATGCGGCGCTCGACAACGTCCGGTGGTGTGTCGACCACGGCGTGAACATTGTCGTGGGCACCTCCGGGTTCGATGCGGCAAAGCTGGCGAAGGTCGAATCCTTCTTCGGTGAAGACCCGAGCGTCGGCGTCCTGATCGTTCCCAACTTCTCCGTCGGTGCGGTCTTGCTCATGCGGTTCGCGGCCGATGCGGCGAAGTACTTCGAGTCGGTCGAGGTCATCGAGATGCATCACCCGAACAAGGTCGATGCCCCCTCGGGTACGGCTGTTCGCACGGCCGAGCTCATATCCGAAGCCCGTGCGGCCGCCGGCCGGGGCCCCGTTCCCGATGCCACCACTACAGATCCTGAGGGTGCGCGCGGCGCGTCCGTCGCCGGGATCCCGGTGCACGCCATCCGCGCCCGCGGCTTCGTCGCCAGCCAGGAAGTCGTGTTCGGCGGCGCGGGGGAGACGCTGACGTTGCGGCACGATTCACACGACCGCGAGTCATTCATGCCCGGCGTCATCACGGCCTTGCGTCGGGTCGGGTCTTTACGTGGGCTGACCGTCGGCCTTGAGTCGCTGCTTTAGGTCCCTTGGCGATCAGCGCAGGAAGGCCTGGACCAGCTTCGAATCGGCGCCCTCGGCGTTGAGCATGACTTCGGTCAACGACGTGTTGCGGGCCGACGGCCAGATCTCGAAGGCCAGCACCGCGAGGCTCGGCACGCCACCGATCACGATCGGCCAGCCGGCGTGGTTCCGGAAGACGAAGCCGATGACGATCGCGAAGATGATGCTCGCCGTGCAGAAGTAGAGCTTGAGCAGGGTCTGGCCGGCGAACACGCTCACGGCCTGCTTGGTCACGTCCTCCGGCGGGTCGGCCGGGTCGAGGGGACGAGCCTCGAGCCAGACGCGTTCGGCGAAGAACGCGGCCACCGCTGGTGCGGCCAGCATCGGGACGATCAGCCACCACGGCGGGATGGTCCCGTCGCGACCCCCGAACGCCCAGAACAACACCGCCAAGAAGACCCCGACGAGCGCCACTTGAACGACGGCAAATCCGCGGATCTCGGCGGGAGAAGCATCAAATTCTGGGATGCGCATAGGGCAGAGTTTCGCATACCGGTGACGGTCGCGCGGTGCACGGGGATCGTGGGTCGCCATTGGTACTCTGCCGACATGCGGGCGTACCTCGATCTGATGCAGCGAATCCTCGACGAGGGCGTGGAAAGGTCCGACCGCACGGGCACCGGGACTCGCAGTGTTTTCGGCCACCAGATGCGTTTCGACCTGTCCGCCGGGTTCCCTGTAGTGACCACCAAGAAGATCCACCTGAAGTCGGTCGTCGGCGAACTGCTGTGGTTCATCTCCGGCGAAACCAACGTCAAGTGGCTGCAGGACAACGGCATCACCATCTGGGACGAGTGGGCCGACGAATCCGGGGAGCTCGGCCCGGTCTACGGCCACCAATGGCGGTCGTGGCCGACACCCGATGGCGCCACCATCGACCAACTCGCCAAGGTCATCGGAGACATCAAGGCCGACCCCGAGTCCCGCCGCCACATCGTCAGCGCGTGGAACGTCGCCGACCTCGACGCCATGGCGCTGGCACCGTGCCACGCCTTCTTCCAGTTCTATGTCGCTGACGGAAAGCTCTCGCTGCAGCTGTACCAGCGCTCGGCCGATGTCTTCCTCGGCGTGCCGTTCAACATCGCGTCGTACGCCCTTCTCACACACATGGTCGCCCAGGTCACGGGCCTGGAGACCGGCGACTTCGTGCACACCCTCGGCGACGCCCACCTGTACCTGAATCATCTCGACCAAGCCCGCGAGCAGCTCACCCGCGAGCCCCGCCCGCTGCCGGAGCTGTGGCTCGATCCCTCGGTCACGTCCATCGACGACTTCACCTTCGACTCGATCAAGGT
>DATLCL010000210.1:0-37012 GCA_035526415.1 Aeromicrobium sp.
AAGGCCGCGTCTCCGACACGTACGGCAGCAACTACGCGCGGCTCGTGGACGTCAAGCGGGCATACGACCCGCACAACCTGTTCCGACACAACCAGAACATTCGTCCCTGACCGGAACTCGGCGGCCGTACTCATCGCGGCATCTGCGAAATGGTCGGAAGACGGTCACGGCCCGCGAGGTCGGCGTCCTCGAGACGTCCTGACAGATCCGATCGGATCGCGCTCGCTGCGCCAGGCTGTGGTTGCGCGGCGTACCGTGGAGGTGTGTCAAACCGTTGGAGACCCGAGGCCAAGTTGGCCGAACGGCTCTACCGCGACGCACGTCCCTACTTGGTTTCGCTGTCCAAATCGCACACACGATGCCCGGACGGAACGGTGCGGGACTCTTTGGCTGGTGGCGAATGGGCCGGTGCGGTAGTGGGCATGCTGGACTTTGGTTGGCGACCCGATGGCGCGACGCGTGAGGAAATACGGCGTATCTTGGTCGACAGCCGAAACGACCGCGACGCGATGCCGGTGGGCGAGGCGTTGCGGCTCTCGGCGCAGACGCGAGTCAGAGCGCGAACAGCGCCGTCAGTCACCATCGACTACGACGCCTGAAATCGTTGCGCAGACCCGACGTAACTTCGGCAAGTTCGCACGACATGTGACGCGTCAAGCCTTCCGGAAGCGGACCCACTTCACCGAGTGGTCCGGCCCCTTCCGCAGCACGAGGTCGGCCCGGCCGCGCGTGCTCTGGATGTTCTCACGCAGGTTGGGTCCGTTCACCGAGTCCCACAGGCTGGCTGCCGTATCCCGTGCTTCCTCGTCGGTGAGGGCGCTGTAGCGATGGAAGTACGACGCAGGATCGGCGAAGGCCGTTTGACGAAGGGTCAGGAAGCGGTCGATGTACCACTGGCGGATGTCGGCCGGCGAGGCGTCGACGTAGATGGAAAAGTCGAAGTAGTCGCTCACGGCCATGCCCGGTGAGCCGTCGCCGCGCTCCTTGGCGGGGGCCAGCACGTTCAAGCCCTCGACGATGAGGACGTCCGCGCGGTCAACGACGACCTTCTCCTCGGTGCGGTCGTACGTGAGGTGCGAGTAGGTCGGCGCTTCGACCAGGTCCTTGCCGGACTTCACGTCCACCACGAACCGCAGCAGCGACTTCCGGTCGTAGGACTCGGGAAAGCCCTTGCGGTTCAAGAGGCCGCGTCGTTCGAGCTCGTCGTTGGGCCAGAGGAACCCGTCGGTGGTCACCAGCTGGACGCGCGGGTGCTTGCTCGACGCGGCGAGCAGTTCGCGCAGCAGTCGCGCGATGGTCGACTTTCCCACGGCGACGGAACCGGCGATGCCGATCACGAAGGGAGTCCGTTCCGGCTGCGGCTTGTCGAGGAAGGACTCCCGTGCTCGCCACAGCTTGGCCGCGTGCCGAATGTGCAGGCTGATGAGCTCAGTCAGCGGCAGGTAGACCTGGACCACCTCGTCCAGATCCAGCTCGTCACCGAGGCCGCGCACCTTCTCGATGCCCTCGGGGGTCAGCGGCTGCGGGACGTCGCCGGCCAACCGAGCCCAAGCGGCACGGTCGAGCTCGACGTACGGCGACTGCTGCTCGCTCACGGGCATCATCCTGCCGGACAGGGGTCGGCCCCCGTCCCGCCGCTACCCTTGACCCATGTGCGGAATCGTCGGGTACGTCGGTCATCGATCTGCCCTCGACGTCGTTTTGGGGGGTCTCCAGCGCCTCGAGTACCGCGGATATGACTCGGCCGGAGTGGCCCTGGTCGCCGATGGCTCGAATGGGACGTTCCTCGCATCCGCCAAGCGAGCCGGCAAACTGGCGAACCTCATCGGGGCGCTCGATGAGCAGCCATTGCCCGTCGCGCACACCGGCATCGGTCACACCCGCTGGGCGACGCACGGACCGCCCAACGACCGCAACGCCCACCCGCACCTCTCCGGCCGAGTGGCCGTAGTGCACAACGGCATCATCGAGAACTTTGCGACCTTGCGGGCCGAGCTCGAAGCCGCCGGTCACGAGCTGCGGTCGGACACCGACACCGAGGTCGTCGCCCACCTGCTGGCCGACGAGCTGGAGCAATCGCCGGCCCTTCCCGATGCTGTCCGAGCGGTGTGCCGTCGGCTCACCGGCGCGTTCACGCTGGTCATCGCCGACGCAGACCAGCCGGACATGGTCGTCGGCGCGCGCCGCAACTCCCCGCTCGTCGTCGGCCGCGGCGAAGGCGAGAACTTCCTCGGCTCCGACGTCGCCGCTTTCATCGAGTTCACCCGCGAGGCGATCGAGCTCGGCCAGGACCAGGTCGTCGTGATCACGCCAGACAAGATTGAGGTCACCGACTTCGACGGCAACGCTGTCGAGGTCACCGAATACCACGTCGACTGGGATGCGTCGGCGGCTGAGAAGGGTGGCTACGAGCTGTTCATGCTCAAGGAGATCGCCGAGCAGCCGCAGGCCATCGCCGACACCCTGCTCGGCCGATACAACATCGCCGGAGATCTGCAGCTGGACGAGATGCGCCTGTCCGACGACGAGCTGCGCAACATCGACAAGATCGTCATTATCGCGTGCGGTACCTCGTTCTACGCCGGCATGGTCGCCAAGTACGCCATCGAGCACTGGACCCGCATTCCGTGCGAGGTTGAGCTCGCCTCCGAGTTCCGGTATCGCGATCCGATCCTCGACCGCAGCACTCTCGTCGTCTCGATCAGCCAGTCCGGCGAGACGATGGACACCCTCATGGCTGTCCGTTACGCCCGCGAACAGCGCGCGCGGGTGCTGTCGATCTGCAATACGAACGGCTCGACGATCCCGCGCGAGTCCGACGCGGTGATCTACACGCACGCCGGGCCGGAGATCGCGGTGGCCTCCACGAAGGGCTTCCTGTCGCAGGTGGTCGCCTGCTACCTACTCGGCCTCTACCTGGCACAGGTCAAGGGCCTGAAGTACCGCGATGAGATCAGCCAGATCATGACCGAGCTCGCTGCGGTGCCCGCTGCCGTCCAACGGGTGCTCGACGACGCCGACGTCGTCCGGAAGCTGGCGCGCGACCTGGTCAACGCGCAGTCGTTCCTCTTCCTCGGCCGCCATGTGGGCTACCCGGTGGCGCTGGAGGGTGCACTCAAGCTCAAGGAGCTCGCCTACCTGCACGCCGAGGGCTTCGCCGGCGGCGAGCTGAAGCACGGCCCGATCGCGGTAGTCGACGAGGGCACCCCGGTGTTCGCCATCGTTCCGCCACGATCGCGGGACCGACTCCAGGACAAGCTGGTGAGCAACATCCAGGAAGTGCGGGCCCGCGGTGCGCGGACCATCGTCCTGGTGGAGGACGGCGACGACGACGTCCTTCCGTACGCCGACCACGTCATCCGGCTGCCGAAGGTGCCGACCCTGCTGCAGCCGTTGGTGGCCACGGTCCCGCTACAGATCTTCGCGTGCGAACTGGCCTCACAGCTCGGCCACGACGTCGACCAGCCGCGCAATCTGGCGAAGTCCGTCACAGTCGAATGAGCATTGTGGGGATCGGCGTCGACGTCGTCGACCTGGCCCGCTTCCGCGCCACGCTTGAGCGGACACCCAGCGTGCGTGGCCGGCTGTTCACCGCGGCCGAGTCCGAGCTCTCGGTCGACTCCATGGCGGCGCGCTTCGCGGCGAAGGAAGCCCTGATGAAGGCTCTACGGGTGCCGGCCGCACTGCCGTGGCACGACGTCGAGGTGGCCAGCGATGAGGTCGGTGCGCCGGTGTTCGTGCTGCGCGGCGACGCAGCCGAGCGAGTGGGCGGCCACCGGACCCACCTGTCGCTCTCGCATGACACGTCGGTGGCGACAGCCTTTGTGGTGATCGAGGAATGATCAGGGCCTTCCGCGTCGACGACATCCGCGCCGTTGAGGCAGCGGCCATGACGGAACTTCCGGACGGCGAGTTGATGCAGCGCGCGGCGCGGGGCTTGGCCGACGCTCTGGCCGACATTCCCGCGGGGGACCTCGTCGTCGTCCTGGCCGGGCCCGGTGACAATGGGGGAGACGCGCTTTACGCGGCCAAGCATCTCTTGGACCGAGGTGTCCGGGTCGACATCGCCCAACTCGATGCGGATCGTGTCCATCGGCCCGCACTCGACGCGGCCGTGTCGGCCGGGGCACAGGTGGTCGACGGTCCGAGCCGGCAGCGCTGGTGCATCGACGGCATGTTCGGCATCGGCGCCCGTCCTGGCCTCAGCGACCGCGCTGCGGAATGGGCCCGGTGGGCCTCATCCGGTGAGGTGACGACGGTTGCCGTCGACGTCCCGTCAGGCGTCGATGTGGACGGCGGGACACTGCCGGCTCCGCACGTAGTTGCCGACCGCACCGTCACGTTCGGGACTCACAAGATCGCGTTGCTCGTCGGTCCGTCGGCCGATGCTGCCGGCGACGTGACGTTCGTCGACATCGGACTCCAGCCCTCCGAGCCGGCAGTCGAGGCCATCGAACCGGCGGACCGCTGGATCCTGGCACCTGCGCTTCCCTCACCGCGTGGTCACAAGTACACCCGCGGCGTCGTGGGCGTCGCTGCCGGATCTGATCAGTACCCGGGCGCGGCGCACCTCGTGGTCGCCGGAGCGCAGTCCGCGACAGCCGGGATGGTCCGCTTCGTCGGGTCCCCGGCCCTGGGTGCGCGGGTCGTCGACCGCGCGCCGGAAGTCGTGCTCTCGCCCGGGCGTGTGCAGGCGTGGGTCGTCGGCCCCGGTGGGGGCGCCGACGCCGGCGACCAGCTGACCACAGCGCTGGCGTCTGAGGTTCCGACCGTGATCGACGCCGATGCGCTCGACGCCCTGCCTACGGTGCTCGAGGTCCCGGCGGTCCTGACGCCGCATGCCGGCGAACTCGCCACGCTGCTCGGCACGTCCCGCGAGGCACTCGAAGCCGACCCATTGGGCTCGGTCGTCGCGGCCGCCGCACGCTGGGAGTGCACGGTGCTCTTGAAGGGTCCGCGCACCCTCGTCGCAACGCCCGGACGTCCGACCCGCGTCAACCTCACCGGGACCCCGTGGCTCGGGACGGCGGGCTCGGGCGACGTCCTGGCCGGCCTCATCGGATCGCTCTTGGCGTCTGGATTGGACACCCACGACGCTGCGTCGGTGGGAGCGTTTCTGCACGGACGGGCCGCTGAGCGCCTTGCCGGGCCCCTGACGGCGCGTGACATCGCCGCTACGCTCCCCAAGGTGATCACCGAGTTCGCCGGGGCAGTGTGATGACGACCCCTCAGGCCGAGGCGGTCATCGATCTCGACGCGTACCGGGCCAACCTGCGCCTGTTGGGCGATCAAGCTCCGACCGCCGCCCTGCTCGCGGTGGTCAAGGCGAACGGCTACGGGCACGGCATGGCCGAATGCGCCCGGGCCGCCCGAGAAGCCGACGCGGCCTGGCTCGGGGTTGCCACCGTCGACGAGGCGCTCGAGCTGCGGTCCCACGGGGACACCGGGCCGGTGCTGTGCTGGCTCAACGCACCGGGCGCGGACTACGCGGCCGCCATCGACGCGAACATCGAAATCACCGCGTCCTCGGCCGACCAGCTGCGCGAGATCGGGTCGGCGTCGGTGGGCCAACCGCAGCCGGCACGTGTGCAGTTGAAGGTCGACACCGGACTGTCCCGCAACGGTGCACGGGGCGACCAGTGGGTCGAGCTGGTCGAGGCGGCGGCGGCCGAACAGGCGGCCGGGCGCATCGTGCACACCGGAACCTGGTCGCACTTCGCCTGCGCCGATCAACCAGAACATCCGGGCAACGACTCACAGGAGGCCGCCTTCATGGAGGCCCTCGACGCTTTGGCGGCAGCTGGCCTGGAACCGGGCATGCGCCATCTGGCCAACTCTGCCGCGGCGATCGCCCGCCCGTCGTCGCATCTGGACCTCATCCGGGTGGGCATTGCGTCGTACGGTCTCCCGCCCTCCGCGACGATGCACGTGGGCCTGCCGCTGCGGCCGGTCATGACCCTGCGCGGACGGCTCGCCGCCGTCAAGCGCGTGCCCGCCGGCAGTGGTGTGTCATACGGCTGGACCTACACCACTGAGCGGGAAACGACTCTCGGCCTGGTTCCGCTCGGGTACGGCGAGGGGATACCGCGGCACGCGAGTGGTCGGCTCCCGGCGGCGCATGGTGGACGACGTGTGCCGCTCGTCGGGACCGTTGCGATGGACCAGGTGGTCGTCGACCTGGGAGACGCGCCAGCGCAGGCTGGCGACGTCGTCACCCTGTTCGGGCCCGGCGATGACGGTGAGCCGACGGCTGAGGACTGGGCAGCGGCCGCGGATACGATTGGGTACGAAGTCGTTACCCGCATCGGCGGACGTGTGCGCCGGACGTACCGAGGAGTGCGATGAAGAAGTCGACGAAATTCCTGCTCGCGTCGGGCGCGGTCGTCGGAGCCGGCGTTGCGGTTGGTGTCTCTCGGCAGCGCAAGCTGGAAGAGCTGGCCCGTCGGGGCGACGAGGTTCCCTTCGGCTCGGTGCACGGCGAGTCCCGTGATCTTCGCGCCGATGACGGCGTCCGGCTGCACGTCGAGATCGACGGCGAAGACCTTCCCGGCCCGACGCTCATTTTCGCCCACGGCTACGTCGAGAACGTCGACGTCTGGCACTACCCGCGGCTCGCGCTGCGCGGCAAGCACCGCATGGTCTTCTACGACCAACGCTCACACGGCGACTCGGGCCGCTCGCCGATTGATCACATCACCCTTCGCCAGCTGGCGGCCGACCTGCGCACCGTGATCGACGAGACCACCAACGGCCCGGTCATCCTGGTCGGCCACTCCATGGGCGGCATGACGGTGATGGAGTTCGCGCGGAACTACTCGGAGTACTTCGATCACCAGATCAAGGCCGCCGTCCTGGTGAACACCAGCAGCGGCCGCCTGATGGTCACCAACCCGGCGTTCTACCGGCTGGCGCCCTTGGTCCGCCGCGGTTCGCCGGTCATCACGTGGGCCCGCGGGGGATTCACTCGACCGCTCATCCGCGGCATGCTCACCGGACCCGACATCCGGCGTGAGCACGTCGACATGATCGAGAAGATGGTGCACCGAACGCATCCGAGCACATTCACCCATTTCATGCCGCTGTTCACGACGCTCGACACGTCGGAGGGATTCCCCACGCTCGGCCGGGTCCCGACGACGGTCATCGGCGGCGTCTCGGATCACCTGACGCCGATCGGCCATAGCCGGTACATCGCGAAGAAGATCCCAGATGCTTCCCTGGTCGAGCTCGACCGGGTGGGGCACTTCTCGATGTTCGAGAATGCCGAGCGGGTCATCGAGGTTCTCGACACGACCGCCGAGAAGGTCGCTGCCGACCAGTGACGTCCCTGGACATCGCCGAGGCCACCCAAGCTGATGCTCCCGGCGTTGCTGAGGTTATTCATCGTTCCTTTGCGTCGCGTCCGCCGGTCAGCCCTCCAGCCGAGGCCCTGACCGAGACGCCCCAATCGGTCGCACACGCGTTGGAAACCTCAGGTGGCCTGGTCGCGACCCTCGACGGCGAGGTCGTCGGCGCGCTGATCTTCGACCACGATCGGCCTGGCCTGATCGGACTGCGCCGGGTCTCGGTCGATCCGGACCGCCAAGGCCACGGGGTCGCCTCGGCGATGGTCGGGATGGCCGAGGAGGTCGCCCGCGAACGCGGTGTCGACGGGCTCTGGTTGCTGGTGCGCGAGGAGCTCCCCCAGACGGTCCGATTCTGGCTCCGTCGCGGCTACTTCCGCGGTGACCGCGAGGGTGTGCACACCGTCGTCCAGAAGGCGCTGGCGGCCCACGTCACCGTGCCATCGGCCGAGGCGATGGCCGACTTCGCCGGCCGCGTCGGCGCGCTGCTCACGGCTGGCGATCTGCTGATCCTGCAGGGCGAACTCGGTGCCGGCAAGACGACCTTCGCGCAGGGGCTCGGTGAGGCCTTGAGTGTCCGTGGGCCCATCACCTCGCCGACGTTCGTTCTGTCCCGCATCCATCCCTCGCTGGTGAATGGGCCGGATCTGGTGCACGTCGATGCCTATCGCCTGGGATCGGCCGCCGAGGTGGACGACCTCGACCTGGACGCGACCGCCGATCGGAGCATCACCGTCGTCGAGTGGGGAGCCGGCGTCGCGGAGCAGCTGAGCGACGACTGGTTGCACATCGCGATCAGCGTCGACTCGGCCGGACCCGACTCGCGTCAGGTTTCCGTGGTGCCCCACGGAGCGCGGTGGGCTGGGGTTGGCTTGCGCTCGGCGCTGGAGTAGGCCGGAGGTCTGAGCGAGCCCGCGGGTACGCCCTCAGACGTGTCGCAGCCGGTTGATGGCCAATCTCCCCAACAGGACGGCCGCCAGGAGGATTGCGTACACGAACAAGAAGTCAGCGAGGAATGGGAAAAACTCCACGCTCGTCGGATTCTCTTGGGGCAAGCCGGGCGAGAGCTCGAGCTCCATGGGAAACGGCGGCGACATCCAGCGGTGGTCCTGCGCGAGCCAGTCAAAGGGAACGCCGTACCGGACGCTTCCCAAATCGTGCCGAGTGGTCACCAAGGCGTGGTCGAAGAACGCCGCGACGACTGTGACGAGTGCAGCAACCGGGACAGGGCCGGCCAACGTCCACACCAGCGGCCCCCTTCTTGTCGCCCAGGGATGCCCGGCGGGATTCGACACTGTCATGCGGCGATGATGCCATCGTCATGCGTCGCACATCGGCATGACGATGCGGTTCTATCCGGTTCGTGCGAGGGGTCCGGCGCGGGCGGTGGTGAAGGTGTAGCCGGTGTCCCAGGTGCCGGTCATGACCAGTCGGCCCATGCTGATGAGGGCGTGGCATTTGCGGCAGAGGCCGGCGAGGTTGTTCAGGTTGGTTTTGCCGCCGTAGAGCCAGTCGATGATGTGGTGGATTTCGCCGATGGGGTGGTGGCAGCCGCGGTTGGCGCAGCGTCCCTGTTGGCGCCACCAGATGATGCGGCGTTGCTTGGCCGTGGCAAGGCGTTTGCCGCGTTCGGCGTCCAGTGCCTTGCGGTTGGCTTTGAATCCTTCGACCAGGATGTGGGTGAGGTTGCCGCCGAAGGCGATGTAGGTGAGCAGGGCGGGCCCGATGGGGCCGAATCCTTCGAGGATGGCCGGTTCGCGGTTGAGCAGTTCGCCTTGGTTGGTGTCCTGGCTGCCACGGTTGAGTGCGGCTTTGAGGGTTTCGGCATCGACGATCACGTTGACTTCGGCGCCGCGGGCGCGGCAGGAGGGCAGCTGGTCACCCAGCGCGGCGGTCAACAGCTCATCGACGGCGTCGACGCGCCGCTCGGCGTTGGTGCGGTCATCGTCGCCGTCGCGGGGAACCGACGCGGCGGCCAGGAACGCTTTGAGCTTGACGCCGATGTCGGGGCCGAAGAACCCTTCGGGCTGGAACCCGTCACCGACCCGTACGCACCGGAAGTCTTCCTTCTCCATGCCGTTGAGCCAGGCCTCATCGAGCTTGTCCGAATGGATGATCGCCTTGGCATAACGCATCAGGTTGAACAGGTCGCGCGGTGTGTGATCAACAGCCACGTCGAGCACCTCGGGCTCCAAGGCGATGATCTGGTCGTGACCGACGTGCTTGAGCCCGTAGGTGCAGGCGTGCAGATGATCCAGGGAAACGCTTCCGGTGTGGGCTGCTGCGCCGATCTTGGGCAGGTGTCGCATCGTCCTCGACGCTTTGACCATTTGGCGGGTCGTGCCCGGATCTTGACGGAGCTCGCGGGCCGCCCAGCTCGCCACCGAGGCAGCACCGTCAGCCTCGTGAGCTTTCGTCTCATCGATCAGGGCCAGCTGGTCGGCCTCGAACACCTGCAGCGCATTGATCGCCGCATGAACGCTACGAACCACATCGGTCGGGGGAGTGGTCACCGAGCGCATCGCCTGCGCCGCGGCACGCATGAGTTCAACGGCCCCCTCGACCGGATCAGCTGCCTTGAATTCCCCCGAATCCATACCATTAGATTAGTCGAACACACTGACGAAAAACAAGAAATCTGATCAGGAAATTCGCAGAAATCCCGGACATTTTCGCGGCCGAGGTCGTCGTCGGAGGTGGATGCAAGAATGGCACCGGCGGGTGTCGGCATTAGGCTCGGCGCGTGCTGATCTTGGCGTTCGACACCGCTGCTCCGGTGGTCTCCGTCGCCGTCCACGACGGGACGCGCGTCGTAGGTGAGGCAGCCGGTGCCGGCGCAATGGCGCACGGTGAACTATTGGCTCCGGCCATCGCGGATGCGCTCGGGCAGGCGGGTGCGCAGATGGCGGATGTCACGGATGTCGCCGTCGGTGTCGGCCCGGGACCGTTCACCGGATTGCGCGTCGGCGTGGTCACGGCGCTGACGCTCGGAGCGGCCGGCAAGGTCACGCACGGGGTGTGCTCGCTGGACATCGTCGCCGCGGAAGTCGATCGGGCCACGGCCTTCATCGTCGCCACCGACGCACGCCGCAAGGAGGTCTACTGGGCTCTGTACGACGGCGGGCACCGCATCGAAGGCCCGGCTGTCGACCGACCCGGGGAGCTGGCTGCGCTGCACCGCGGTGTGCCGGTCTTCGGTCGAGGCGCCGAGCTCTATGCCGACGTCCTGAACCACGAGCCCGGCCCGCTCGATCCGTCGGCTGCCGTCCTGGCTGCCGGCATCGCGGCCGGAACGTTCAACGAATTGCCGCTGCAGCCGCTCTATCTCCGCCGGCCCGACGTCGCGCAACCGACCGCGCCCAAGCGGGCATGATCCGACCCGCCCGAGCCGAGGACGCCGACGCCCTGGCCACGCTCGAGTGCGACGCATTCGCAGCTGACGCCTGGAGCCTGGGACAGGTTGAGGACGAACTGGCCAGTGCCACCCGCCACGTCATCGTCGCTGAGTCGGGCGGCCACATCGTCGGATATGGCGCGATTTCCATCGCCGGTGACGTCGCTGACCTCACTCGCATCGTCATTGCCGACTCGCAGCGGCGCGCGGGAGTCGCCTCCGCTCTGCTTGTCTCACTCCACAATGCCGCCGGACAGGCCGGGGTGGCGCGAATACTTCTGGAGGTGGCCGAGTCGAACGTGGATGCCCGTGCGTTTTACGCGGCGCACGGATACGCCGAGCTCTCCCGCCGTCGGGACTACTACGCCAGTGGCGACGATGCGCTCGTCCTCGGTCGTGCGCTATAGGTTGAGTAGGTGCTCGACATCACGTACCCGCCCGTCATCGCTCTCGCGAAGACATGGATGCGGGCCGAAGGAATGAAGTTCCAGATGACGGGCGTGGAGAACATCCCGAAGAAGGGCGGCGCGCTGATCGCGTCCAATCACATCGGGTATGTCGACTTCGTCTTCAACGGCCTGCCCGCTGCCAAGCGCCGCCGCCTCGTGCGATTCATGGCGAAGAAGGAAGCTTTCGAGGGGCCGGTCGGCTCCATCATGCGCTCCCTCCACCACATCCCGGTGGATCGCGCCGATGGCGTGGGTTCGCTGCGAAACGCCGTCGACCACCTCCGCGCAGGCGAGCTCGTCGGGATCTTCCCCGAAGCAACGATCAGTCGTTCCTTTGAAGTCAAGGAGTGCAAGACCGGCGCGGTGCGCATCGCCGCCGAGGCCGGCGTTCCATTGATCCCGATGGCGCTCTGGGGCACGCAGCTGCTGAAGACGAAAGATCACCCGTCCGATATGTGGGGGCGAGGCAAGACGATCGCCATCTCCGTCGGGCAGCCGATCGATGTCACGGGGGAGGACCCGGTCGCAGAGACGGCGTTGCTGCGGACGGCTATCGCGGACCTGCTGGAGAAGACGATCGCCGACTACCCGCTCGACCCGTCCGGCCAGTGGTGGGCGCCGGAGCGACTCGGCGGACTCGCCCCGACGCCGGCCGAAGCCAAGCGCATGGATGTCGAGGAGTACGCCGCCCGGGCACGCAAAAAGGCCGCTGCGGGAAAATAGTCGAGTGAGCGAACCGATCGTCCTGGGCATCGAGTCGTCCTGCGACGAGACCGGCGTCGGGATCGTGCGGGGGACTGAGCTCCTCGCGCACCGAGTTGCGTCCAGCGTCGATGAGCATGCTCGCTTCGGTGGCGTCATTCCCGAAGTGGCGAGCCGGGCGCACCTCGAGGCCATTGTCCCGACGCTGAATGGAGCGCTCGAGGAGGCCGGCATGACCGTCGACGACGTCGATGCCATCGCCGTGACGTCGGGACCCGGCCTGATGGGCGCTCTCCTCGTCGGCGTCGCCGCGGCAAAGGCCTTGGCGCTCGCCTACGACAAACCGCTGTACGGCGTGAACCATCTGGTGGCTCACGTCGCCGCCGACCAACTGGAACACGGTCGGCTGAACGAGCGGGTCGGCGCGCTGCTCGTGAGCGGTGGCCACACCGAGATCCTGCTGATCGATGACATCGCCACCGACGTGACGATGCTCGGCACGACGCTCGACGACGCGGCCGGCGAGGCCTTCGACAAGGTGGCCCGGCTGCTCGGCCTGCCCTACCCGGGCGGCCCGCACATCGACCGCGCCGCGCAGACCGGTGACGGCGCCGCCATCCCGTTCCCGCGTGGCCTGACCCGCGGCCGCGACCTGGAGCGCCACCGTTGGGACTTCTCGTTCTCCGGCCTCAAGAGCGCGGTCGCTCGGTACGTCCAGGCCGCCGAACTTGCCGGCACGCCGGTCAACGTCAGTGACGTCGCGGCGTCCTTCCAAGATGCGGTCTGCGACGTCCTGACGGCCAAGACCGTCGACGCCTGTCGCGAGCACGGCGTCGAGATGCTGCTGGTCGGTGGGGGAGTCGCGGCCAACGGACGCCTGCGGGCCCTCATCGAGGAACGCGCCACCGCAGCCGGCCTGACGGTGCGCGTCCCACGCCCCAACCTCTGCACGGACAACGGCGCGATGGTCGCTGCCCTGGGCGCGGAGGTCGTACGATGTGGGCTGCCGCCGTCGTCGCTGGATCTCGCGGCTGACTCGTCACTTCCCGTGACGACTATCGTCGCCTGACGCGTCGAGGCGGGCGCGGAAGAGCCGGACCTCTCCACGCACGTTCTTCAGATGCCGTGAGCCGGCGAACGACCAGTGCAGGTCGTCGCGTGCTGTGAGCTGGTCGCGAGCGGTCTCCGTCACGAGCACACTGCCCGGCCTCGCCGCGGCGGTCACGCGGCTGGCGAGATTCACCGGCGCGCCGAACCAGTCTCCGGCGCGGCTGACGGCCGGCCCGTGGGCGATGCCTATCCGTAGTTGCTCGTCGCTGAGGGCCAGCATCGCCTGGACGAGCGCATCGACATCGGGTGAGACGAGCATGACTGCGTCACCGATGGTCTTGATGAAGCGCACCGGTGCCTGCGCAATCTCCCGGGCGCGGTCGGCGAGCTGGCGCGCGACCTCCTCGAGCCGTGCTGGTTCGAGGATCTCACCGAGTCGGGTGAAGCCGACGATGTCGGCGAAGGCGATGCCGACGTCGCGCGCGCCGGGAAGGCGTCCCGCCGCCCGCTCAGATGCATTGATCGCTTCGGTCTCGAAGCTGTGGCGCAACTGGACCAGAAGCAATTCGTGGACCATGGGCCCGAGTCGGGGTGCAAGCTCCTCGACGAGCGCGCCGTAGGCCTGTGCGAGCTGCAGCTCGGTGGCACCCGGCTGCAGCACCGCGTCGAGGACTGCCTGCCGCATCACCTCAGCGGCCTGAGACAACCCGTGCGCCAGCACGCGTGTGACCGCGAGAATCTGCTCCTCGGGCAAGCCGAGTTCGAGGAACTCCTTCGCCCGCCGGGCAACGTCGACATCGGCAGCGATCTGGCTGCGGGCGGACAGGTCCTCGACGGCGGGGACCCCAGCCGCGCGAGCAACGGCGAACATCAGGTCCAGCGGCAGTCCGCTGCGGGCAGAAGCCTCCTCGGGGGTCAGGCGCGTCCCGTCGTCGCCCACCGCACGGGCCGCAGGCAGATAGATGGGCGTGATCGATCGGTCGATCTCCTCGCGGGAGAAGCCCTGATCGAGGAGCCACTCCACGAGCTCAGCGCGGTCGTCCACACCCGGAGGCTAGACCACCGTTTGGCCGCTCGCGATTGCCTAGGCGTGGCGGAACCGCAGCGTCTCGCCGGGCCGGAGTTGGGCCAGCCGGTCCAGGTGACGGGCCGCGACAACCGCGATGACTGGATAGCCACCGGTCACCGGATGATCCGGCCCCAAGACCACTGGCAGGCCAGCCGAGGTCACCTGAATGCTGCCGAAGACGCAAGGCTCGCTGGGCAGTTCGTCGTCTCGGGCGCGGTCCAGTTCCGGTCCGTCGAGCCGGATGCCGATGCGGTTCGACGTCGACGTCACCGCCCACGCCGATGCGAGAAGGCGCGCCAGGGCAGCTTCGCTGAACCAGTTGTCCCGCGGGCCCAGGATCACGTCGACACTGGTTGAGCCGCTGGCGATGAGCGCGGGGACATCGATCCCGTCCAACGAAGGGCCGGACGGGAGGCCGCACCGCAGCTTCGCTCCAGCGGCCACGGGCGGCGGACCGAGCCCGGACAGCGTGTCGGTTGACGTGGAGCCGAGGACCTCGCCGGCCAGGAGGCCGCCGCTCACCGCGAGGTAGGCGCGCAAGCCGACGTCGAACATGCCGAGAGCGACGTCTTGGTCGGCGAACACCACGAAGGGCCGACCATGCTCCACCGGTTGGCCGTCCACCAGCACGGCACCGACGGCACCAGTCACGGCCAGGACATGTTCATGCGTCGCGCGCAGGTGCAGTCCGCCACCGAGAACTTCGAACGCCGGCGTGCCGGCCGGGTTGCCCACGAGCAGGTTCGCCTGACGGAGTGCTCCTCGGTCGAAGGCGCCGGCTCGGCCGACTCCGGACGAACCCAAGCCGGGCCGGCCGGCGTCCTGGATCAGCGTGAGCATGCCCGGGCCGACGACGTTGAGGCTCACGGCCGTGCCTCGAATCGCACCTGCATGCCGGGTTGCAGGAGGGCGGGCGGGTTCCGATCGACGTCGAACAGGTCGACGTCGGTGTGCCCGATCAGTTGCCAGCCGCCCGGGGACGACCGCGGGTAGATGCCGGAGAAGTCGCCGGCGAGACCCACCGCGCCAGCCGGGACCTTGGGGCGAGGAGTGTCGCGGCGCGGCACCCGGAGCCGGGGGTCGCCGCCGGTGAGATAGGCGAAGCCGGGAGCGAAGCCGACGAAGCCGACGGTCCAGGCCGTTCCCGTGTGTGCGGTGATGACCTCGTCTTCGCTAAGCCCAGTCAGCGCGGCGACCTCGGCCAGGTCCGGCCCGTCGTAGGCGACGGCGATGACGACCTCGTCGGCCTCAGTCGCCGCCGCTGGAGGTTTGGGCTTCCGCGCGGCGACCGTGGCGCGCAGTTCGGCCGGGTTGCCGTGCAGCAGGACTGTCTGCGCCCCAAGGACGGGATCGAGGTCGTCCAGTGCCGCGAACCAGCCGGTTGCCTCGGCGAGCGATGCGCAATCGAGCAGGACGGCTTGGTCGCCGCAGGGCAGGAGCCTCATGGGTGGCGCACCTCGGCACCGGCGGCCTCCAGCGCCGCGCGGGCGGCCCGGGCGAGTGCAACGGCATCCGGGCTGTCGCTGTGCACGCAGATTGAATCGACACCGCGCTCGAGCAGGCGAACCGCCTGTGCGGCAACGTCCGAGGGATCGGTGAGCAGGTCGCCGGGTTCTCCCCGCGGGATGAGGGACGTCTCGTCGGCATAGCCGCGGTCGGCGAATCCTTCGCCGATGTCCGGTGGCCGCCCCGCCGGGAGTGTTCCTGCCATGCCCATCAGCGGGAGATCGCCGACAGCGTCGCGCACGCCCTGCGCCTGGGCCGGGTCATGGATGATCCGGTGATACAGCGCCCCGTGCGGCTTTACGTAGGCGACCTCGGCCTCGACCTGCGCGGCCAGGTCGGTCAGGTGCCGAATCTGGCGCCGGATCTCATCGGCGAGATCATTCGGCGCGAACTCCATCGACCGCCGCCCGAATCCTTCGCGGTCCGGATATCCGACCTGTGCCCCCACCCTGACGCCGAGCCGTGCCGCCGCTGCACACGTCGCGGCGATCAGTTCGTCATCGCCGGCGTAGGCGCCGGTGGAGACGTTTGCGCTCGTCACCACCTCGAGCAAATCGGCGTCCTCGCCCGATGCCCACCTCTGGGCGGACTCGCCGACGTCAGCATTGAGATCAATGAACCGCGCCACCTGCTCCATCGTGCCGCATTCAGGGGTGGGCGGCGTTAGCACTCCTTTGGGGTGAGTGCTAGATTCGGGATGCCCGCAGGGGCTCTCAAACCATCTGAAGAATCACTCACTACGTGGAGGTTGACAGTGTCGGTCAGCATCAAGCCGCTCGAGGATCGTCTCGTCATCAAGGTCGTCGAAGCCGAGCAGACCACTGCATCCGGGCTCGTCATCCCGGACACCGCCAAGGAGAAGCCACAGGAGGGCGAGGTCCTCGCTGTGGGCCCGGGTCGCGTTGACGACAACGGCAACCGTGTCCCGCTCGACGTGAACGTCGGCGACAAGATCATCTTCAGCAAGTACGGCGGCACCGAGGTCAAGTACAACGGCGAAGACCTGCTGATCCTGAGCGCGCGCGACGTGCTCGCGGTCGTTTCCTGATGCCGAAAATCCTGGCGTTCGACGAGAACGCTCGTCGCGCCCTTGAGCGCGGTGTCGACAAGCTTGCCGACACCGTCAAGGTGACGCTCGGCCCGAAAGGCCGTTACGTCGTCCTCGACAAGAAGTGGGGCGCTCCGACCCTCACGAACGATGGTGTCACCGTCGCTCGCGAGATCGAGCTTGACGATCCATTCGAGAACCTCGGCGCCCAGCTCGCGAAGGAAGTCGCCACCAAGACCAACGACGTCGCTGGTGACGGCACCACGACCGCGACCGTCCTGGCTCAAGCCTTCGTCCACGAGGGACTGCGCGCCGTCGCCGCCGGCGCCAACCCGATCGCGCTCAAGCGCGGCATCGACGCCGCTGTCACAGCTGTCACCGAGCACCTGCGCGAGTCCGCCCGCCCGGTCGACGACATCAAGGACACCTCCGCGGTAGCCACCGTCTCGTCGCGGGACGAGGTCATCGGTGGCCTGATCGCCGAGGCGTTCGACAAGGTCGGCAAGGACGGCGTGATCACGGTCGAGGAGTCCAACACCATGGGCACCGAGCTCGAGTTCACCGAAGGCATGCAGTTCGAGAAGGGCTACCTGTCGCCGTACATGGTCACCGACACCGAGCGCATGGAAGCGGTGCTGGACGACGCGTACATCCTCATCCATCAGGGCAAGATCAGCGCAGTCGCCGACCTGCTGCCGCTGCTGGAGAAGGTCATCGCGACCGGAAAGCCGCTGTTCATCTGCGCCGAAGACGTTGAGGGCGAGGCCCTCTCCACACTCGTGGTCAACAAGATCCGCGGCACCTTCACGTCAGTCGTGGCCAAGCAGCCCGGCTTCGGCGAGCGCCGCAAGGCGATCCTGCAGGACATCGCGATCCTGACCGGCGGCCAGGTCATCACCCCCGATCTCGGGCTGAAACTCGATTCGATCGGGCTCGACGAGCTCGGTACCGCTCGCCGCATCGTGATCACCAAGGACAACACGACGATCATCGACGGCAGCGGCGACAAGGCTGAGGTCGAGGGTCGGATCAATCAGATCAAGGCCGAGATCGAAGCCAGCGATTCCGACTGGGACACCGAGAAGCTGCAGGAGCGGCTGGCCAAGCTGGCCGGCGGGGTCTGCGTCATCAAGGTCGGTGCCGCCACCGAGGTGGAGCTCAAGGAGAAGAAGCACCGCATCGAGGATGCTGTCTCCGCGACCCGGGCCGCCATCGAAGAGGGCATCGTGGCCGGCGGCGGTTCCGCGCTGGTGCACGCTGCGGCGGCGCTCGACGGCGATCTCGGGCTGACCGGAGACGAAGCCACCGGCGTGCGCATCGTCCGGGTCGGCATCGACGCTCCGCTCGAGTGGATCGCCCGCAATGGCGGATACTCCGGCGAGGTCGTGGTGTCCAAGGTGCGCGAGGATGGCAACGGCTTCAACGCGGCAAGCGGTGAGTACGGCGACCTGCTTGCTCAAGGCATCCTCGACCCGGTCAAGGTCACCCGCTCGGCGCTGGCGAACGCGGCCTCCATCGCATCGATGCTGCTCACGACCGAAACGCTCGTTGCCGAAAAGCCGGCCGAAGAGGAAGACGCCCACGCCGGCCACCATCACTGATCCCGTAACATTGGTTCATGGAACAGGGCATTCCTGACAAGTTCGCTTCTCTCGGCTTGACGTACGACGACGTCCTGCTCCTCCCGGGCGAGACCGATGTCGTTCCCAGCGAGGTCGACACGACGACCCGACTGACCCGTGACCTCACGCTCAGCATTCCGCTGCTGTCGGCTGCGATGGACACCGTCACCGAGTCCCGGACGGCCATCGCCATGGCCCGTGAGGGCGGCATCGGCATCCTGCACCGCAACCTCTCGACCGAGGACCAGGCGTATCAGGTCGAGCTGGTCAAGCGGACCCAGACCGGCATCATCCCCAACCCGGTGACCATTGGCCCGAAGGCGACGCTGGAGGAACTGGATGCCCTCTGCGGCGAATACCGCGTCTCCGGCCTGCCCGTCGTCGACGACGACAACACCCTTCTCGGCATCATCACCAACCGCGACTTGCGCTTCACCCCGGTGGCCGAGTGGGCTACCACCTTTGTGGGCGACGTCATGACGGCTCAGCCGCTCATCACCGGTTCGGCCGGCATCAGCCGCGACGAGGCCTCCGGGTTGCTGAGGCAGCACAAGCGTGAGCGGCTTCCGCTGGTCGACGCCGACGGCAAGCTCGCCGGCCTCATCACGGTCAAGGACTTCGTGAAGTCCGAGCAGTTCCCCAACGCCAGCAAGGACTCCTCCGGCCGCCTGCTCGTCGGTGCCGCGGTCGGGTTCTTTGGTGACGCGTACGAGCGTGCCAACGCACTCCGCGAAGCCGGCGTCGATGTCCTGGTGGTCGACACGGCACATGGCCATGCGCACGCGCTCCTCGACATGATTCGCCGGCTCAAGTCCGACGCCGGCTTCGCGAACGTCCAGATCATCGGCGGCAACGTTGCCACCCGCGCCGGCGCCCAAGCGCTCATCGACGCTGGCGCCGACGCCGTCAAGGTCGGCGTCGGTCCGGGCTCCATCTGCACCACCCGCGTCGTGGCGGGCGTGGGCGTGCCGCAGATCAGCGCGGTCTACGAGGCCTCGCTCGCGACCGAGCCGGCCGGCGTCCCGCTCATCGCCGACGGTGGGCTGCAGTACTCCGGCGACATCGCCAAGGCGCTCGTCGCCGGTGCCGACACCGTCATGATCGGCTCACTCCTGGCCGGCACCGAGGAGAGTCCCGGCGAAGTGATCTTCCACGGCGGCAAGCAGTTCAAGGACTACCGCGGCATGGGTTCCATCGCGGCGATGGCCTCGCGGGGCAAGAAGTCGTACTCCAGGGACCGCTACTTCCAGGCCGACGTCAGCAGCGATGACGACATCGTCCCGGAGGGCATCGAGGGCCGCGTCTCCTACAAGGGCCCACTGGGCCCGGTCGTCCACCAGCTCGTCGGGGGTCTGCACCAGTCGATGTTCTACGTCGGCGCGCACTCCATCGGCGAGCTGAAGGCCAAGGGGCGGTTCGTCCGCATCACGCCGGCCGGGCTCAAGGAGAGCCACCCGCACGACATCCAGATGACGGTCGAAGCCCCGAACTATTCGTCTCGATGAGGTAGGCGCAACGCGACGTCCTCGGTGGCGCCTTCGATGATGTCGCCGACCGCGCTACGCAGGCCGCGGCGGCGGTCAAGCCGCTCCCGTTTGAGGGCCCATGGCTCGACCGTCTCGAAACCTTTGATCCGCGCGCGTGACATGCGCCGCAACCGGATGCCGGGTTCGTCCCCGGCCAGTTCGGCCAGATGCTTGTCGACGACCGCGCGTCCGGGCCGCGCCACCGACGTCAGCCGCGACGCCATGTTGACCACCGGACCGAAGACATCGCCCAAGCGGTGGAGCAGGTCGCCATACGCCATGCCGACGCGGACATTCGGGAACGAATCGTCGTGGACGTGCTGCTCGGTGAGTTCGACGCCGAGCCATGCGGCCTCGGCCGGGTCGTCGACGACGAAGAAGATCTCGTCGCCGATCGTCTTGACGACGCGTCCGCTGTGCTCGGTGATCAGGTCGGTGACGACGCTCTCGAACCGCTCGACGAGCGCCGACAGCTCGTCACTGGTCATGGACCGGCTCCGGGTCGTGTAGCCGACGATGTCGACGAACCCGGCGCACCCGGGCTCGGAATCTGTGTCGACCGAATGCTGCAGCACCATGCGGGTGGCCGCGCCAACAAGGTGGCGTCGCCAGACATAGTCCTGCACCTTGGAGCCGAGCCGCAGGATCTCGGTGACCTGCTTGAGGTCGCGGCTGGAGAGTGTGCCCGATTCGCCCTCGAGCGCAGGCCGCAGGATGCCACGCACCTGCCACTCGGCGAGGCGTGCGAATGTACGTCCGACCGTCCGGATGAACGACTCTTCGCTTTCTCGGTCGATGAAGCCAAGCCCGATCAGCGACTCGGTGAGCTTAAGGGCGTCGACATCGGCCTTGGTGAACGCCACATCGTCGTCGGCGACCTCCGGGAAGCCCAGCGCCCGCCAGCGGGCGGCGTTGACTTCGGGCGCGAGCCCGGACCTCTTGGCGACCTCAAGTCGGGTCAGTGTGGGCGGTTGGCCCAACATGGTTTCGGTAACGACCTCAACGACGGCCGAGGCATCGAACGACTCTTCGTCGTCCGTCATCAATCCGTGTTGGACCGGTCTGCGGCCTCGCGCTGGATCAGCGCACCTAGCGCCGGGATGTCGGCGGCGAGTTGACGGCCCTCTTCAGCGGTGATGGCCAGCGCAGTGAGCGGCGACTTCGTGATGACCTGGGCAGACCGGTAGGTGCGGTTCACGATGGCGCCCTCACCGACGAAGGCGCCGGGCCCCACGGTGGCAATCTCCGTGCCGTGGTCCTTGATGGTGACTTCGCCGTCGAGAACGAAGTACGCGTTGTCCGCCGGCGTGCTCTCGGAGATCATCGACCAGCCCTCGGGGATGTGCACGAGACGGCCGACCTCGGCGAACTTCTTCACGTCCGCATCGGAGAGGGTCGTCAGTGACTTGAGCAGGGCTACTGCCTCGGGCTCAACAGCGGGTCGGTAAGCCATGTTCGCTCCGTACTCCTGGGGGCGGGCCGGCGGGTGAGACGCCCGACCGGGTTCGTTCGGAATCCTCCCATTGTGACCACCGACTGTCCAGCGAACACGGCATCGCGACGTCAGTCGGTACCCTCGGCTTGTGGATCTTGAGATCGGTGCGGCCAAGCGCGGGCGGCGGGCCTACGCGTTCGATGACGTCGCCATCGTGCCGAGCCGACGCACCCGAGACCCCGCAGAAGTGTCGACTGCGTGGCAGATCGACGCCTATCGCTTCGATCTGCCGGTCGTCGCTGCACCCATGGACTCGGTCATGAGTCCGGCCACCGCCATCGAATTGGGCCGGCTCGGCGGACTCGGCGTGCTGGACCTTGAGGGCCTCTGGACCCGGTACGAAGAGCCGGAGAAGCTGCTCGCCGAGATCGCGGGTTCAGACCACGCCGTCTGCACCGGTCGGTTGCAGGAGATCTACGCGGAGCCGATCAAGCCCGAGCTGATCGTCGAGCGGCTGAAGGAAGTGCGCGAGTCGGGCGTGACCGTGGCCGGCGCGCTGTCCCCGCAGCGGACCAAGCAGTTCGCCGACGTCGTCGTCGATGCCGGCGTCGACATCTTCGTCATCCGTGGGACGACGGTGTCGGCCGAGCATGTGTCCGGTCGAGCCGAGCCCCTGAACCTCAAGCAGTTCATCTACGAACTCGATGTTCCCGTCATCGTTGGTGGATGTGCGACCGGCCAGGCCGCCCTGCACCTGATGCGGAGCGGGGCCGCCGGCGTGCTCGTCGGATTCGGCGGCGGCGCTGCGCACACGACGCGCTCTGTCCTGGGTGTCGCCGTCCCCATGGCCACCGCCGTGGCCGACGTTGCGGCGGCCCGTCGCGACTACCTCGACGAGTCCGGTGGACGGTACGTCCACGTCATCGCCGACGGCTCCATCGGCCGTAGCGGCGACATCGCCAAGGCCATCGCCTGCGGCGCCGATGCGGTCATGATCGGGTCGCCGTTCGCGCGAGCCGCCGAGGCACCGGGCGGCGGATACCACTGGGGCGCCGAGGCGTGGCACCCCGAACTGCCACGCGGTGAGCGGGTCGACATCGGCAGGTCGGGCCCCATGTCGGCGGTGCTGTTCGGCCCGTCGTCGGTGGCGGACGGAACGATGAACCTGATCGGCGCACTCCGGCGATCGATGGCCACCACCGGTTACACCGACTTGAAGGAATTTCAGCGAGTCGAACTCATCGTCGAGCACTAATCGACGCCCGAATACCCGCGGTATCGTGACCGCATGTCTGTTGCCACCCGCGTGGCCCCCGCCCGCATCGCCGCATTGACGGCTTTGATTCGCTCCACGTCCGGCGAATCGCGCACGCTGAGGGCCCCCTTCACCGACGAGCCGATCGCGGAGATCCCGGCGTCTTCGCTCGACGATGTCGACGCCACATTCTCGGCGGCACACGCGGCGCAGGAGCGGTGGGGGCAAACCCCGCTGCGTGAACGCAAGCGCATGCTGTTGAGGTTCCACGACCTGTTGCTGTCCCACCAGGACGAAGTGATGGATCTCATTCAGGTCGAGGGTGGAAAGAGTCGCCGCGACGCCTTCGTCGAGGTGCTGCACACGGCCATGACGGCCCGCTTCTACGCGCGTCGCCTGCGCCGACAGTTGAAGCCCAAGCACCGCAGCGGCATGGTGCCGGGGTTGGTCTCGGTTCGGGTGAACCATGTGCCGAAGGGTGTCGTCGGCGTCATCAGTCCGTGGAACTACCCGTTGACGATGGCGATTCCGGATGGCTTGGCCGCCATCGCTGCCGGCAATGCGGTGGTCCACAAGCCGGACAGCCAGAGCCCGCTTACCAGCCTCGCCGCCGTCGAGCTGTTGCGTGCGGCCGGCCTGCCCGACGACATCTGGCAGATCGTCTCCGGGTCCGGGTCCGTCGTCGGGTCGGCGATCATCGACCAGGCCGACTACATCTGCTTCACCGGCTCGACGGCCACCGGCATCGGGGTGGCCAAGCAGAGCGCGGACCGATTGGTCACGGCCTCGCTGGAGCTGGGCGGCAAGAACCCGATGATCGTCCTGCCCGGAGCCGACGTCGAGAAGGCGGCGGCCGGCGCGATCCACGCGTGCTTCCATGGCGCGGGCCAGACCTGCGTGTCCATCGAGCGGATGTACGTCCACGACTCGCTCTACGACGACTTCAAGAAGGCCTTTGCGCGCAACACCGAGGCTGTCGCCATGGGCCCGTCCTTCGAGTGGGACGCCGACATAGGCTCGCTGGTGTCGGCCGCGCAATTGGAGGGCGTCATCAAGCACATCGAGAACGCCCTTGCCAACGGGGCGACGATCGTTGCCGGCGGCAAGGCGCGTCCGGATCTCGGGCCGTTCTTCCACGAGCCGACGATTCTCGAGGGCGTGACGGAGGCCGCCGAAGTCTGCGCCAACGAGACCTTCGGGCCGGTCGTGTCGCTGTACCCCTATCGGGATGTCGACGAGGCTGTCCGGCTCGCCAACACCGGTGAGTACGGACTCAATGCGAGCGTCTGGGGCCCGTCTCGGGTCGCCAAGCGCATCGCTCCACGGATCAAGTGCGGCACGGTCAACGTCAATGACGGGTTCATGGCCAGCTTCGGCAGCATCGACGCCCCGATGGGCGGCATGCGCAAGTCCGGCTCGGGGCGTCGCCAGGGTGTTGAGGGCATCCTGCGTTACACCGAGCCGCAGTCCGTCGCCATGCAGCGGCTCATGCCGACGATGGGTCCGGAATCCATCCCGTTCCGCACCCGGAGCAGGTTGTTCACGAGCGCCTTCAAGCTCGTCCGCCGTACGCCGAGGGCCTGACATGGCTGACGAGCTCTTCGACTACGACGTCGTCGTCATCGGTTCCGGCTTCGGCGGCAGCGTCTCCTCGCTCCGGCTGACCGAGAAGGGCTACCGGGTCGCCGTCCTCGAGGCGGGCCCGCGGTACCGCGACGAGGACTTCGCCAAGACGTCGTGGCGCCTGCGCAAGTTCGTCTGGTTCCCACCGCTAGGCATGTACGGCATCCAGCGGGTGAACGTGCTGAAGGACTCGCTGATCCTGTCCGGCGCCGGGGTCGGCGGTGGGTCTCTGGTCTACGCCAACACGCTGTACGAGCCTTTGGACGCGTTCTATCGGGATCCGCAGTGGGGACACATCACCGACTGGAAATCCGAGCTCGCGCCGTACTACGACCAGGCGAAACGGATGTTCGGCGTCACGCTGTACCCGCGGGAGACACCCGCGGACCGCGTCATCAAGCAGGTGGCCGACGAGATGGGTGTCGGTGGCACGTTCCACCACACGCCGGTCGGCGTCATCTTCGGCGACGAGCCCGGCGCGAACGTCGGTGACCCGTATTTCGGTGGCGTCGGCCCCGAGCGCAACGCCTGCCTGCACTGCGGCGAGTGCATGACCGGTTGCCGGCACAATGCGAAGAACACGCTGGTCAAGAACTACCTCTACCTGGCCGAGAAGAACGGTGCTGAGGTCTTCCCGCTCACCACGGCGACGAAGGTCCGACCACTGCCGGGCGGTGGTTACGCGGTCGACACGCGCCGGACGAACGGCAAGATCCGGCGCGGGCACCGGACGTTCACCGCCGAGCAGGTGGTTTTCGCCGCCGCCACGATGGGGACACACAAGCTCCTGCACAAGATGAAAGACCAAGGCGTCCTGCCGAACATCTCAGACCGGCTTGGGCTGTTGACGCGCACGAACTCCGAGGCCCTGCTCGGCGCAATCGCGTTGAACCGGGACGTCGACTACACCGACGGCGTGGCCATCACGTCCTCGTTCCACCCGAACGACCACACCCACATCGAGCCGGTGCGGTACGGCCGCGGTTCGAATGCGATGGTGGCGCTGATCACCGCTCTCGTTCCGGGCGACCTGCCCGGGAGTCGCGTCTGGCGATGGGTCAAGGAACTGGGCAAGCTCTTCATCCAGCTGAAGGGCAACCTGTTCAAGATCTACGACCCGTTCCACTGGTCGGAGAAGACGGTCATCGCACTGGTCATGCAGACTCACGACAACTCCATCACCACGCTCGTCAAGCGCAAGTGGTGGCGACTCGGCGGCAAGAGCATCACGTCCAAGCAGGGGCACGGGGGCAAGAACCCCGACTACATCCCCGAAGGCCACGAAGCCGTCCAGCGGATGGCCGAGGCCATGGGCGGCAAGGGCAAGGCGCTGGCCGGCGGAACCATCGGCGAGCCGTTCGGCATCCCGATGACGGCCCACTTCATGGGTGGCGCGGTCATCGGCGACAGCCCCGAGACCGGCGTCATCGACCCGTACCACCGCGTCTACGGGCACCCGGGCCTGCACGTGGTCGACGGCGCTGCGATCAGTGCCAATCTCGGCGTCAACCCGTCCCTCACCATCTCGGCGCAGGCCGAGCGGGCGCTCAGCCTCTGGCCGAACAAGGGCGAGCTGGACCCGCGGCCTGAGCTGGGACACGCCTACCGTCGGATCACGCCGGTCGCGCCGAAGAACCCGATCGTCCCCGACGACGCCCCGGCCGCCTACCGCCTGCCAATTGTTTAGGCCCTAACAACAGAACCCGGCCTGGAGGGAGCTCACGGGCCGGGTTCTGATGTTGACGCGACGCCCGAGCGACGCGCCGATCTATTGGGAGGGACAGCTTTTAGATCTGTATGACTCAACGACGCCGGTCAAGAGGCGTTACGGGTGGCCAGGCAATTCTCGGCGGGCAATACGATCGACCCGTGAACCGACCGCACGCGACAGTCCTCGTTGTCGACTTCGGCGCGCAGTACGCGCAGCTGATCGCTCGACGGGTGCGGGAGGCGCGGGTGTACTCCGAGATCGTCCCGCACACCATGCCGGTGGAGGAGATTCTGGCCAGGAAACCGGCGGCGATCATCCTCTCCGGCGGCCCGTCAAGTGTGTACGAACCGGGCGCCCCGACGCTCGACACCTCGGTCTATGGCTCCGGGGTCCCGCTCTTCGGCATTTGCTACGGCTTCCAGCTGATGGCGCAGGGTCTCGGCGGCACGGTTTCCGCCACCGGCTCTCGCGAATACGGGCGAACCGGCGTGGCGGTGTCCGCACCCGGTCGGCTGCTGGCCGGATTGCCTGCCGCGCACCGGGTCTGGATGTCACACGGTGACTCGGTGACAGCTGCGCCGGCCGGCGCGCTCGTCTTGGCGTCCACGGACGTCACCCCCGTCGCCGCGTTCGAGGACGTCGGCCGTCGCGTCGCCGGCGTCCAGTGGCACCCCGAGGTGCTGCATACCGAGCACGGCCAGCGGGTACTTGAGCACTTCCTCTACGACATCGCCGGCCTTGAGCCGACGTGGACGAGCGCGAACATCGTCGAGGAGCAGGTCGCCGCAATCCGCGAACAGGTCGGCGACGCTCGCGTCATCTGCGGGTTGTCCGGCGGCGTGGATTCATCCGTGGCGGCTGCGCTGGTCCAGCGTGCTGTCGGGGACCAGCTGACATGCGTCTTCGTCGACCATGGACTCCTGCGGCAAGGCGAGGCCGAGCAGGTCGAGCAGGACTTCGTCGCTGCGACCGGTGTCAACCTGAAAGTGGTCGACGCCAGCGACCAGTTCCTTGGCTTCCTCGACGGCGTGACTGATCCCGAGGAGAAGCGCAAGATCATCGGGCGCGAGTTCATCCGGACGTTCGAGCAGGCCGAGCGCGAGATCCTGGCCACGCCGGGGACGCCCGTGAGGTACCTCGTTCAGGGCACCCTTTACCCGGACGTCGTCGAGTCCGGCGGTGGCGAGGGCGCGGCGAACATCAAGAGCCACCACAACGTCGGCGGCTTGCCGGACGATCTCGCATTCTCGCTCATCGAGCCGCTGCGGACGCTGTTCAAGGACGAAGTTCGTGACGTCGGCCGCCAGCTGGGCATACCGGAGGCCATCGTCGGCCGGCATCCGTTCCCCGGCCCGGGCCTCGCCATTCGCATCGTTGGCGCCGTCGACCGCAAGCGGCTCGACATCCTGCGCGCCGCGGACGCCATCGTGCGTGACGAAACCACCGCGGCCGGGCTGGATGACCAGATCTGGCAGTTCCCGGTGGTGCTGCTCGCCGACGTCCGCTCGGTCGGCGTCCAGGGCGACGGACGCACCTATGGCCATCCGATCGTCCTCCGGCCGGTCTCCAGCGAGGACGCGATGACCGCCGACTGGAGCCGACTGCCGTACGAGCTGCTTGAGCGGATCTCCACCCGGATCACCAACGAGGTGGCGGACGTGAACCGGGTCGTGCTGGATATCACCAGCAAGCCGCCGGGCACTATTGAGTGGGAGTAGCTAGCTTTCGACTTTGGTCGTGGGAATGCCCAAGCGTCTGGCTGCCCACGGCACCGAACTGCCTTGGATCACCACCGAGAGCGTGACGACGACGAAGATGACCCCGTAGATCCGGTCGGCGTCAGGTGCGTCGGCGGTGATCGCGAAGGTCCCCAGCAGGATGGGGACGGCGCCCTTGAGGCCGGCCCAGAGCACGAAGGCTCGTTCGCCGCCGGTGAGATCGATCGGCCAGGTCAACAGTCCGAGAAGCGCGGGCCGCACCACGAACATCAGCAGGGTTCCGAGGACGAGTCCGGTGAGCCAGACGCTGCGGTCGGTCAGCGTCGATGCGGAGATGGTCAGCCCGAGGATCGAGAAGGCCACGATCTCGCCGAGGCTCGCCAACGCAGCGTGGAAGCGGACGATGTCCTTCTTGTGCGGAGCGGGCTGGTCGCCGATCAAGATGCCGGCCACGAAGACCGCTAGGAAGCCTGAGCCGTGAAGCACGGTGGCGATCCCATACAAGCCGAGCGCCCCGGCCAAGACGCGCACCGAATACAGCGAGCTGCCCGGCAGCGAGACGCGCCGGATGAAGAGCAGCAGCCCGCGTCCGCCGATGATGCCGACCGCCAAGCCGATCGCCAACTGGAGGACGAATTGCGTGAGCCCATCGACCCACGCACCGAGGCCCGCGCCGGTAGCCGACAGAATCGCAATCATCAGCGCGATGCCGACCGGATCGTTCGCGCCGGACTCGCCTTCCAGGATGGTGCCTGTCCGTCCCGCGATCTCTCGCTTGCCGAGCACGGAGAAGACCACGGCGGGATCGGTTGCGGCGAGGGCGGCACCGAGCAGGAGGGCGGGCTTCCAGCCGAAGTCGAACAGTCCGTGGGCCAGTAGGCTCACCGCCGCCGCAGTGACGGCCGTTCCAGCGACGCCGATCCAGGCGATGGGCCGTGCCGATGCGCGGAACCGTCGCATGCCGATATGCATGCCACCGTCGAAGAGGATGACCGCCAGCGCCACGGTCACGGTTCGCTGAACCGTGGTGAACGACATCGTGGACAGCCCGGGGAAGACATCGGCCAAGAGCACGGCCGCAACCAGGAAGATTGCGGGCGCCGGAACGCGGAACCGCTCCGTCAGGTGGTTGGCGAGGATCGCCACGGTGAGGGCAATCGCCATCGCGGCAATCACCAGACCAAATGCTTCGACGTCGTGCATGGCGCCTCCGGAGGGGTCAGGGACAAGATGCCGACCCGACTTCCCGGCGCTCCGCATTCAGCCTATCGGTTCGGCGTCACCATAAAGCTCCACGAAGCGTCGGACGAGCAATCCAGGGAGTTCGACTCCGCTCCCCACGGCCATCGCTTTGAGGCTGTCGGCTTCCTCCGGTGGGAAGTAGCCGTAGTCTTTGTACGCGTCGATCCGGATGTGTATACCCGGGACATCGAGCTCGGGATGGAACTGGGTGGCGTACACGTTCTTCCCGACGCGGAACGCCTGCACCGGGCAATCTGCGGAAGAGGCGAGGACGACGACGTCGTCCGGCAGTGAGTGGACCGCCTCCTTGTGCCCGACGAAGGCCTTGAACGTCGACGGCATGACCTCGAACAGTGGGTCGACCCGGCCGATATCGGTCAGTTCGATGATGGGAGCGCTGACCGGTTCCCGGTAACGGTCGTCGACCATCCCGCCGAGGACGGATCCTATGATGCCAATGCCGAAGCAGGCGCCGAGGAACGGGAAGTCGCGGGCCAAGGCTTCGTGGGTGAGTGCCTGCAGCTCCTCCTCGACGCGAACCTGGACGTCCGTCTTCTCGTCATCGGAGAAGGTGAACGGACTGCCGCCGAGAATCAGCCCGCTGTAGGCGTCGAGATCTACATCGCTCATCGGCTCACGCTCGAGCCGTCGCCGCTCGAGCTGTGACTCCTCGAGGCCCCCGTACTTCAGGAACGCCGCGTACTCCTCGTCTGCCGCGCCATCCTCGGCGCGGGTGGCGAGCAGAAGGAACGGACGCACGTGGTGATCCTATGGTTGGACCGTGATCGAGCTCCCGCGCCCGCTGCTCATTGCCCACCGCGGCTTCCCGGGCCTACGCCACGAACACACCCGCTCGTCGTACGACCTGGCGATCGACGAAGGCATCGACTACATCGAACCGGACGTGGTCGCGACGAAGGACGGGCACCTCGTCGTACGGCACGAGAACGAGATCAGCGGGACGACCGACATTGCCGGTCATCCGGCGTTCGCCGACCGAAGGACGACCAAGGCCGTCGACGGGTCGTCGCGCACCGGTTGGTTCACCGAGGACTTCACCCTCGCTGAACTCAAGACGCTGCGAACGCGCGAGCGCATTCCGGACGTCCGGCCGCGCAACACCGAGCTGCCGGGGGAGCAGATCCTGACGTTCGATGAGGTCGTGCAGATCGCGGCCGAGGGTGCGGCTCGACGAGGCTCAACAGTTGGCATCTATGTCGAGACAAAGCACCCGAGCTACTTCGCCGGCATCGGGCTGGACCTCAACGATCTCCTCATCGACGCCCTCGAGCGCAACGGTCTCAACGCCGAGGACGCACCGGTCATCGTGCAGTCGTTCGAGTCCGGCAACCTGCGCGACTTCAACGCGCGCAGCCCGCTGTTCCTCGTCCGGCTCATCTCGCCCAAGCAGCGCGACGAACTGAACCACCTCGATGACATCGCCTCCTTCGCCGACGCCATCGGCCCGCACAAGGACCTGGTCATTCCCCGCGACAAGAGTGGCCGCCTCGATGCGCCGACGGACGTGGTCGACCGGTCCCATGCCGCCGGACTCGACGTCCACATCTGGACCATGCGCGACGAGCCGAAATTCCTGCCGGCCGCTTGCACTCCAGAACAGGAGTACGCGATCTACTTTGACGCCGGCGTCGACGGACTGTTCAGCGACTGGACGACGACTGCCGTTGCGGCTCGCCAGGCGTGGTTGGAGCGTTAGACCGAAAGTCCGAACGCGGTAGGGAAGTTTGGACATTGTGCACGGGGTAGCGCAGTGGTCGACGGGTCTACGGTCAGCCTGTGAGCAGATTGCATGTGGTCGCAGTTGCTGTCGTGTGTCTCTTTGTCGGCGCGGCGCCAGCTGCCGCGGAGACACCATCGGCCGTGGTGGATCAGCCGGTCTCCTTCATCGTTCAGAACGTGAACAAGTCCGGTGTCCCATGCGGCACTGATGGCAAGACCTACACCGTCCAAGGGCATCTCACCGGTCCGGCGTCATCGCTCAGATCGGTGCAGCCGAAGTCGGGCACCCTTTACCTCCATGGGCTCGAGCTCGCTGAGTGGTTCTGGAGAGTTCCGGTGAACGGCTTCAACCACGCAGTCGAGTTGGCCAAGCGGGGACACGTCTCCATCACGATCGACCGGTTGGGTTATGGCGCGAGCGACCACCCGGCGGGGACGCAGAGCTGCGTGGGCGGCCAGGCCACCATCGCGCACCAGATCGTCCAGCAGCTGCGTGGCGGCACCTATGGCGGCACGCTGCATCCCACGTTCTCGCGCGTTGCGTTGGCAGGACACTCCCTCGGCGGATCGATTGCGCAAGTGGAGGCCTTCTCGTTCAAGGACGTCGACGCCGTCGCGCTGCTGTCGTATGCCGACGTCGCGCTGAGCGCCTCGGCCGTGTTCACGGCGGTCTCGTGGGGCCCGACCTGCGTGCTGGGTGGCCAGCCATCGGCCAAGGGGGCGCCGGGCTACGCCTATTTCACGGCCAACCAGGCTGACTACCGGAAGAACTTCCTCGCCGCGGCGCCGGATTCGGTGTTCGCCTACGGCGACAGCCGGCGCTCCATCAACCCCTGTGGGGATCTCCAGTCGGCGGTACAGGCGGCCGTCGTCTCAGGGCTCAGCGCCAAGCAGATCAAGGTGCCGGTCCTGCTCCTCATGGGCGACAAGGACCTCGTCTTCGACTCCACGCGGCTCCCGCTCCAAGCTCTCCTGTACGGCGGTCCCACAACGACCAAGGTCATACCCGGTGCCACGCATGGGCTGACGGTCGACCGGACCGCTCCGGAGTTCCGCAGCGCGCTCGAGGCGTGGCTGATCAGCCAAGGGGTATGAGCAGCCAGCAGACCAGGTAGATCACGATCAGCGAGCCGGCGCCGAGAATCGTTGCCACCAGCAGGACGACCCGGATGAGGGTGGCATCGAGACCGGTGTATTCGGCGAGGCCACCGCAGATGCCGGCGATCCAGCGGTCGTCAGGGCTGCGTGTCAGTCGCTTGGTCGTCATCAGGACGCTCCTCGTCGGTTTCGTCGGTTTCGTCGGTTTCGTCGGCGTTGTCGGTGCTTGCCGGGGGCTGCGGCTGTTTGCGGCTCGGCCTGCTGAACGTGGCGATGATGCCGGCTATGCCGAGCACGATCAGGGTGCCGGCCGGCGCGTAGGCCAGCTGGTCGCTGGCGAGGACGCCGGTCCTCCACGCGGTCCAGGTTCCGACCACGGCCAGGAACAGCAGCCCGAAGGCCAGCGCCTCCCACCGGAAGGGGTGGCGGTTCATCGGCGGATCACCTCCATGTCTCCGAATCGTTGGTTGATGACCAGGTGAAGGGCCCGCCCGTGACCGTCGGCGGTTGTGACGTTGTTGTCATGGCCGTGCCATTGCCGGCCGAACGCGCTGATCTCGCCGCCACGCAGCTCAGCGTCGAGCTTCACCGGAAGGCCTTCGGGCACGTAGACGACGGTCTGGCCGATGCCAGCATCGATCCGAACCGTTCGCCCGGCCAACTGGGACGGCCGGTTGAAGCCGGACAGGTCGAGCTCGAACTCGCCGATGCCGTGCCGGTACGACGACTGCAGGCCAGCCAGGGTCTGCGGCTCGCGCACCTGCTCGCCGATGCGACCGGTCGGTACTGCGGATGCCAGCAGCAGCATGACGGTCAGGAGAAGCCCGAGACCGACGAGCCCGCCCGCGTTGCCCCACAGCGTCCCGACGAGGCACCCGATGGCGACGGCGAGCAGCGCGGCGACAACGTAGGCCGAAGGGTCCACATCGACCTGCTGGTCGACGATCAGCGTCACAGCTATGGCGATGGCGATGAGAGACAGGGTCAGCCGCCACAGTGCGCGTGACTCGCGCCGGCGCTCGTACCGTTGCCGCTTGCGCTCCAGGTGATCGGCGACGCGTGCGGCCGTGTATGCCTCCACCTGCTCGTCAACGGTGCCCCCGGCGTGGGCGTCGGCGGCGGTGCCAGCGGAAACCGCCATGGTTTCCGCACGCCGTTTCCGAGGGCGTACGACGAACAGCCAGAAGAGGAAGGCCGCCGGGAGAACCCACCAGCCGATCCACCACAAGCCCCAGCCGCTGTCGCCGACGACCGCGACGACCGCGAGCACCGCGGCGACGAACAGGCCGATTGCGCGTACCTGTGGCTCGTTCTGGTCGAGACCGAACCATTCGGCGGCCACGCTGCGATCAGCTTCTTCATCCGGCAGCAGGAACCACGCAGCGAGGTAGAGGATGAGCCCGGACAGTCCAACGAATGTCAGACCCACCACGGCGATGCGCACGAGGATCGGGTCGATGTTGAGGTGACGAGCCACGCCTGCGCACACACCAGCGACGATGCGATCGTCTTGGGCGCGGCGGACGTCGCTGATGGTGCGGAGGTTCTGCGACGCGAACCCGTCCGATGGAGCGCCGGGTGGGGGGTCGGGTGGGGTTTTGTTGGAGTCAGGCGTGTCGTTCATGCAGCCATCGTGCTGCGCTTGGCCCCTCAGCGGCCATCGGGGACGTCCCTCAACATCCCCTGAGTGCACCCTGAAGGTGCTGGTGGCGCGCACGCGCGCGTGTGAGGCTTGGCCCATGTCCACCCCAAGCAGGCGTGCTGAGCGTCCGGCCGAGCGCCGGATTCTCGGCGGCGTCGCGGCCGGGATCGCCGACCACTTGAGCGTGCCTGTCGTCTGGGTGCGGGTCGGTTTCGTGGTGGCGACCTGGTTCAACGGGGCTGGGCTCATCGCCTACCTGTTGCTGTGGCGGTTCATGCCGTTGACCGAGCCGGAGCGCGCGCCCGGGTTGGAGGCGGCGCAGCGTCGCGGCCTGCGGGTTGGCGGCGCTGTCGTGGGCACCCGGGAGATCGTCCAGACGATGGCGATCGTCGCGGTTGGCGTCGGCGTCCTTGTGGTCCTGCAGGTCCGCGGACGCGGAGTAAGTACTGCCGTCCTGCTGCCGATCCTCGCCGCCGTCGTGGGCGTCGTCGTCGTGTGGCGCCAGTTGGATGAGGCTTCGCTCTCAGACTGGGTGCGGCAGTCCAACGGCGCCAGCGCCGCCGTGCGCGTCGCCGCCGGTCTGGGCCTCGTGGTCGTCGCCGCTGTGTACTTCGTCACCCAGGAACGGGGATGGAGCGCGCTGGTCGACCTCGCGTCCGCCAGCACCATCGCGCTCATCGGTGCAGCGCTCATTCTCGGCCCGTGGGTCGCGTCCCTCCTCGCCGACCTGACCCGCGAACGTCGAGAGCGAGTACGGTCACAAGAGCGGGCCGACGTCGCCGCGCACCTGCACGATTCGGTGTTGCAGACGCTCGCCTTGTTGCAGCGCAACGCCGAGGATCCGGCCGCCGTGGCCACCCTTGCCCGTCGGCAGGAGCGCGATCTCCGGGCCTGGCTCTACGGCGAGGAGTCGCCGCGTGCCGGAACATTCGCGGCCCTGCTCCGTGCTGCGGCCGACGACGTCGAAGAGGCCCACCGGGTGCCGGTTGAGCTGGTGATGGTCGGCGACGCGCCGGCGTCGGTCAAGATGGCGGCGTTGGCACGATCAGCGCGCGAGGCCATGGTCAACGCGGCCAAGCATGCTGGGGTCGCCCGCGTCGATGTGTACGCCGAGGTCGCCGGCACCACAGCGACCGTGTACGTCCGGGACCGCGGCCAGGGCTTCGACCCCGAGACCGTGGCCGACGATCGCATGGGCATTCGGACTTCGATCGTGGGACGGATGGAACGGCACGGTGGGACCGCGAACGTTCAGTCCGCACCGGGTGAAGGCACGGAGATCACCCTGACGATGGAGGTGGGCGGATGAAGGTCGCGCTCGTTGACGATCACGCGATGTTCCGCACCGGAGTGCGTGCCGAACTGGAGAAGGCGGGCGTCGAGGTGGTGGCCGAGGCTGAGGACGTCGACTCGGCGGTCCGCGCCATCGAGGCGCACCGTCCCGATGTCGTGCTGCTCGATGTCCATATGCCCGGTGGCGGCGGCGTCGAGGTGCTCCGCCGCATCGGCACGCGTATCCCGACCACATTTCTGGCGCTCAGTGTCAGCGACGCCGCTGAGGACGTCATCGGCGTGATCCGGGCGGGTGCTCGCGGATACGTCACCAAGAACATCTCTGGTGCAGAGCTCGTTGCAGCGCTCCAGCGGGTCGCGGGTGGTGACGCTGTCTTCTCGCCGCGACTCGCCGGCTTCGTTCTCGACGCGTTCGCCGGGTCGTTCGAGATCGCCGAGGTGGACGAGGATCTCGATCGGCTGACGGTGCGTGAGCGCGAGGTGATGCGGCTCATTGCCCGCGGATACGCCTACAAGGAAGTCGCCAAGGAACTGTTCATCTCGATCAAGACGGTCGAGACGCACGTGTCCAGCGTTCTGCGCAAGCTCCAGCTGTCGAGCCGGCACGAGTTAACACGTTGGGCATCCGACCGACGCTTGATCTAACTGCCACGCGGGTAGCCTCGCTTCATGAGTGAGCCGCACCTCATCGTCCTGTTCGGCGCAACCGGTGATCTGGCCAAGCGCAAGCTGCTGCCGGGCATCATGCACCTGCTCGGGTCCGGCCTCGTCCAGGATCTCCGGCTGATCGGTGTCGCGAGGCACCAGCACGACGACGCGACGTTCCGGGAGTTCGCCGAACAGGCGTGCCGGGAGTTCAGCAAGCGCCCGATCGCCGAGGAGCACCTGAGCGAGTTCCTCAAGCGGCTGGCGTTCGTCACGGTGAGCGAAGGGCCCGAAGCCCTCGCCAAGCAGGCGGCCGAGTACGAGGCCGAGCTGCAGTCCTCCCATGGCGTCGAACCTGGCCGACTGCACTACCTCAGTGTCCCGCCGAGCGCGGCACTGTCGGTCATCGAGACGCTGCACAAAGCCGACCTGGTCGATCGGGCGAAAGTCGTCATGGAGAAGCCGTTCGGGACCGACCTGGAGTCCGCGCGGGAGCTGAACGCCTCCATCCACGAGGTTCTCGACGAGCGGCAGATCTTCCGGATCGACCACTTCCTCGGCAAGGAGGCGGCGCTCAACATCCTTGCGTTCCGCTTCGCGAACGGCCTGTTCGAGCCGATCTGGAATCGCAACTTCATCGACCACGTCCAGATCGACGTTCCCGAGATGCTTTCATTGGAGGGCCGAGCCGGCTTCTACGAGGGGACGGGCGCGTTCAAGGACATGGTGGTGACCCACCTGTTCCAGCTGATGGCGTTCATGGCGATGGAGCCTCCGACGGCGCTCGACTCGGGCGCGATCGGCGAGGAGAAGAACAAGGTCTTCCGCTCGATGTTGCCGCTCGACGTCACCAACGTCATTCGCGGGCAGTACGTGGGCTATCGCGAGGAGGATGGCGTCGACGCCAACTCCGATACCGAAACCTTTATCGCGCTTCGCGCCGAGATCGATAACTGGCGATGGGCGGATGTCCCGTTCTACCTGCGTACCGGCAAGCGCATGGGGGAGGGCACACGCATCATCTCGATCGCGTTTCGCGAGCCGCCCAAGAGCATGTTCCCGGACGACTCCGGCATCGGCGACTCCGGCCCGGACCACCTGACCTTCGACCTGCGCGACGTGTCGCGCATGTCGCTGTCGTACTACGGGAAGGACCCTGGCCCCGGCATGCGGCTGCAGAAGCTGAGCATGCAGTTCGACACCGCGGAGACTGCTGATGCCGAGGACGTGCTCGAGGCCTACGAGCGGCTCCTCTACGACGCGATGCGTGGCGAACGGACGCTCTTCACGAACGCGGCCGGCATCGAGCGGCTGTGGGAAGTCGCAGCGCCGCTGCTGGAGAACCCGCCGGAACTGGAGTTCTACGAAGCGGGTACGTACGGCCCCGACAGCGTCCAAGAGCTCATCGCACCCCGCCGCTGGCGCCTTCCGTTCGAGCGCAAGTGGCGGGAATCGCACGCGCCCAAGTAGTCAGGCGTCCAGGAGATACCCGGCAACGAGACGTTCGAGTTCGGATACGAAAGTCTTGCGATCGACCGGCGGCCGTTCCAGGACATAGCGAACGGCCAAGTTCTCGATCGCGCGCACGAGGATCCAGGCGGCGGTGGTGGGTGCGAGGTCGCTGCGCAGCTCCGGCGGACGCGCGGCGAGATAGGCGCTCACCAGCCCGGTCACGCCCTGTTCGAGGGCCTCGGCCCGGGCCCGGTTCTCGTTCCGCGGGAGTTCGTCGGCCACGACGCGCAGCAGCTCGGCGTTTTCTTCCAGCGCATCCAGCAGGGCCTCGAGGGTGGCCCGCACCATCTCCGGCCCGGTTTCATCGAAGCGGTCGGCGAGCGCTGCCGTGATGCGCTCGGAGACGTCGTCGGAGTAGCGGCCGACGATGGCGCTGAGCACCGCGTCCT
>DATLCL010000224.1:0-14106 GCA_035526415.1 Aeromicrobium sp.
AGTCGACGAAGAACAGCCCGCCGAGGCTCCAGAACGCCTGGCCACCCAGGTTGTGGCGGTTCTCCTGCTCGACGACGAGCACGTGCCGGCCGGCCTTGACCAGTTCGTGTGTCGCGACAAGCCCAGCGAGCCCCGCCCCGACGACGATGACATCGGGGAGAAATCCCCCTAGCTCGCTTCGCGAGCTGGGAGGTGCGGTCATGGCACGCTCACTGGCTCGTCACCGTCTTGGAAGACACCTTCTGGTCGGCGATCTGCGCGTCCGTCCACGGGAACGTCACCCACTGCTTGTTGCCGAACAGCTCGGTCTGGTCCTGGTGCGACGGACGGCTCGGGTCTTCCGACTGGCCGTAGGTGAGGATCGTCTCGGCGTCGACCTTGCCGTCCGGCAGGAATGAGATGGCCTGGATGTGGGACGAGCCGTAGGTGACGGCTTTGCCGTAGTTGGCGTTCCGCACCGGATTACGGCTGGCCAGCGCGTTGGCATTCCCAGCCTCGTCGCCGTTGCCACCGCCCAGCGAGATCGGATCGACGCCATCGTCGCCGGCCACCTGGACGTCGCCCCAGGCTGCGTCAGAAGCGATGTTCTTCGTCTTGAGGTCCGCGATGGCAGCCTTCATGGCGTTGACGACGCCGCTGTTCGCCTCGTCGAGATCGCGCGGCGTCTCGACCGGGTCGTCGGCGCTGAACGGTGTCTTGTAGCCACCGCTGGCCGGCATGCGGGTGGCGAAGGCCTCAAACAGGGCATAGCCGCGGCTGTCCTTGTTGGAGTGCCGGTCCCACGTTGACAGGGCGTCGCAGTAATCCCCGCCGTCGGCGGCTTCGCACACCGCGACCAGATCGGCGTTGGGCCCCATGGCCGTGGCCGCGCCGAGACGGTTCTCGTGTTCGGTGCCGCGCAGGATCTCCGGCGTGATCTTGCCATCGGCCAGATGGTCGAGGACGTAGTGGTAGACCATGCGGCTGCGATTGGTGCGGACACACTTCTCACAGCCGATGATGCGGGCGTAGCCCTCCAGTTTCTTTGCCGGGTTCGGCAGCCAATAGGAGTCGTTGGCGTTTATCACCCAGTCTGCGCGCACCGTCTTCGGCAGGTGGCCCGGCCCGAAGATGCCCGGCCGTTCGGCGTCGGAATCCGTACGCCACTTGCAGTCTCTCGCGGCGCGCGACCCATCCAACCCCGGCAAGCCGGCCTGTGAAAACAGGAGGGCTCCGATCGGCGTCAGGCAACCCCCGGTCGGGATCGGTAGGCCGAGGCCGAGGGAAAGGGGGGTGGCCATGTCGTTGGGCACATTCGGCACGACGGAGTGGTCGGCGTACAAGGCGTTTCCGGCGCGGTCGGCGGCGATCGTGTTCACCCACGGCATGCCGCCTTGTGTGTCCTGGCGGTGCAGGAGATCGTTGACGTCGGTCGCGTTGCCCATGTCGAGGAACGTGTCGATGGTGCGCAGCTGCTCGCCGTTGGCGTCGCGGATCGCGAAGAAGCTCAGCGGTGTCCATCCCATGAAGACGTCCGGGGCGTCGAGCACGTAGCCCTCGTTGGTCCGGTAGAGGTCCTCGGTGACCGTCTTGATCGAACCGTCGGACTGCTTGGCCTCGATCTGCACGGCGCGGTGGTCGAGCTTCTTCAGCGCCGGAACGCCGGTGGTGCCCGCGGTCAGGTAGGTGGTCGGGGACAGGACAGTCCGGTATTCGTACGGCGTGAACCGATAGGCCGTGGACACGGTGTGGCTCCAGGCCACGTTGTTGTTCCAGCCGATGTTGACGGCCGGTGAGCCGATCAGGCTGGCGCCGGCGACGTTGTACTTGCCGGGAATGGTGAGGTGCTGCTGGGTGAAGCGGAACCGACCGCGCCACGGGAAGTGGGGATTTCCGAGGATCATGCCTGACCCGGTGGACGTCCCGTCCTTGCCCAGCGCCGTGGCATTCGATCCGATCGGCAGGTCATTGCCAAGCTTCGACACGTCCAGCGTTCCTTCGGGCACCGCGCCGAACACAGCATCCGTGATGACGGTGGGCAAGCCCGGGTCCGAGAGAGAAGGTGGGTCCGCGTCGACGATCTCCTTCAGGAAGTTGCCGGTCGACGCGATGATGTTCGCCAGGTAGACGCCGTACCAAAGGTCCAGTTCGGTGGCCGTCGGCTCGATGTATGCCGCGCCCTTGCAACGCGGGTCGGTGATGTTGTTCGTCCCGCCGATGTCCTTGAGGTACCGGTTCACCCCGGCGGCGTAGCCGGCTACCAGCTGGCGGGCCTTCACGCTGGGCCCGTGGGCGCTGTCGGCCAGCAGCTTCTCGACGACTTGGCGGTTGTGTAGGTCGGTGACCAGCGCGTCGACCTGGAGGTTCGTCCCGTTCATGGCGACCTGGTCGTCGTACTTCTTGTCCGGCCCGAGGTACTTCGACCGCTGGCCGCGCGCGGCGAGAACGGTATCGGCCAGGGTGCAGATCGACGTCTCGGCGGCCGCATAGCCGGAGCCGAAGCCGAGCGAGCCCCAGTCCTTGGCGACGATGTGTGGGATGTCGTGCTCGGTGCGCGTGATCGTGGCTCGATACGTCGGTGTATCGGCCGTGGCTGGCGCGACGGCGGTGAGGCTGGCGGTGGCGGTCGCGGCGCTCACCGCAAGGACGAAACGACGCACCGAATGAGGGGTCACCATTTCGCGAGGTTACTGAAAAGTAATCAACCGCGCACAGGTATCAGCCGGATCCCGGTCGAAGTCGACCCAGTCGTTCGAGGGCGTCGGCAATGACCTCCGGCCGCTTGCAGAAAGCCCAGCGGACGAGCGGTCGGCCCGCCTCGACGTCGTCGTAGAAGACCTGGTGTGGGATGGCTACGACGCGGGCCACCTCTGGAAGCCGGCGACAGAAGTCGAGGCCGTCGGCGAAGCCGAGCGGCCGGATGTCCGTGGTGGCGAAGTACGTGCCCTCGGGAACGAAGACCTCGAAACCCAGCGCGTCCAGCCCGTCGCACAGCTGGTCGCGCTGCGCCCGCATCCCCGCCCGGAATCCGGTGAAGTAGTCCGCATCGAACCCGAGGGCGTGAGCGATCGCCGGTTGCAGCGGCGCACCCGACATGTAGGTCAGGAACTGCTTGGCGCCCATGACAGCGGCGACAAGCTCTACCGGCCCGGTGGCCCAGCCGACCTTCCAGCCTGTGACCGAGAACGACTTGCCGCCGCTGGAGATCGTCAGCGTTCGCTCACGCATGCCGGGCAGGGTCGAGATCGGAACGTGCGGGACGCCGAACGTCAGGTGCTCGTAGACCTCGTCGCTGATGACGATCAGGTCATGCTCGACGGCGATCGCGGCCACGGCCTCGAGTTCCTCGCGGCGCAGGACGGTCCCGGTGGGGTTGTGCGGGCTGTTGAGCAGGATGGCCGTCGTCCGCGGCGTCACGGCGGCGCGCAGCTCGTCCACGGGTAGGCGAAAGTTCGGGGCCCGCAGCGTCACTGGGCGGCGTACGCCGCCGGCCATCTGGATCATGGCCACGTACGAGTCGTAGTACGGCTCCAGCACGATGATCTCGTCGCCGGGGTCGACCAACCCGAGCAGCGCACCGGCCAGCGCTTCGGTCGCGCCGGTGGTGACGACAACTTCGGTGGCCGGGTCGAGGTGGAGGCCGTACCAGCGGGCCTGATGCGCAGCGATGGCCTCGCGCAGCGGGGCGATGCCGAGGCCGGCTGTGTACTGGTTATGTCCGGATCTCATCGCGCCGACGGCGGCCTCGATGACGTCCTTAGGGCCGTCCGTGTCGGGGAATCCCTGACCCAGATTGATCGATCCGGTGCGCAGGGCGAGCGCGCTCATCTCGGCGAAGATCGTGGTGCCCAAACCATCGAGCCGTGCGCTCTGGACCTTCATGGCCGCAGCCTAAAGGTCCGGTGCACGGTGGGCCGAAATTGAGAGCCCCGCCGTTCTCGGGGGGTGAAACGGCGGGGCAAACAAGTCAGATGGGGGTGGACCACATCTGTCCTGCGTCGCAAGTCTAGGGCACCGGTGTGGAGCACGATGTGCGAATACGGGGATTCCCAACCCGAATTCGTCAACATTTTCTGCTCCTCCGGCACGGCTGTGCTTGGTGTGCCATGTGTGATCTCGCAGGTGTGATTTTCTGGGGACCCGGGATGCAACAATCGCGGGGTGATTCGTCGGCTCTTCCGCACCCTCGGGTTCCTCATGATCGCTGCCGGCCTGGCCATCGTGGCCTGGTTTGCGTGGCAGTACTGGGGTACCGACGTCATCGCCAAGCAGGAACAGCAGAAGATCCTCGAGGACTGGACCAAGACCGATGCCATCGGCGTCCTGCGGGTGCCCCGGTTTGGCGCCAACTACGAGGTGCCGATCCTCCCCGGCGGTGACCTCATCGAACCAAAGGCTCGCGATGCGTTGAGCAAGGGCGTGGCCTGGTACGAGCCGGGTGCTCGGCCTGGTGCCGTCGGGAACTTCGTCATCGCCGGCCACCGTGTCACGCACGGCGAGCCGTTCCGGGACTTCCCGAAGCTGAAGGCCGGCGACAAGGTGCGCGTAGAAACACGCGGTGCCGAGTACACCTATGTCCTGCGCAACGGCGGGACCGACGTCATCGTCCCGTTCACCGTGACGTGGCCGCTCTGGGACGTCCCCGATCCCGACCAGCCGGACGCCAAGGCCACCCAAGCGGTCATGACGATGGTGACCTGCTCGGAGTTGTTCCACACGGCCAACCGCAGCGTCGTCATCGGCGAACTGGAGAAGACCACCAAGGGGAAGCCCCATCGGCCGAGCGCGCCGGACCAAGGCGGGTTTCTGCAATGGTTTGCTGGCGTGATCCAAGCGATCATCGACTGGTTCCACGGGAGCTGACACCGAATGCGACTGCCGCAACGCGACTTCATCGAGTTCGCCCTCGCGCACGAGGTCCTGAAGTTCGGTGAGTTCACGCTGAAGTCCGGGCGGAAGTCGCCGTACTTCTTCAATCTCGGTGCCGTCGACACCGGCTCTGGGCTGGCCGCGCTGGGGCGCTTCTACGCCGACGCGATCATCGGGTCCGGCATTGAGGCCGATGTCCTGATGGGCCCGGCCTACAAGGGCATCTCGATCGCGGCCGCGTCCGCTGTGCAGCTGGCCGAGCAGCACGGCGTCGACATGCCGTGGTGCTTCAACCGCAAAGAGGCCAAGGACCATGGCGAGGGGGGCCTCATCGTTGGTGCCCCGCTCGCCGGCCGCGTCCTCCTGGTCGATGACGTGATCACTGCCGGCACGGCGATCCGCGAGGCCGCCGACATCATCGACGCCGCCGGAGCAGAGCTCGTCGGCATCATCGTCGCCATCGACCGCCAGGAGCGTGGACCGGGCGGCGCGTCTGCGGTGGCCGACGTTGCTGAGGAAACCGGCGCCGAGGTCCGAGCCATCGTCACACTCGCCGATGTCGTCGCGTACCTGCAGACGACCAACGATCCGCGTCTCGACGACGTCTTGGCGTATCAGTCCGAGTACGGGGTTTCGTGAGCCCAGACGAGCTCGCGGTAGGTATTGGCCCGTGGGAAGGCCCGTGGCCGGACGATCGGCGGCTCGATCCGGAGCTGCTCCGCGACGGCGACCGTCGCAACGTCATCGATCGGTACCGCTACTGGACCGTCGAAGCGATCGTCGCCGACCTCGATGCGCACCGGCACCGGCTGCACGTGGCCATCGAGAACTGGCAGCACGACCTCAACATCGGCTCGATCGTGCGCACCGCAAACGCCTTCAACGTCGCGACCGTGCACATCGTCGGGAAGCGCCGCTGGAACCGGCGCGGCGCCATGGTGACCGATCGCTACGTGCACATCGAGCACCACCCGACCGTCGACGATCTCGTCGCATGGACCGATGCCGCTGGGCTTCCGCTGATCGGAATCGACAACCTGCCGAGTGCGGAACCGATCGAGACGGCATCGCTGCCCGAGGCGGTCGCGCTGTTGTTCGGCCAGGAGGGTCCCGGGCTGACCGACGCGGCGTTGGCGGCCTGCTCGGGCCATCTGTCCATCGCCCAGTTCGGGTCGACCCGGTCGATCAATGCCGCCGCCGCGGCCGCCATCGCCATGCACACCTGGGTGCGCCAGCATGCTGTCATAGGCTGAGAACCATGCCATTAGCAACGCCTGAGACCTACGCCGCGATGCTCGATGCGGCCAAGAGCGGCTCCTTCGCCTACCCGGCGATCAACGTCTCGTCCTCGCAGACGCTGAATGCGGCGCTGCAGGGCTTCTCCGACGCCGAGTCTGACGGCATCATCCAGATCTCCACCGGTGGTGCCGAGTACCTGTCCGGCCCGAACGTCAAGAACATGGTCAGCGGGTCGCTGGCGTTCGCCGCCTACGCGGCCGAGGTCGCCAAGAACTACCCGGTGAACATCGCTCTGCACACCGACCACTGCCCGAAGGACAAGCTCGACGGCTTCGTTCGGCCACTGCTCGCCGCTTCGGCCGAGCGGGTCAGCGGCGGCGGGTTGCCGTACTTCCAGTCGCACATGTGGGACGGCTCCGCCGTGCCCCTGGGCGAAAACTTGGCCATTGCTGAAGAGTTGCTGGCCCAGGCAGCGGCGGCGAACATCATCCTCGAGGTCGAGATCGGCGTCGTCGGTGGTGAAGAGGACGGCGTCGTCGGTGCCATCGACGAGAAGCTCTATACAACGCCGGAAGACGCTCTTGCCACGGCGGAGGCACTCGGGCTGGGCGAGAAGGGCCGGTACCTGACCGCGCTCACGTTCGGCAACGTCCACGGCGTCTACAAGCCGGGCAACGTGAAGCTTCGCCCCGAGGTGCTCCAGACGGCACAGGAGACGGTCGCGAACAAGTATGGGGTCGAGCGGCCCTTCGATTTCGTCTTCCACGGCGGATCGGGTTCCCTTCCCGAGGAGATTGCGGCGGCCGTCGACTACGGCGTGGTCAAGATGAACGTCGACACCGACACCCAGTACGCCTTCACCCGGCCTGTTGCCGACCACATGTATCGCAACTACGACGGCGTCCTGAAGGTCGACGGCGAAGTTGGCGACAAGAAGACCTATGACCCGCGCTCGTGGGGCAAGGCCGCCGAGGCCGGCATGGCCGCCCGCGTGGTCCAGGCCTGCACGGACCTGCGCAGCACGGGCACGACGCTGCGCTAAATCGGCTAGAATGCCGCAGTAAGAGCCCCGCGGTACGGGGCTTGTCTGCTGTTCAAGGTGGTGCGTCGCCATGCCGGCAATCGTCATCGTCGGAGCCCAGTGGGGCGACGAGGGCAAGGGCAAGGCGACCGATCTGCTCGGCAGCCGGGTCGACTACGTCGTCAAGTTCAACGGCGGCAACAACGCCGGCCACACCGTCGTGATAGGCGACGAGAAGTACGCCCTGCACCTGCTTCCCAGTGGCATCCTCACGCCGGGCTGCACGCCGGTCATCGGCAACGGCGTCGTCATCGACCTGAACGTGCTCTTCGAGGAGATCGACGCGCTGGAGGCGCGCGGCATCGACACCAGTCAGCTGCTGGTCAGTGCCAACGCGCATGTCATCACCGAGTACCACCGCACGCTCGACAAGGTGAACGAGCGGTTCCTCGGCAGCCGGCGCATCGGCACGACCGGTCGCGGCATCGGCCCGACGTACGCCGACAAGATGAACCGGCTCGGCATCCGCATCCAAGATCTGTTCGACGACAAGATCCTGCAGCAGAAGGTTGAGGGCGCTCTCGAGCTGAAGAACCAGATCCTCGCCAAGGTGTACAACCGACGCGCGATGTCGGCCGACGCCATCGTCGAGGAGCTGTCCCAATACGTCGAGCGGTTGCGGCCGTTCGTGTGTGACACATCGCTGGTGCTGAACGACGCGCTGACTCGCGGCGAGACCGTCCTGCTCGAGGCCGGCCAAGCCACGTTGCTCGACGTCGACCATGGCACCTACCCGTTTGTGACGTCGTCGTCGGCGACGGCCGGTGGCGCGTGCACCGGCTCGGGTATCCCGCCAACGGCAGTCGACCGGGTCATCGGCATCGTCAAGGCCTACGCGACGCGGGTCGGCGAGGGCCCGTTCCCGACTGAGCTGCTGGACGCCGACGGCGACCGCCTGCGCCAGTCCGGAAGCGAATTCGGCACCACCACGGGCCGTCCGCGACGCTGCGGTTGGTATGACGTCCCGGTTGCGCGGTACGCCGCGCGCATCAACGGCGTCACCGACTTCGTCCTCACCAAGCTCGACGTCCTCACCGGCTGGGAACGCATTCCGGTGTGTGTGGCCTACGACATCGACGGTGAGCAAGTATCCGAGATGCCGATGACGCAGACCGGATTCCACCATGCCAAGCCCGTCTACGAGTTCTTCGACGGCTGGGATGAGGACATCTCCGGCGCCCGGTCGCTGGAGGACCTGCCCAAGAACGCGCAGCGATACATCGCCTCGCTGGAGGAACTCAGCGGCGCGCGCATGTCGGCGATCGGGGTGGGCCCCGGCCGCGACGAGACCGTAGTCGTCCACGACTTGCTCTAGCCATGGCCACCCACGTTCTGACGCTGTCGTGCCCGGATCGGCCTGGCTTGGTGCACGCCGTCAGCGGGTGGGTCGTCTCGGCCGGCGGCAACATCCTGGACAGTCAGCAGTTCAGCGACATGGCCGAGCAGATGTTCTACCTGCGACTGCATGTCGACTTCGGTCATGTGGAGCTTGAGGCATTGAGCGGCGGTTTCGCCCCGGTCGCCGCCGAGTACGCGATGGACTTCCGGTTCGTTGTGGCCGAGACGCCGCTGCGGACGCTCGTCCTGGTCTCGAAGGAGGGACACTGCCTGAACGACCTGCTCTACCGGCAGAGCATCGGCGCGCTCAACATAACCATCCCGGCGGTCGTCTCGAACCACCGGGACCTGGAGCGTCTGGCCCGTTCCTTCGACGCAGACTTCCACCACGTGCCAGTGACGCCGGATACCAAGGCCGCGGCCGAGGCCCGCCTGCTGGAGCTGGTCGACGAGCTGGACATCGACCTCGTGGTCCTCGCCCGCTACATGCAGGTGTTGACCGACGAGACGTGCGCCGTGCTGGATGGGCGTGCCATCAACATCCACCACAGCTTCCTGCCCAGCTTCAAGGGTGCGAAGCCGTACCACCAGGCCCACGACCGCGGGGTCAAGCTGATCGGCGCGACCGCGCATTACGTCACCGCTGAGCTCGACGAGGGCCCGATCATCGCCCAGGCGGTGACGCCGGTGGACCACCGCATGACGCCGGCCGACCTGGCCAATGCGGGCCGGGACGTGGAGTCACAGACGCTGTCGCGCGCTGTGGGACTGCACGCCACGGCGCGCGTCATCCGCAGCGGTCACCGCACGATCGTCTTCGGTTAGCGCTCAGCCAGCGGCCGGAGCGGTGATGTTGACCATCCACGGCACGCCGAACTGGTCGGTGACCAAGCCGAACGTGTCGCCCCAGGGAGCCTGCGCGAGGGGCACGCCCACGGTCCCGCCGTCGGACAGCCTGTCCCAGAAGCCCCGCAACGTGTCGGCGTCCTCGCCACTGAGCGAGAGGCTGGTGGTGCTCGGTTGGAACTCCATGTGCGTCGGCACGTCAGCGGCCATCAGGGTGACGTCGTTGTCACCGGTGATCATCCCGTGCATGACCTTGTCGGCCTCGTCCGCACTCACCTCGCTATCCGGCATCGGGATGTCAGCGAAGGTGCTGATGTTCAGTTCGCCACCGAAGACCGAGTGGTAGAACTCCAGCGCCTGACGGGCATTGCCATTGAAACTCAGGTAGGGATTCAGTGTCACGCTCATACAACCGGTCTAACACCCGTCGGGGTCGAGGCCGATCGCCACTCAGCTTCTCGGTTCGCTCGTCACCGGACTCCCTCGCCTCGGGCCCGACCGCAAGCGCTCGCGCCGCTCGGCTCAGTCGCCCGTAGGCTTGGGTCTCGTGAAAGCACTCGTCATCGGTTCCGGGGGCCGCGAGCACGCCTTGGCGCTCGCCCTCTCCCGTTCGCCGGAGGTGACGGAGGTCCACGTGGCTCCGGGGAATCCCGGTGTGGAGTCCTTTGCGTTGCGGCACGACGTCGATGCCGTTGACGGGATTGCGGTCGCGGCGCTGGCCATCGCCGTCGATGCGGATCTCGTGGTCATCGGCCCTGAGGCGCCCCTCGTCGAGGGCGTGGCCGATCGCGTGCGGCTGACCGGCATCCCATGCTTCGGCCCGAGCGGCGACGCTGCCCAGTTGGAGGGATCGAAGGCCTTCGCCAAGGAGGTCATGGCCGCCGCGGGTGTGCCCACGGCTGCTGCCCGGGTGTGTGTCAGCGAGGCCGAGGCGGTCGCTGCCCTGGACGAGTTCGGCCCGCCGTACGTCGTCAAGGACGACGCGCTGGCTGCCGGCAAGGGTGTCATCGTCGCGTACGAACGCTCGGAGGCGCTTGCGCACGCCGTCGCCTGCGACCGCGTCGTCGTCGAGGAGTTCCTCGACGGCCCGGAGGTCTCGCTGTTCGCCGTCACCGACGGCACCACGGTTGTTCCACTTCAGCCGGCCCAGGACTTCAAGCGCGCCGCCGACCACGATCACGGGCCGAACACCGGCGGCATGGGCGCGTACACGCCGGTGGCCTGGGCGCCGGCGGGCTTGGTTGACCACGTGCAGAAGACCGTTCTGCAGCCAACCGTCGACGAGATGGCGCGGCGGGGAACGCCCTTCGCCGGGCTGCTGTACGCCGGTCTGGCGCTGACGTCGAATGGAGTGCGGGTCGTCGAGTTCAACGCACGCTTCGGCGATCCCGAGACGCAGCCGCTGCTCGCGCTGCTTGACTCGTCGCTCTACGAACTGCTCCATGCGGCAGCCACTGGAACGCTCGCCGACATCGAGCCGCCGCGCTGGAAGGACGCTGCCGCGGTCGCCGTCGTGGTCGCCGCGGAGAACTACCCGGACAAGCCGACCTCTGGCGACGTGATCGAGGGAATCGAGGCGGCCGAGGCCATCGATGGCGTCGAGGTCATCCACGCCGGGACCACCCGAGACGACGCCGGCACGCTGGTGACGTCCGGCGGCCGCATCCTGGCCGTGACTGCGACGGCCCCGACGCTGTCGGACGCGCGGCTCGCTGCGTACCGCGGCGTCGGGCAGATCAAGATCCGCGGATCGCACCATCGCTCCGACATCGCCTTGCTGGCGGCGACCGACAACGTCGCCACGCCATCGCTCTGACGTGGGAGAATAAATCAGTGACGCCCAACGTGCTGGCCGCCCGCTACGCATCCCCGGAGATTGCGCGCATCTGGTCGCCCGAGCACAAGATCGGTTTGGAGCGCCGCCTGTGGATCGCGGTTCTCAAGGCGCAGCGCGATCTTGGCGTCGACACGCCCGATGGCGTCATCGAGGCCTATGAGTCGGTGGTTGACGACATCGATCTTGCGTCGATCGCCGAGCGGGAGAAGATCACGCGCCACGACGTCAAGGCGCGTATCGACGAGTTCACTGCGCTCGCCGGTACCGAACACATCCACAAAGGCATGACGTCGCGCGACCTCACCGAGAACGTCGAGCAGTTGCAGATGCGTGAGTCCCTCGAGGTGATGCGCGACCGCGCTGTCGCCGTGCTGGCGCGGCTCGGGCGATTGGCCACCGAGAACGCCGATCTTGTGATGGCTGGGCGCAGCCACAACGTCGCGGCCCAGGCCACGACGTTGGGCAAGCGGTTCGCGTCGGCGGCCGACGAACTGCTGGCTGCGCTGGCTCGGATCGACGACCTGCTCGAGCGGTATCCGCTGCGCGGCATCAAGGGTCCGGTCGGGACGGCGCAAGACCAGCTGGACCTGCTGGGCGGCGACGCCGCCAAGCTGTCCGAGCTGGAGCATCGGGTCGCCGAGCACCTCGGTTTCACGCAGACGTTGACCAGCATCGGGCAGGTCTACCCCCGCTCACTCGACTACGAAGCCGTCACGGCGCTCGTCCAGCTGGTCTCCGGCCCGTCCAGTCTGGCAACCACGATCCGGCTGATGGCCGGGAACGAATTGGTCACCGAGGGCTTCCAGCCCGGCCAGGTTGGCTCCAGCGCGATGCCGCACAAGATGAACACGCGCTCGTGCGAACGGGTCAACGGCTTGGCGGTCGTGTTGCGGGGCTACGCGTCGATGGTTGGCGAACTGTCGGGAGCGCAGTGGAACGAGGGCGATGTCTTCTGTTCGGTGGTGCGTCGCGTCGCGCTGCCCGACGCGTTCTACGCCGCCGACGGCCTGTTCGAGACCTTCCTGACGGTCCTCGACGAGTTTGGCGTCTTCCCGGCCGTCGTCCAGCGCGAACTCGATCGCTACCTTCCTTTCCTGGCCACCACCAAGGTGCTCGTCGCGGCGGTCAAGGCCGGTGTGGGTCGCGAGGTCGCGCACGAAGTCATCCAGGAGCATGCCGTCGCCGTCGCCTTGGAGATGCGGGAGAAGGGTGCGGCCGAGAACGACCTGCTGGCCCGGCTGGCCGCCGACGACCGGCTCGGACTGAGCGAGGCCGACCTGCGCTCGTTGGTCGCGTCACCGATCGAGTTCACCGGCGCGGCAGGTGTTCAGGTCAAGGCCGTCGTCGAGCGGATCAACGACGTCGTCGCAGCCCACCCAAACGCTGCGGCCTATGCGCCCGGCGCAATTCTCTGACGTAGCGGCTAGGCACTACGCTGCGGGACGTGCTTGAGATCGAGGGAGCCGTCCACCTGCACTCGGGCAAGGTGCGCGACCTGTACACCTTCGGCGACGGCCTGCTGATGGTCGCGTCCGACCGCATCAGCGCCTACGACTTCATCCTCGAACCGGGCATCCCGGACAAGGGCGAGATCCTCACCCGCCTGTCGCTGTGGTGGTTCCAGCAGTTGGCTGACCTCGTGCCGAACCACATCATTTCGACAGACGTTCCAGAGCAGGTACGCGGCCGCGCGGTCATCTGCGAGCGGCTCGACATGTACCCGGTCGAGTGCGTGGCCCGCGGATACCTCGCGGGCTCGGGGCTGGCTGACTACGACGCCACCGGTTCGGTGTGTGGCATCGCCCTGCCGGCCGGGCTCGTGGACGGGTCGCGCCTGCCCGAGCCGATCTTTACTCCCGCCACGAAGGCAGAGATCGGCGAGCACGACGAGAACGTCGACTTCGACCACGTCGTCGCCACGGTCGGCGCCGAGACGGCCGAGGCCCTGCGGGATCTGACGCTCAAGGTCTATGGCCGCGCGGAGGAAATCGCGCGCGAACGCGGCATCATCCTCGCCGACACGAAGTTCGAGTTTGGGACTCGCCCGGATGGCACCATCGTGCTCGCCGATGAGGTCCTCACGCCGGACTCCTCCCGGTTCTGGCCGGCCGATCAGTACGACCCGGGCCACGCGCAGCCGTCGTTCGACAAGCAGTTCGTCCGCAACTGGCTGGTGTCCCCGGAGAGCGGCTGGGACCGGGCTTCGGACACCCCGCCGCCACCGCTTCCGGAGCACGTCGTCGAGCAGACCCGCGCCCGTTACATCGACGCCTACGAAATGCTCACCGGCGAGGCGTTCTGAGCCGTAGTCTCTCCACTGCCGTCACGAGGAGGTCATCACATGGAGCGCAGGACCGCCGTCCTTCTGGTCGCAGGCTTGCTTGCATTCCTGGCATTCGCCGCCTGGTTTGACGTCACCGGCCGCGGCGGGCCGTCGCCCGGACCAGTATCGACCGCCACGAACGCGCCGGCAGGCACGTCGACTGACGCGAAGGCTTCGCCGCCTGCCGACGAGAAGGCCATCGAAGCCAATCGCAATGAACGCCAAGGACCGTCATGGTCGCCCAGCGATCTGACAGGCGAGGACGGCAAGCCGCTCACGCTGGGCAACGTCGTACCCGGCGCCTTCGATCCCATCCGCGTCGGCGCGAGCATCCAGCAGGCCATCGACGCCGGTTACATGGAGCGGGACCCCCAACGAGAGCAGGCCTGCGAAGGCACCTTCTGGAAGTGGAAGGGACAGTGGTCTCAAGGCCTCGACGTCCTGGTCGGCGACGACAAGCAGATCAGCTCGCTCGGCATGTCGAAGGACGGCCTGGAGACACCTGAGGGGATCAGCATCGGCAACAGCTACGCCGCGGTCGACAAGACCTATGGTGACCGGCTCGAGGGTCCCGTTCGGATGGACTCCGGGCAA
>DATLCL010000251.1:0-4867 GCA_035526415.1 Aeromicrobium sp.
ATCGACGAGGTGGGTGCTGAGACGTTCTCCGTGAACCTGCTGGCGGCGCGACTTGGTGTTCGACCGTCGTCGCTGTACAACCACATCGCCGGCAAGGACGATCTTCTGGCCGCCGTGCAAGAAGTCATCACCGACGCCATCGACTCGACGATGTTCGAGACGCAGCCGTGGGCCAACGCGGTCGCCGGGTGGGCCCGCAGCTATCGCGAGGCCTTCATCGGACACCCACACGCAATCCCGCTGTTCGCCACCTCGCCGGTCGCCGGCGCCATTCGCACGATGGAGATGTACGAGCGCGTCGTGCACGGATTCGAACGGGCCGGGTGGCCGCTGCAGCGCATCATCCCGGCGATCGTCGCCCTGGAGTGCTTCATCCTCGGCTCGGCGATGGATGCCGTAGCACCGCCGGACCTGTTCCACCCCGGCGACGCAGCAGAGCACGTGCCGACCCTGGCAGCAGCCTTCGCCGCGCAGGACCGGGGCAACGGCGCGCGCACCGAGTCCGACATCGCCTTCGAAACCGGGCTGGTCGCGATGATCATCGGCTTGGCCGACCGGTACCCCGCGTCTGAGCGACGGCAAGCCCTTACCCGGAAGTAACGGAACCTCGGGCTACCTGCAGGCGGGAACGGGAGTAGCCTCTGGGTCCGTGGCCACTCCAGTAAACGTAGAACCACGCCTCGCAGAGCACTCCCGAGCCGCCCGGACCACGATTGCCCTGAAGGTCTTGATGGCCGTCAGCGGGCTCATCTTCATCGCATTCGTCTTCGGGCACATGTACGGCAACCTCAAAGCCTTCGCCGGGCACGATGCCTTCAATGAGTACGCCGAGCACCTGCGCACCCTCGGAACGCCGATCCTCCCGTACAGCGGCTTCCTCTGGATCGCCCGAACGGTCCTCATCGTCGCGCTCGTCACGCACGTCGTCACGGGCGTGAAGCTCTGGCGTCGCGCCAAGCGGGCCCGCACCGTCCAGTACCAAGTGAAGAAGCACACCGGCGCCATTCCGGCCAGCCTGATCCTGCGCTGGGCCGGCGTCGCCATCTTCCTGTTCCTGATCTGGCACCTGCTGAACTTCACCGTCGGCAAGGTCAACGTCGCCGGCGGGCCGACCAATGACCCATACAACCTGGTGGTCGACAGCTTCGCCGTCTGGTGGCTGACGCTCATCTATCTGGCCGCGCTCACGATGCTCGGCGCCCATCTGCATCACGGCTTCTGGGCGGCATGTCAGACGCTCGGCTTCAATGGAAGCGCTCGCGCCCGCGCCACCTCGCGCCGGTTCTCGCTGATCCTCGCGCTCGTCATCACCGTCGGATTCGCGGTCGTCCCGGTGGCCGTTCTGCTCGGCATCATCGAGAAGTAAGGGAGCCCCGTCACATGGTCGACATGCCGGACTCAACGTTCACGCACCCCGAATCCAAGGTCCGCGAATCAGAGGTCGAGTACGACGACGCCGCCGGCTACTACACGCTCGGTGAGCCGGTGCAGGACACCAAGGCGCCGGACGGCCCGATCAGCGAACGCTGGCAGACCCGCAAGTTCGAGGCGCGTCTGGTCAACCCGGCCAACCGACGCAAGCTGAGCATCATCATCGTGGGCACCGGCCTGGCCGGCGGATCGGCCGCCGCGACGCTCGGCGAAGCGGGCTACAACGTCAAGTCATTCTGCTACCAGGACACTCCGCGCCGCGCTCATTCGATCGCCGCCCAGGGCGGCATCAACGCAGCGAAGAACTACAAGGAAGACGGCGACTCGGTTCACCGGCTCTTCTACGACACGGTCAAGGGCGGCGACTACCGCTCCCGGGAGTCGAACGTCTACCGGCTGGCCGAGGTCAGCACCAACATCATCGATCAGTGCGTGGCGCAGGGCGTCCCGTTCGCCCGTGAGTACGGCGGGCTGCTGGACAACCGCTCGTTCGGCGGCGTCCAGGTCTCCCGGACGTTCTACGCCCGCGGCCAGACCGGCCAGCAGCTCCTCATCGGCGCCTACCAGGCGCTCGAGCGCCAGGTAAAGGCCGGCACCGTCGAGACCTTCACCCGGCACGAGATGCTCGAGCTGATCGTCGTTGACGGGAAGGCCCGCGGCATCATCGCCCGCGACATGGTGACCGGCGAGATCGAGACCCATCTGGCCGACGTTGTCGTGCTCGCCTCGGGCGGCTACGGCAACGTCTTCTACCTGTCCACCAACGCGATGGGCTGCAATGTGACGGCGTCGTGGCGTGCACACCGCAAGGGCGCCTACTTCGGCAACCCGTGCTACACGCAGATCCACCCGACCTGTATCCCGGTGACGGGCTCGCACCAGTCGAAGTTGACGCTGATGAGCGAGTCGCTGCGCAACGACGGCCGTATCTGGGTGCCGAAGAACGCGGTTGACTGCGACGAAGATCCGCGAGAGATCGCGGAGGCCGATCGGGATTACTACCTGGAGCGGATCTACCCGTCGTTCGGCAATCTGGTCCCCCGCGACATCGCCTCGCGCGCCGCGAAGTACCAGTGCGATGACGGCCGCGGCGTCGGCCCGAAGGTCGACGGCGTGCGGCGGGGCGTCTACCTCGACTTCGCCGACGCCATCGAGCGACTCGGCCGCGATGCCATCGAGGAGAAGTACGGCAACCTCTTTGATATGTACGCCCGGATCACCGGGGAGAACCCCTACGAGGTGCCGATGCGCATCTACCCCGCCGTCCACTACGTCATGGGCGGGGTGTGGGTCGACTACGACCTGATGAGCACCATCCCCGGGCTGTTCGTGACCGGCGAGGCGAACTTCTCCGATCACGGCGCGAACCGCCTCGGCGCTTCGGCGCTGATGCAGGGTCTGGCCGACGGCTACTTCGTCCTGCCGCACACCATCCGCGACTACCTCGCGGACGCGCCGTTCCCGGAAATACCGGCAGGCCACCCGGACGTGGTGGCCGCCGAGGGGGCCGTCCAGCAGCGGATCGAGCACTTCATGACCGTGAACGGCACGCGCAGCGTGGACTCGTACCACCGCGAACTCGGCCACATCATGTGGGAGTACTGCGGCATGGAGCGGACCGCCGACGGGCTCAAGAAGGCCATCGACCTCATTCGCACCCTCAAGGACGACTTCTATCGCAACGTGAAGGTGCTCGGCACCGCCGACAGCCTCAACCAGTCGCTCGAGAAGGCCGGCCGCGTCGCCGACTTCTTCGAGCTCGGTGAGCTGATGTGCATCGACGCACTCAACCGCCGTGAGTCCTGCGGCGGTCACTTCCGGGGCGAGTCGCAGACCGAGGACGGCGAGGCTCTGCGCCACGACGACCAGTTCGCCTACGTATCGGCATGGGAGTTCGCCGGCGACGGGAACCCGCCCATCCTGCACAAGGAAGACCTGGTCTACACCGCCATCGAAATGAAGCAGAGGTCGTACAAGTGAACGTCACGCTCAACATCTGGCGTCAGGCCGACGCATCGGCCAAGGGCAAGATGCATACGTACGAGCTGGACAGCGTCTCGGAGGACATGTCGTTCCTCGAGATGCTCGACGTCCTCAACGAGCAGTTGAACGACGCCGGCGAGGAGCCGATCGCGTTCGACTCCGACTGTCGCGAGGGCATTTGTGGCATGTGTGGCCTGGTCATCAATGGCGAGCCGCACGGTCCCGAGGTCACCACGACCTGCCAGCTGCACATGCGCTCGTTCAAGGATGGCGACAAGATCACGATCGAGCCGTGGCGCTCGACGGCGTTCCCGGTGCTCAAGGACCTGTGTGTGGACCGGTCCGCATTCGATCGGATCATCCAGCAGGGCGGCTACATCTCGGTCAACACCGGCGCCGCGCCCGAAGCACACTCCGTCCAGGTTCCCAAGGACGCCGCCGACCGTGCGTTCGACGTGGCGACCTGCATCGGCTGTGGCGCTTGCGTCGCAGCGTGCCCCAACGGCTCGGCATCGCTGTTCGTCGGCGCCAAGATCACGCATCTGGGCGAGCTTCCGCAGGGCCAAGCCGAGCGCGAGCATCGTGTGGTCAACATGGTGGCCCAGCACGATCACGAGGGCTTCGGCGGCTGCACGAACATCGGCGAATGCACTGCCGCGTGCCCCAAGGAGATCCCGCTCGACGTCATCGCCCAGATGAACCGGGACCTGCTGACGGCACTGCGGCGCGGCCTCTGAGCTGCCGCGGCTGACCCCGGAGCGACGCTACGTTGCGGGCATGGCAACCGGGGAGCCCATGGTCGCGCTGCGCGGCGTGCAGAAGTGGTTCGGCGACCTGCACGTGCTGCAGGACATCGACCTCGAGGTCGCGCACGGAGAGGTCGTTGTCCTCATCGGGCCGTCCGGCTCAGGCAAGTCGACGCTGTGCCGGGCCATCAATCGTCTCGAAACGATCGACGAGGGCTCGATCCTGATCGACGGCCAGAAGCTGGCTGAGGAGGGCAAGGCTCTCGCCCAACTGCGCGCTGACGTCGGGATGGTCTTTCAGTCGTTCAACCTGTTCGCGCACAAGACCGTGCTGGAGAACGTGACGCTCGGGCCCATCAAGGTGCGCGGTGTTGCCAAGGCAGAGGCCGCGGCTCGGGCGCACGAGTTGCTCGAGCGCGTCGGCGTCGACGGTCAGGCCGCAAAGTACCCGGCACAGCTCTCCGGCGGCCAACAGCAGCGGGTGGCCATCGCCCGCGCGCTTGCGATGAATCCCAAGGTCATGCTGTTCGACGAGCCGACGTCCGCGCTCGATCCGGAGATGATCAAGGAAGTCCTCGACACGATGGTAGACCTCGCAAAACAGGGCATGACGATGATCGTCGTCACCCACGAGATGGGCTTCGCTCGCACCGCCGCACAGCGGGTCCTGTTCATGACCGACGGTCGCATCGTCGAACAGAACTCAC
>DATLCL010000267.1:0-3054 GCA_035526415.1 Aeromicrobium sp.
GCCTTGATCTGCACGCGCCGGAAGGCCACGCGGCCGGTGTGCGTCTGCAGGCCGATGAATCGGGGCGCGCCACTGGTCGTGGGTAACGCGCGATCCGGATGCGCCGGGTCTGATCCCGGCACGAAGGTGAACGTCGTAATCGCCACGCCATTGAGACGGACGTCGTATTGCTGCCCCTGGACGGTGATTTCGTAGGCGTTCCACTCGCCGAGCGGTTTCGCCGGCGCCGCACTCGGCGCCTGGAGTCCGTAGATCGCGCCGGTCGTGTGAATCCCGGCGCCGTCGGGCTGGCCGAGCGAATCGATCTGCACCTCGAGCCCGAAGTCCACGCCCACGAATGCGGTGTTGTCGTAGTTCTTTCCGGTCGGCGACGGGAAGCGCAGGAACACGCCGGAGTTGTCCTGATCACTCCACGTCCGCCATTCCAGCCGCAGGACGAAGTCGGCGGGCGTGGGAGTCGTCTGCCAGAGCAGCCCGATGTCGGTACCCGGTCTGGCCTCTAGTGCTGCGTCGACGAGGAGGAAGCTCCCGGGATCGTCTCGTCCAGGCTGGTTGCGGATGGTCGACATCTGCCAGCCGGCCATCGATGTGCCGTCGAACAGCAGCGTGAACCCTGGGTCCGGTGGCGCAGGCGTGAACGCCGCCAGCCGATCCGCCAACCGCCGCGCCAACGCCGTTCCGGTGAGCATCGGGTTCGGTGACCCGACCGTCGGAAACACCGAGGGACCGAGCGCGTAGAGGTTCGGCACGTCGTGAAACTGGAGGTCGGCGTTCGTGACGGATGACGCAGAGGAGTCCCCAGCGGCCAGCGTGCCGGCCTCGTGGTGTGTCGTGCCCAGACCATCCCGGCGCGGCGAATTAAGCAGCGGGAGGACGGTCTCAGCCCGCTGGCCGGCCGCGACTGTCGCGAACCCCGTGCCTACCAGCACCTCGTACGGCAGCCCGTTCGCGAATGCGAGTGCGACGTCGTCGGACGCGCGATCCATCGCGTCCCACAGGTCCATGTCGTCGCTTCCCGGCTGGATCGACACGAAGGCGCGCGGCACATGGAACTCGTCGAGCTCGGCACCGAGCGTCACCTTGGTGTTCGGATTCTCAGGGCGCATCTCGCCGATGCCCCGGACGGTGATCACGACCCGGTCGTCAGTAATGTGCTTGAACCGTTCGTAGGTGTCGACGTCGGGAATCTTGCGGAACAATTCGGCTTCGGAGTCGGCGCTCGGCACGCTCAAGCCGGCCGCGGTGATTTGCAGGTGGAAGTGTCCGAACGCGTGGTCGGCGTGGTCGTGACGGCCCTTGACGAACAGCGCCGAGGCCTGCAACTCGTTGACCGTGGACGGTAGGCTGGCGAGCGCGGCGCGCGGAACCCGGATGGTCACGTTCGAACGGAGATGGCCGATCAGGTTGGCACCCATCCGGTCAGTCGTGGGCAGACCGGGGAGCGACAGGCGCGCAAGCCGCGCACTCTCGATCGTCCCCAGTGCCAGTACGACCACACCATCAGGGTGAACGGGAATCGAGCCTTGGTCGGTTTCTACCGCGACCACGCGTCGCCCCGTCGCCGCGCCATCCGTGATCAGGCGGACCGCGTGGCACCCTGGCACCACCATGAGCCGCTTCTTGACGTCATCCGCACCAGCCTCGGATTGCGCGAGCCGGGCGGTCTGGATCCACAGCGGCACGCTACTGAACTTATTGAATGGAAAGAAGCCAGAGCGCGGCGGTTGCGCTTGCACGGCGAGCGGCGCTTCGACTTTGTACAGAGGCTCCTGCCCTGCCGGGACGTTGTGGAGGTGCAGCGGCAACTGGGCCAGCGGGATGGCATCCTGCACGAGGGACGCATCGATCGCCTGCCGGAGCTGACTCCGCAGAGCCTCGTGCATCTCGCCGAAGATGAAGTCGTTCGTCGCGCTGGTGCCAATTTGATCGGCGGCCTCATCGAAGTAGCCGTCGGTCGCGGTGAGATCCGCCACCATGGCGGACGGCCACGCAGCCGGCATCTCCGAGGGCAACAGCCGCGGGGACCAGCCGCCAAAGAACACCGAGCGGCCGCCGAGGCAGTACGCCAGTCCTGGGAAACCTTTGGGGACGTCCGTGCGCCACGGCAGTCCCCAGACTTCCGCTCTGGCGACGCCGGGGTCCGAGGTGACCGGGCCTGGAGCGTTAAGACCTAACACCGGCAGGTTCTGCACGTGCTCGGGCAACGCCAGCTTCCCCGCCTCGAGCACGAGGACCCGATGCCGTCGCGCCCCGTCTTGTGCAAACAGGTGCTGCGCGAGCACACCAGCGAACGACCCTCCGCCGACAATGATGACGTCGAACGGCTTCGCGTCGGCCCGGCGGGTTGTGTCGGTGCTGGCGAGCGCCTCGTCGAGGCCATTGCAGGTGTATCGGCCCAGGATGTCGCGTGAAAAATCGGTGTTCTGCGCTTCTCGGCTGGTCATGCCACCCTCCTAAGCGTCCGGATTTGGGGACGACCCGCGGCGCCTGCGGTGTGCGGGCGGGTCGCACCATCTCAAACGCCGAGGAGGGCAAATACGAACGGGTCGGGGACTCTGCGGCTGTCCGGAGCGTGCGGCGTTTAAGGCAGGGTGGGACCGGCGTCCGCTTCGCAGTCGCAAGCAGCGAGTCCCGGTCACAACCGCGGTTGGCTCAGTCTTCGCGCTCCAGCGCCCACCTCGCCGCCTCGTCGTAGTCGTCGAAGAGGCGTAGCGTCAGCGGTGTGTAGTAACCCGCAAGCACTTCAGCGTTGCGCCAAGGGGCCGGCGGGGTGCCCACGGGGACCACGACGGCCATTCGCGACCGGCCGATCGGCGCGTGTCTGCAGGTAGGCCAGGATGGCGCGGATGCTCTCGGCGGTGGGCGGCCTTTGCAGCTCCCGACGGTTTACCAGGAACTGACACCCAAGTGGGTAAGGCGTCGTGTCCGGAAGAATCGTTCGTAGAACGACGTGAGACCGCCAGGTGTCAGGGTCTCCGAGACCTTCAGGCGGGACGAGGCAAGTCTCGGCGTCGATGATGTCAGTCAGAGTGTCTACGCGGCAGCCGCTCTTTC
>DATLCL010000147.1:0-22083 GCA_035526415.1 Aeromicrobium sp.
GGCCCGGCACCGATACCGATTGTGGGGATCTCGAGCTGGCCGGTGATCTCCTTGGCGACCGGCGCCGGGACCATCTCCATGACCACGGCGAACGCCCCCGCTTCTTGTACGGCCAACGCATCGGCGGTCGTCTTCTGCGCGGCGGCGCCGCGGCCCTGAACGCGGTAGCCGCCAAGGTTGTGCTCGGACTGCGGCGTGAAGCCGATGTGCGCCATCACTGGGATTCCGCCGTCGGTGATCTTGCGGATCTGCGGCGCCATCTCGGCCCCGCCCTCCAGCTTGATCGCGTGGCAGAGCCCTTCCTTCATGAAGCGCACCGACGTGTCGTAGGCCTGCTCGGGGTCGCGCTGATAGGAGCCGAACGGCAGGTCACCGACGATGAGCGCGCGCTTCGCTGAGCGCGTCACGGCGCGCACCAGGGGGATCAACTCGTCGACGGTGACGGGCAGGGACGTCTCGTTGCCGTAGACGTTGTTCGACGCCGAGTCGCCGACGAGCATCACCGGGATCCCGGCCTCGTCGAAGACTTGGGCTGCGTACTGGTCGTAGGCGGTGAGCATCGCCCACCGGTGGCCCTCGGTCTTCCATTGGCGCAGGTGGTGCGTGCGAACTCTGTGAACGTTCGGATCGGTGGTGGGTCCAGCCCCATAGGGTGCCGGCTCTTCGTCGGTCATGCGTCCAGTCTGCCGGACATTGGGGCATGCTGTGGCAGTGCGTATTTGCCTGCGACACATTGGCTTGGGGCGTATCGGGCTGGCCGTCCTGTTGTCGCTGGCGTCACTCGCCGCGTGTGGCCCCAGTCCGGAGGACGTCGCCGCGTGCCGGAAGCAGTTCGCTGACCATCAGCAGCTGCTGGGGGAGAACGGTAATCCCGGCCGCAAGGACTTCACGCCGAAGATGACCGCGCGATGGGACGCGTTGTACGCCGAGTTCGGCCGGCTAGGGAAGTCGGCGACCGCTGACGACTGCCCAGGCCGATTCAGGGCGATGAAGGCCGAGACCAGCGATCTCGAATCCGTGCTCTACAAGATCGACGACTACGACGTGGCGCGGATGACCCGCGGCGCGGAAGCCGATCTCGACCACGCCGGGGGCGTCGGTCGTTCGTACTCCACGGACTACGTGTTGATCACCCTCTTCCGGACGTTGCGGGAGAGGGGAGCGGATGCCGAGAAGGTGTTGGCGCCAATCGTCGCGCGCGTTGATGCGGCGAAGCCGGACGACACCTCGGAACGGGCAGCGGCGATGGTGGCCCTCTACAACGCCTCGGCCTCCAACGCGGCGTTCGCCGACTTCAAGGAGGCCCTGGAGTCCATCAAGGATTACGAACTCGACGAAGAATGACGCCGTACTAGAGGCTCTCCCGCCATGCGTTTGTGATCGGGAGGCGGCGGTCACGACCGAAGTTGCGTCGGGAGATCTTGGGGCCGGGTGGATATTGCCTGCGCTTGTACTCGGCCTTGTCGACGAGCCTGGTCACCCGCTCGACGAGTGCGGGATCGAAGCCCTCGGCGATGACCTGCGCCGAACCGAGGTCCCGCTCGACGTACGCGTCGAGCACGGCGTCCAACAGCTCGTACGGAGGCAACGAGTCGGTGTCGAGCTGGCCGGGGCGCAACTCGGCCGACGGGGCCTTCTCGATGATGCTCTTTGGAATCAGCGGGGTCTCGCCGCGCGCCTCTGCTTGGGCGTTGCGCCAACGGGCAAGCTCCCAGACCAGCGTCTTAGGGGCGTCCTTGATCGGGGCGAAGCCACCGACGGCATCGCCGTAGATCGTCGAGTAGCCGGTGGCCAACTCGGACTTGTTGCCGCAGGCCAGCACCAGGTGGCCGTGCTGGTTCGACAGGCCCATCCAGATGACGGCCCGGATCCGCGCCTGGAGATTCTCCTCGGCCAAACCGGTCAAACCGAGGGGCTTCTGGAAAGCGTCGAACATCGGGGCGATGGCGACGGTGTCGAAGTTGAGCCCCTGTCGCCGGGCAAGGTCGGCAGCGTCGGACCTGGAGTGCTCGGTTGACCATTCGCTCGGGTTGGAGGTGCAGTAGACGTTCTCGGCGCCGAGCGCGTCGACGGCAACCGTGGCCACCAAGGCAGAGTCGATGCCGCCGGAAAGACCGAGTAGAACCGTCTGGAATCCGTTCTTGCGGACATAGTCGCGCAGGCCGTGCACGATGGCTTGGTAACGCTCACCGGCCGCATCCCAACGCGCGGGGAGCGCCGGCGCCGGCTCAGGTGTGTAGGCGGCGAATGGCTCAGTGGTGATGACTCGGCGCGCGACGTGCAGGCCCTGGAATTGGGCATCGGCACTTGGCATCGGTGCGGTCGCCGCCGGCAGGTCCAGGTCGACGACGAGCAGCTCCGGCTCGAACTGTGCGGCCCGCGCGATTGCGTCGCCGTCCGACCCGACGATGACCGAATCACCCTCGAAGACGAGTTCGTCCTGGCCGCCGACGAGATTGACGTAGGCCAAGGCACAGCCGGCCTCCCGTGCGCGGCGCGCACACAGCTCGAGACGCAGGTCGTCCTTGGCCGCCTCATACGGTGATCCGTTGATGACAAGCAGGAGACCGGCCTCGGCCGCGCGTGCTGCCTCGGATGGGCCGTCCTGCCAGATGTCCTCGCAGATGGCCAAGGCGATGTCGATGCCGCCCACCTGGATGACCTGCGTCTCCTGTCCGGGCACGAAGTGGCGGAACTCGTCGAAGACGCCGTAGTTCGGAAGATGGTGCTTGTCGTACCGCGCGACGATGCGTCCGCCGGTGATGACGGACGCCGTGTTCGTTGGCAGGTTCTTCGGCAGGCCCAGGCGCTCCGGCGCCGTGCCGGCGAAGGTGTCGAGATGGCCGACGATGACGACGAGGTCGCCGAGGCCCTCATCCTTAAGCCGGGTGGCGAGCTCGTCGACGCACTGACGTGTCGCCGCGATGAAGGAGGCGCGGTACGACAGGTCTTCGATGGGGTACCCGTTGATGACCATTTCCGGCATCGCGACCAGGTGAGCTCCACGCTCGGCTGCAGCGCGGCACGACTCGATCACGAGGTCGGCATTGCCCGCCAATTCACCCAGGGTTGGGTTCACCTGGGCGAGGGCGAGTCGAAGCTGGGGCACGGGATCAGCCTAGGTGTAATGGGCCGATCGACCGTGGGAGGATGACGCTCATGGGGAAGCAGGAAGACTTTGTTCTTCGGGCGCTCGAAGAGCGCGACGTCCGTTTCGTGCGGCTGTGGTTCACCGATGTGCTCGGCTCACTGAAATCGGTGGCGGTCGCTCCAGCCGAGCTTGAGGGCGCATTCTCCGAGGGCATCGGGTTCGACGGTTCGTCGATCGAGGGCTTCGCCCGCATCCACGAAGCGGACATGCTCGCCAAGCCCGACCCGTCGACATTCCAGATCCTGCCGTGGCGGGGCGACGCTCCTTCCACCGCACGCATGTTCTGCGACATCCTCATGCCGGACGGCAGCGCGTCGTTCGCCGACCCGCGCTACGTCCTCAAGCGGGCGCTCAAGTCGGCCAGTGACGCCGGCTACTCCTTCTACACGCACCCCGAAGTCGAGTTCTATCTCTGCAAGGGCAAGCCGGAGAAGGGCGCCCGTCCAGTTCCGGTCGACGACAGCGGGTATTTCGACCACACCGCGCAGGGCGGCGCGCAGGATTTCCGGCGTGAGGTCATCGCGATGCTCGAGAACATGGGCATTTCGGTGGAGTTCAGCCACCACGAGGCCGGGCCCGGTCAGCAGGAGATCGACCTCCGCTACGCCGATGCCCTGACGACGGCCGACAACATCATGACGTTCCGCACCGTGGTCCGCGAGGTGGCGCTCAGCCAGGGCAAGTGGGCGACCTTCATGCCCAAGCCGTACACGGAACACCCCGGCTCGGGCATGCACACCCACGTCTCGCTCTTTGAGGGCGACGAGAACGCCTTCTACGAGTCCGGCGCCGAGTACCAGTTGTCGAAGACCGGACGTGCGTTCATTGCCGGCCTGTTGCAGCACGCGCCGGAGATCACCGCGGTCACGAACCAGTGGGTCAACTCCTACAAGCGGCTGGCCGGTGGGGGAGAGGCCCCGAGCTACGTGTGCTGGGGCCACAACAACCGGTCCGCGCTGGTGCGGGTGCCGATGTACAAGCCCCAGAAGAGCGGATCGGCCCGGGTCGAGCACCGGGGCATCGACGCCGGCTGCAACCCGTACCTCGCGTTCGCGCTGATCCTCGCCGCCGGCATGAAGGGCGTGCAGGAGAACTACCAACTGCCGGCCGAAGCTGAGGACGATGTCTGGTCGTTGACGGACCACGAGCGTCGCGCCATGGGCATTTCGCCCCTGCCGCGCAACCTCGACGAGGCCATCCGGGTGATGGAGGACAGTGAGCTCGTCGCCGAGACGCTGGGTGAGCACGTGTTCGAGTTCTTCCTCCGCAACAAGCGGGCCGAGTGGGAGGGCTACCGCTCCCAAGTGACGCAGTTCGAGATCGATCGGCTCCTGTCGGTGCTCTGAATGCCTGATCCCAAGGCGTTGGCTCGCTCTGGGTTTCGGGACGGCGAGCGTGCCGCCCACGTGATCGACGGGCTGCCCGGAATCCCGTCCGAGCTCGTCGAGCGGCTTGCTCTTGCCGCCGATCCGGACTTGGCGCTCGAGCAGGTCGCCTCGCTGGTGGCGGACCTCGGTGCGGAGCGCGTCTGGGAGGCCGTCGCCGACCCGGCCACCCTCGAGCGGCTCGTCCTCGTCATGGGCACGAGCCAGGCGTTGGGCGAGTTCATCGTCCGGCACCCGGAGGCGCTCAGCGACCTCTGCAGTGACGCTGCCGTCGGCGCGCTCGTCGGCATCGCGCCCGATGTCGATGCGCTACGGGTTGCGTACCGACGGGAACTGGTGTCGATCGCCGGCCGAGACCTCGACGGTGCGACGTCATTTGTCGAATCGTCCGGAGAGCTGGCTGACCTGGCGATGGCGACGCTGGCCGCCGCACTGCGCATCGCGTCCGACGGGGATCCCGAGGCCTCTGCGTGCCGGCTGGCTGTGATCGCCATGGGCAAGACCGGGGGGCGCGAACTCAACTACTGCAGCGACGTCGACGTCATCTTCGTGCATGAGGGCGATGCGCAGGTTGCGACGCGGCTGGCGTCGACGATGATGCGGATCTGCTCCGAGCACACTGCGGCTGGGGCGATCTGGGAGGTCGATGCGAACCTGCGTCCAGAAGGACGGGACGGTCCGCTCGTGCGCACGCTGGCGAGCCACGTCAACTACTACGAGCGCTGGGCGACGGCCTGGGAATTCCAGGCACTTCTCAAGGCGCGTTACGCCGCCGGAGATGCCGAACTGGCGGCTGAATACCTGGCCGCGATCCAGCCGATGGTGTGGGACGCCAGCGCCAAACCGGACTTCGTCGATGCGGCCCGCGCGATGCGGCAGCGCGTCATCCAGAACATCCCGGCGAACCAGCGTGATCGTGAGCTCAAGCTGGGCGTGGGCGGCCTGCGCGACGTCGAATTTGCCGTGCAACTGCTGCAACTGGTCCACGGCCGCGGTGACGAGTCGCTGCGCAGCCCCACGACCCTGATCGCACTGGCCGAGTTGACCAAGCGCGGCTACGTCGGGCGCCGCGACGGCGCCGCGCTGGAGGACGCCTACGAGTTCCTCCGCACGCTGGAGCACCGGATCCAGCTGTTCCGGCTCCGACGAACCCACCTCATGCCCGATGACGCCGAATCACTGCGACGGCTCGGACGCAGCATGGGCTACCGCCACAACCCGGCGGATGACCTCGACAAGGAATGGCGGGCGCACCGTCGCGTCGTCCGCCGCCTGCACGAGAAGCTCTTCTACCGCCCGCTGCTCGAGGCCGTTGCCGCCATCCCGACCGAGGGCCTGCGCCTGACCGCCGAGGCGGCCCGGCAGCGGCTGGAAGCGTTGGGGTTCTCCGACCCGAAGCGTGCTCTCGCCGACATCCAGGCCCTGACCTCCGGAGTCTCGCGCCGCGCATCGATCCAGCGCTCGCTCCTGCCGGCGGTGCTCGACTGGCTGGCCGAGTCGCCCATGCCGGATGCCGGGTTGCAAGCCTTCCGCCGCGTCAGCGAGAGCCTCGGCGACAGCCCGTGGTACCTGCGTCACCTGCGCGACGAAGGAACGGCCGCCGAACGTCTCGCCCAGACGCTGGGCTCGAGTCGCTATGTCGCGGAACTGCTGATGCGGTCGCCTGATTCGGTGGCGCTGCTGGGTGACGACGACGAACTCGTCCCACACGACGTCGACCGTCTGGACCTGGAAATGCGGCAGGCGGTCGAGCGCAGCACCAGCGTGAGGGGCGCGGCCCGCGCGATCCGGCGGCTCCGCCGACGTGAGCTGACCCGCATCTCGGCGGCGGACACGCTCGGCCGGCTGGACATCCGCCAAGTCGGCGAAGCTTTGTCCGACATCAGTGCGGCGACCCTGACGGCGGCCTTGGAGGCCAGCATCGCCTCCTTCGAGCGTGACCACGGCGACCTGCCGACCCGCTTTGCCATCGTGCTCATGGGGCGACTTGGCGGGTACGAAGTCGGCTATTCGTCCGACGCGGACGTGATGTTCGTCCATCAGCCGGTCGACGGCGCCGGCGACGTTGAGGCCGCCGAAGCGGCGACCAAAGTGGCAACCTCGCTGCGCGCGATGCTGGCGGCGCCCTCCGCCGACCCGCCGTTGGAGGTTGACGCGGACCTGAGGCCCGACGGGCGGAACGGCCCACTGGTGCGATCCCTCGATGCGTACCGGACGTACTACGCACAGTGGTCGGCCGTGTGGGAGGCGCAGGCCCTGTTGCGAGCGCGGCCAGCCATCGGAGATCCCGGGCTCTGTGCGGCCTTCACCGAGCTGATCGACCCCCTGCGATGGCCCGAGTACGGCATTCCCGACGGGGACGTCCGCGAGATCCGGCGGATCAAGGCGCGGGTGGACTCCGAGCGCCTGCCGCGTGGCGCGGACCCAGCCACCCACTTCAAGCTGGGCCGGGGCGGGCTCGCCGACCTCGAATGGACGGTGCAGCTGCTGCAGATGCAGCACGCGCACGCGGTGCCCGGTCTGCGGACCACCCGCACGGTCGACGCCATCGGCGCTGCTGCTGAGTCGCTCATCACGGCCGCTGATGCCGAATCCCTCATCGAGGCGTGGCGGTTCGTCAGCCGCATTCGCAACGCCGGATTCCTGGTCCGCGGCAAGCCGGTGGCGTCGTTGGACGACTTGGCGCGCGAGCGCGCCGCGGTGGCGTCGCTCATGGGCTACGCCGAGAGCGAGCCGCTGATGGACGACTACCGGCGGATCACCCGGCACGCCCGCCAGGTGGTGGAGCGGCTCTTCTACTAGCCATTCCTCGCGCAGGCCCGAGTGAACAGCCGTAAACTCACGCCTGTGTCCCACCCGGTGCTCAGTCGTCAGGAGCAGAAGGAGCAGACGCGTGAAGCGTTGCTCGATGCTGCCCTGGAGCTGAGCCAGGAGGCAGGGTTCGCCCAGGTCAGCCTGCGCCAGGTGGCACGGGCCGCTGGCGTCGTGCCGACGGCTTTCTATCGCCATTTCGACTCGATGGATCAGGTCGGCCTGGCATTGGTCGAACGGTCCTTCGCCACGCTGCGGCGGCTGATGCGGAATGCGCAGAGCGACCCGGACCTCTTCATTGACCTCATTTCGTCGTCCATCGACATTCTCGTCGCCTCGGTCAAGGCGAACCGCGAGCACTTCGCATTCGTCGCGCGCGAGCGGCTGGGCGGATCGGCACCCGTCCGCGACGCCATCCAGCGTGAGCTCGAGCTCTTCGTCAGCGAGACCGCCGTGGCGATTCGCCTCCTGCCCGTCGTGTCGTCGTGGACGATCGAGGACGTCATGGCACTGTCCGGCCTGTTCGTGCGCAACATGGTCTTCCGCGCCGAGCAGGTTCTCGCCATGCCGGCGGGACGCACCGACCTCGAGGCGCACCTGAAACGCACGATGCGACGCGAGATGTTGATGATCGTCTTCGGAGTCGCGAACTGGCAGAGCCGTGACGCAGTGCGTAACCCGGGGGGATGAGAAAAAGTTGTCATGCCGTAACCAACATCACATCAAACCGGCTATTCTGCTCCGGACGGTGAAACGTGTTCTAGTTTTGGCTGAACACGTGCAGGCACTACAGGGTGGCAGGAGGATCGCGTGCGCTTGAGTCCTGCCGCAATCCTGCGCGGCCCCGGCGAGGTCCTCGCGATGGCCGCCGACGTCGTGCGGTTCACCTTCACGACCAAGTTTCAACTCCGCGAGTACGTCGAACAGGCTGCCTTCATCACCCAAGTCACCCTGATGCCGACGATCCTGGTGTCCATCCCCTTCGGTGCCGTCATCGCACTTCAGGTGGCCAGCCTGACCGGTCAGCTCGGCGCACAGTCGTTCGCCGGCGCCACGGCGGTCCTCGCCACGGTCCGCGAGGCCGCCCCCATCGCTGCCGCGCTAATCATTGCCGGTGCCGCCGGCTCGGCCATTTGCGCCGACCTCGGTGCTCGCAAGATCCGCGAAGAGATCGACGCCATGCAGGTCTTGGGCATCAACCCCATCGCCCGGCTCGTCGTCCCGCGCGCGCTGGCCACCGTGACCGTGGCCATTCTGATGAACGGCATCGTGATCGCCGCCGGCATCGTCGGCGGCTACTTCTTCACCGTCATCGTCCAGGGCGGCTCCGCCGGCGCGTTCCTCGCGGGCTTCACGGCGTTGGCCACCCTTCCTGACATCTACGTGTCGATGGTCAAGGCCGCGGTCTTCGGCTTCATTGCCGCCGTGATCGGCGCCTACAAGGGCCTCGGTGCTGGCGGTGGCCCGAGCGGTGTCGGTCAGGCCGTCAACGAATCGGTCATCGTCGCGTTCATGCTGCTCTTCCTGCTGAACGCGATCATCAGTGCGTTGTACTTCCAAGTCGTCCCACAGTCAGGCCTGTGATGAGCACACTCGGAGACCTCGGCCGCCTGTTCGTGCGGAACCGCAAACAGACGGTGGAGACGTGGGGCGACCAGTTCGTCTTCTACACGAAGGCGCTGGCCCGCACGCCAGTCGTGCTCAGGGACTTCCGGGGCGAGGTCTCCAAGATCCTCGCCGAGGTGGTGTTTGGGGTGGGCGGGATCACCCTGATCGCCGGGACCGTCGGCGTCATCGCGTTCATGTCCTTCTTCGCCGGCACGGAGGTCGGTATTCAGGGCTACGCCTCGCTCAGCCAGATCGGCGTCGCGAAGTTCACTGCGTTCATCTCGGCCTACTTCAACACCCGCGAGGTCGCGCCGTTGGTGGCGTCCATCGCGCTTGCGGCCACCGTGGGCTGCGGCTACACCGCTCGGCTGGGCGCCATGCGGATCTCGGAGGAGATCGATGCGCTCGAGGTCATGGCCATCCCGTCCATCCCCTTCCTGGTCACCACCCGGATGGTCGCCGGCTTCATCGCGGTCATCCCGCTGTACACCGTGGCACTCCTGGCCTCGTACTTATCACCGCGTCTCATCACCACGCTCATTTACGGGGAGTCTGTGGGCACCTACGACCACTACTTCATCCAGTTCCTGCCACCGATCGACGTCCTGTGGTCGTTCGGGAAGCTGATGGTGCTGGCTGTGGCGATCATCCTCATCCACTGCTACTACGGGTTCTCGGCGTCAGGCGGCCCGGCGGGCGTGGGCATGGCGGTCGGCCGAGCCATCCGGACGTCCATTGTCACCGTCGTGGTGGCTGACTTCTTCCTCAGCTACGCGATCTGGGGATCGACGACAACCGTGCGGATCACCGGGTAGATGCTGGTCAACATCGTCCACGACACGCCGCGCGAGCACCGCCGGCTGTTCGTCGCGGGCATTGCGTTCGTCAGCGCCCTCGCGATCCTGGTCGCGATCTCCATCGCCATCTACGACAAGACGTTCACCTCGAAGACGACGGTCACGGTGATGGCCGATCGGGCCGGGACCCAGCTCGCCCGGTTCGGCGACGTCCGCATGCACGGGGCGCTGGTCGGATACGTCGACAACGTCTCCAGCGACGGACAGCACGCCAAGATCCGAGTCGCCCTCAAGCCGGAGGCGGCACGAGGGATTCCCTCTGACGTCAGCGCCCAGATCCTGCCGACCACGCTGTTCGGACAGAACTACATCGAGTTCTTCCCGGTCAAGGGTGGCTCGGCAGCCAGCCCACTGCGCGACGGGTCGGTCATCCCGGCGAGCCGGGTGACCACGAACGTGGCGCTTCAGCGGATCCTCGCTGACCTCTATCCCGTGCTTCGCGCGATCAACCCCGCCGACGTCAATGCGACGCTGTATGCGCTGTCGCACGCCCTCCAAGGCAAGGGTGAGGACATCGGCGAGACGCTCGAGGCGCTGAGCAATTACCTCGAGACGATGAACGGCGAGCTGCCCCGGCTGAAGACCGACCTTCGCCTGTTCGCCGACGTCGCGCGGACCTACGAAAAGGCCAGTCCCGATCTCATCGACACCCTGGAGAACGTCACCGTGACGTCCCGCACGATCAAGAAGAGCGACGACGACCTGGAGGAGGCGCTGAGCGGCCTGACCGGCCTCGCCAAGATCACCCGGAAGACCCTCACCGAGAACAAGAAGCTGATTCGTGCTCAGGTCCGATCCGCCAACCCGCTGCTGAAGCTGCTTGCCACATACTCGCCTGAGTTCCCGTGCTCGTTCGAAGGCCTGGCTCTGCAGATCCCGGACACCGCGAACGTGTTCCAGACTGCCCGCATTCACCAGACGCTGGAACTGGGCACACCTCAGCGCACGGCCTACACGGCCGAAGATGCGCCCGTCTACGGCGAAGTCGGCCATGGACCGTGGTGCCTCGGCCTGCCGCGCAACGCCGAGCGACCGGCTCCGTTCCAGCCGCTCAAGGACGGCACGGACAAGGACGAACCGGACGGAGGCATGGGATGAGGAGCAGTCGCGACGCTGCCTTCCTCAGCGCTTCAATCCGGATGGTCATCTTCACGGCGACCTCCCTGATCGTGACCGGCGGCCTCGTCATGATCATGGGCAATCTCGGTCGGGGCGACCAGACGGAGTACAAGGCGCTGTTCTCGAGCGCGTCCGAGCTCGTTCCGGGCTCGTCGGTGCGCGTGGCCGGCGTCGAGGTCGGCAAGGTTACCGACGTCGAGTTCCATGGCGAATCGAATGCGCTGGTGTCGTTCCACGTCGACTCGGGGGTCCCGCTCACCCGGGATTCACGCGCGACCGTCCGGTTCCTGAACCTGGTCGGCGACCGGTACATGACGCTGGACGCCGGTCAAGGCGGCGGCGGCCCGCGGCTCCCGCCCGACTCCACGATCCCGCTGAGCCACACCACACCCGCGCTCAACCTGACGGCTCTCTTCAACGGCTTCCAGCCGTTGTTCCAGGCACTTCGGCCCGAGGACGTCAACAAGCTGGCGTTCAACCTGGTCAAGGTTCTGCAGGGCGAGGGCGGAACCATCCAGGAGATGTTGGCCAACACGGCTTCGCTCACGAACACGCTCGCCGACCGGGACGAGCTCATCGGAGAGGTGATCACCAACCTGAATGCGCTGATGGTCACCGTCGACGATCATCACAAAGAGCTCAACGACTTGATCAAGGCTTTGCGCTCGTGGTTCGGCGACCTCGCCGAGGACCGCGAGACCATCGGCGGCTCGCTCGACAACATCTCCGACCTCTCGGAGACGGTCGCCGACCTTCTGACGCGCGCTCGTCCTCTGCTGAAAAAGGACGTGGCTGAATTGCGCCGTGTTCTCGTCATCCTGAACGAGCCGGAGAACCGGGGACACCTCGACGAGGCATTCGATCTGCTCCCGGACATGCTGGCCAAGCAGACCCGCATCGGCGCTTACGGCTCCTGGTACAACTACTACCTCTGTGAATTCATCGGCGGGTTCATCCTCCCCGAGCCGCTGTGGAGCTCGTTGCCGGAGGACGTCCAGCTGTCACTGTCCGAGTTCCACATGATCAGCCAGGCGGAGAGGTGCAAGCATGGCCTTCCGGACTGACTCCCACTACGTGCGGATGGGTGGCATCGCCATCGGACTGCTGCTGCTCACCCTGTACGCGTCCTTCAACCTGCAGAAGCTGCCCGGCTTGCGCGGCACCCAGTACCACGCCGAGTTCACGGATGCGGCCGGCCTGCACACCGGCAGCGACGTCCAGGTGTCGGGCATCCGCGTCGGACGGGTGAGCGACATCCGCATCGGCCCGCAACGCGTCATCGTGGACTTCGACGTCAAGCGCCGCGAGATCGGCCGGCTCACGCAGGCAAGCGTCGAGGTGAAGAGCCTGCTCGGCGACAAGTTCCTCAACATCAAGCCGGCCGGCACCGGCGAGATGCCCAGCGGCGCAACCATTCCGTTGTCGCGAACAGACACGTCCTACGACATCGTCGGCACCCTGAGCCAACTGACGACGCAGACCGAGGCCACCGACAAAGCGAATCTCAAGGAAGCCCTCGACACGCTTGCGGAGACACTCGACACGGCCTCACCGGAGATCAAGAGCAGCTTCACCGGCTTGTCCCGGCTGTCGGAGACGATCTCGACCCGCGACGAGGAGATCGAGGAGCTGCTGCGGCATTCCCGCAATGTCACCACTCTGCTCGATGAGCGCAAGGGCGATCTCGTTACGCTGCTGGACAAGGCAGACCAGGTGTTCGAGGAACTGGAGCAGCGCAAGAAGGCCATTCACACTCTCTTGGTCAGCGCTGACCAGTTGGCGGTTCAGCTCGAAGGTCTGGTCGACGACAACCGCGAGCAGTTGCGGCCCACGCTCGATGCTCTGCGCTCCCTTCTGGTGTTCCTCAACGCTCGGGAAGACCAGCTCGAGACGATGCTCCGCAACTACGGCCCGTACGTGAACATCCTCGGGAACGTCATCGGCACGGGTCCGTGGTTCGACGCCTTCGTGCCGAACATGTTCAACGTCTTCACCGGCGAATTCCTCCCAGCGGCGGAGGGCCCGTGATGTTGGCCTCGAACAAGCTCAAGGTGCTCGCGCTGATCCAGGTCATCGCGTTGGTCGTCCTGGGTTGGTTTGTGCTTCGCGGCAGCGACGAACGAACCGTGACGGCGCATTTCGACCGCGCGATCGCCGTCTACCCGGGTACCGACCTGCGCGTCATGGGTGTTCAGATCGGCAAGGTCACGTCGGTCGTGCCAGAGGGAAACAGCGTCCGCGTCGAGATGAAGTACGACGCGGAGTACAAGCTCCCGGCCGATGCGCGGGCCGCCGTCGTCACGCCGACGCTGGTGGCCGACCGATATGTCCAGGTCTTCCCGGCGTACGGCGGTGGGCCGGTGATGCACGACGACGCCGACATTCCGCTGGATCGCACCCAGACGCCGGTCGAACTGGACCAAATGTTCAAAGCGCTCGATGACCTGTCGACGACCCTGGGCCCGCGCTCCAGCTCGACGCGAGGTTCCCTCGCCAAGCTCTTGGAGTCAGGCTCGAAGGCATTGGAGGGCAACGGAGAACTCGGGTCGGAGACCATCCGCAACCTCTCGGCTGCGGCCGACACCTTCGCCCGCAACCGCGGCCCGCTGTTCGACAATGTCCGTGCTCTCGCCGAGCTCACCAACACGCTCGCCGACAACGACGACACGGTCCAGGACTTCCTGAAGGACCTCGCATCGGTCGCCGATCAACTCGCAGGCGAGCGCGATGAGCTGGGGGACATGCTCGACTCGCTTGCCCGGGTGCTCAGCACCGTCGAGGACTTCGTCCACGAGAACCGCGCGGTCCTCGGCGAGGACATCGAGCGGTTCACCAGTGTCCTCAAGCGCGTTGACCGGCAGAAGGATGCGCTGGGCTTGGTAGTGCAAAAGGGGCCATTGGCGATGGGCAACCTTGCCACGTCGTATGAGCCCAGCACGAGCACGTTCGGTTCACGCGTCCAGGTCGCGCCGGGTATTCAGTTCCGACCGGACCAGTTCATCTGCCAGATCCTGATCAACGACGGCTTGCCGCCGGCCACGTGCACGGTGATCCAGACCGTGCTCACGCCGTTGCTGCCCGCCACATCAGGCGCAGCCGCTCCGGCATCGGCGGGATCCGCTGGCTCGACGCCGGCGACCGTCGACGGCAAGCCCACGTCGCCGCTGACCGTTCCGAGTGTCGTGCCAGGTGACCTGGCCGGGACCCTGCAGTCGGTCCCAGACGTGGTTTCCTCGATCGTCGAGGGGGCCCTGCGATGACGTCGATGACTCGTGCCAAGCATCTGATCCTTGTGCTGGCTGTCTCCTGCGTGCTGAGTGGTTGCTCGTTCTCGATCCACCAACTGCCCTGGCCTGGCGACAAGGTGAGCGACGAGGACAGCTACGAGGTCAAGGCTGACTTCAACGATGCGCTCAACGTTGTACCACGCACGTCCGTCATGGTGGCTGACGTCCCGGTGGGCCAGGTCGAAGAGATCGTGCGCGAAGGCTGGCACGCCCGCGTCACCATGCGCATCAACAAGAAGGTTGTGCTCCCGGACGATGCCGTCGCGGAGCTTCGGCAGACCAGTCTGCTCGGCGAGAAGTTCATCGCGCTGTCGGCGCCGAAGGATGGTTCCGGCCAGCCCAGCGGAGCCCGGCGGCTCAGCGAAGGTGACGTCATCCCGCTCAGCCACACTGGCCGCAATCCCGAAGTCGAGGAAGTCCTCGGGGCGTTGTCCTTCCTGCTCACCGGCGGCGGGCTCGGTCAGCTCCAGACCGTCACCCAAGAACTCAACGCGATGATGGACGGCCGCACAGACAACATCCGCAACGTTCTCGAAGAGCTGAACACGCTCACGGGCACACTGAACTCACAGAGTGGCGACATCGTGCGCGCGATGGACGCGCTCAACGGTCTCAGCACGACGCTCGTGGACGAGAAGGACGCGATCGGCGATGCCCTCGACGCGGCCGGACCCGCCATCGAGGTGCTGCAGGACCAGCACGAGGAGCTGGTCGAAGCTCTGGACGAGCTGGACAAGCTGGGGTCGGTTGGCACCGACGTGATCAATTCGGTGAAGGACGACCTGATCACCGAGTTGCGCCACCTCGAACCGATCCTGCGCAACCTCGCCAATACCGGCAAGCCGCTCGTCCCGGGTCTTCTCAAGGCGCTCAGCTATCCCTTCCCCATCGACGCGGCCAATACGATTCACGGCGACTACGCGAACGTCGTGTTCAAGATGCAGTTCAAGCTCACCCCAGTCAGCGAAGGCGGCCTGCTGCCGACGACGCCAGAGGAGCTGATCACCCTCTGCCGAGGCTTGCCAACGGCGCCCCTGTGTTCGGGTGGCAGCCCCCTGGCCGACTTCTGTACCGTCCTCGCGGCATTGCCGCTGTGCACCAGTAGCGTGGCCACCACGTCGACGTCGAGTAAGAAGACGGCCGCAGCGAACGGGTCGAAGTCGTCCGGTGTGACGCCAGTCGTGCCGAAGCCGTCGGCCTCCGCCCCGGTTCCCGGGACCGGCGGCGAGGGCCCCCTGGATGGCGTCGTGGGCACGATCCGCGACCTCCTCGGAGGAGGCGGGCAATGACGCGAGACACCCGGATCCGGCTCATCGCCTTCGCCATCGTCAGCGCCCTCGGCCTGACCTACGTGGGCGGCAATTACCTCGGCATCGTCGACCGCATTCTTGGCCACGGCTACAACGTCAACGTCATCCTGCCTGCGTCAGGGGGCATCTACGAGGGCGCTGAGGTCACCTATCGAGGAGTCAAGGTCGGCAAGGTCGACAAGATGACAGTGGACCGGGACGGACTGCGCGTCAGAGTGGGGCTCCAGGACGAGGCCCGTGTGCCGGCATCGTCCAAGGTTCGGGTGGACAACCTGAGCGCCGTCGGCGAACAGTTCATCTCCTTCGAGCCGACGTCCCACAGCGGCCCGATGTTGCACGACGGGTCGACGATCCGCGGGAACGCGGAAAGCCTCCCCGTGGGCGAGGACGTGCTGTTGCGGAACCTCAGCGCCTTCGTGTCCGACCTCGACAGTGACGACGTGAATGTCCTCGTCAAGGAACTGGGAATGATGTTCGAGGACAACGCCACGCCGCTGCGATCGATGGTCGACAGTGCGCAGGCGTTCATCGCCGAGGCTCAAGCGAATCAGGGCGAGACGATCGCCTTGCTGCGCCATGCCGAGACCGTGCTGGAAACTCAGTCCGACCGGTCCGACGATATTCGCTCGGCCCTCGACGACCTGTCCAAGTTCACCGAGACGCTGGCCGACTCCGACGATGACATCGAGACCCTCCTGGAGGACGCAGGTCCCGCAGCGAAGGAGGTCGAGTTGCTGGTGCGCACACTGCGGGCGTCCTTGCCGTCCTTCCTCACGTACATGGTCCGCGTCAGTGACGTGCTCGATGCGCGGCTGCCCGCCCTCGAGCAGCTGCTCGTCACATTCCCGCGGCTGATCGCGGCCGGACCGTCCGCTCTCGTCACCGACTCGACCGGTCAGAAATTCGGGCGGGTCAACCTGAACCTGAACCAGGATCCGCCGGCGTGCACGGAGGGCTACCTGCCGCCGGGACAATGGCGCATGACCACCGATGAGACCTTCCTTCCGTTCTACCCGGCGAAGTGCAAGTCGGGGCCGCCGATCAACATGCGCGGCATGAACTACGCTCCAGAGCCGACGGACTGGAAGAGCAGCTTGACCGGAGGAACCCCGTGACCCGAGCCCTCAATGTTGTCCTGGGGCTGATCGTGGTGGCGCTCGTCGTGTGGTTGGGCGCGTTTACGGTTCACGGAAGCGTCGCCGCGCCCGGCCTAACGCCGGCTGAGGAGCTGTCCGAGGAACTCAGCAACATCAGACCAGCGGCCCGCACTGAGGCTGTCGCGTTCCTGACCCTCGACTATCGACGCATGGATGAAGTGACCGATCGCGTTCTTGCCGGCGCCACCGGCCCGTTCAAGAAGCAGTACGCGTCGTCGGTGAAGGTGCTGAAGCAGGCTGCGGTCAGCGAGCACTCGTCGGCCAAGGGCTACGTCAAGGAGATCGGCGTGGGGACCTTTGACAGTGACTCGGCGACCGTCTTCGTCTCGGCCGGTAGCAAGGTGAAGAACAAGGGCACCAAGGGCAAGGTCGAGGACCGGATCTGGCGGATGAGGTTCAACATGACCAAGGTCGGCGATCGCTGGCTGGTGTCCCAACTTGAGTTCGTGGGCTGACATGGCGAAACTCAAGCGCGACGAACGACTCTGCCCCATCTGCGCCGAGACGATCAAGGCCGCAGCCATCCGCTGCCGGTATTGCCAAGCCGAATTGACACCGGTCGAGGCCGTCCCGGACGAGCCCACCCCGACGGTTGAGCCCGTCGAAGCCACCCCGGACGTCGAGGACACGGCGGAGATCGAGGACACCGCGCCGGCTGAGTCGGTCGAGGCCACGCCGACGACCGACGCCTCGGTGACACTGTTGCACTCCCGCCGCCTCACGGCGATCCTCGCGGCGCTTGCGCTGCTGGCGGCCGCCGGCGTCGGCATCGCCTGGTGGCAGGCGGAGCACAGCTCGGCCATCTCGGCGCCCGATGGCTCGCTCGTTGGCGACGCGCCGCGGTCGGAGGCCGTCATTGCCGCCGCCGACCTGACGCAACGCGCGCTGTCGTACGACTACCGCTCGCTCGCCAACGACATGGAAGTCGCGCGGGCGCGCATGACTCCGTCGTTCCGCAAGCAGTACAACTCCACCATGGCCCAGGTGCGCGCCAACACCCTCAAGAACAAGATCGTGCTGCAGGCCGACGTGGTCGCGTCGTCGATCATCACGGCCACTGAACACAAGGCCCAGCTGCTGGTCTTCGTCAACCAGACGACGAGTGCGAAGGCCACCAAAGCGCAGCAGCTCGATCGCAACAGCCTGGTCATCACGCTGGTGCGCGGCAAGGGAGATTGGATGCTCTCCGAACTGACGGCCTTGGGCTGACCTCCAACGGGCTTGGGTGCTAACCTAGAACACGTTCTACTTTTGGAGGATGGACGATGGCGGCTGGGCGTCAGGCGGTGCAGCTGGACGAGACGGAGATTGCGGAGTTCCTGGCATCGCACACGAAGGTCCAGGTCGGAACACTCGACGCCGAGGGCGGTCCGCATCTGACGACGCTGTACTACGTCCTCGATGACGACGGCCGGATCGCGTTCTGGACCTACGCGTCGTCGCAGAAGATCGTCAACCTGCGACGCGATCCGCGCATCGCCTGCCTGGTCGAGGAGGGCGACGAGTATTTCGACCTGCGCGGCGTGAGCATCCGCGGCCGGGCCCGACTGGTGGAAGACTTCGAAGCGATCAGGGCGATTGGACGGAAGGTCGCCACAGTCCTGGCCGGGGGCGCCGACCTCGGGGTCGAAGGAAACGAAATCGTCGATGCACAGGCGCGGAAGCGGGTCGGCGTCATCGTCGAGCCGGTCAAGGTCGCCAGCTGGGATCATCGCAAGCTCACCGCCCTACCCGGTCAAGCACAGCCGGGCCAGGCGAAGACGTAAGCAGGGAAGGGAGCAGACATGACCAGAAAAGTGGTGGCGGACTGGGACCTCTGTGAGGCCAATGGCATTTGCGAGGCCATGGCTCCGGATGCGTTCGAGGTCGACGACGACGACATGCTGCAGATCCTCAACGATGTGGTGACCACCGAGAACGAAGACCGGATGAAGCGCGCAGTCGCCGGATGCCCGAAGTCTGCGCTGAGCATCGTCGAGGTTGACGAGTGAGCGATCTCGACGGACGCCCCCTCGATGGGCGCACTGCCATCGTGACGGGCGCCGGCGCCGGGCTCGGCCGCGCCGAGGCGCTGGCCCTCGCCCACGGCGGGGCGCGAGTCGTCCTCAATGACCTGCCAGGGGCGGCTGACGACGTTGCCGAGGAGATCCGCGCTCTGGGTGGCGAGGCCGCGCTGGCGCCAGGCGATGTGGCCGAGCGCGCGACCGCCGACCTGATGGTGTCGACGGCTGTCGAGCAGTTCGGTGGCCTGGACATCGTGGTCAACAACGCCGGTATCACCCGCGACAAGATGTTGTTCAACATGACGGACGACGAGTTTGACCTCGTCGTCCGCGTCCATCTCCGTGGGCACTTCCTGCTCACCCGCAACGCATCGGCATATTGGCGCGACAAGGCCAAGGAGACCGGTGCTCCGGTCGATGCCGCGGTCGTCAACACGGCATCCGAGGCCTTCCTTGTCGGCCCGCCGGGGCAGCCGAACTACGCGGCCGCCAAGGCCGGCATCGCGGCCCTGACGCTCTCGACGGCGCGGGCCATGGGCCGCTCCGGCGTGCGCGCCAATGCAATCTGCCCGCGGGCCCGCACGGCAATGACGGCCGACGTCTTCGGCGAAGACGAGTCGGGCGCCGCGATCGACCCGTACAGCCCCGACCACGTGGCCCCACTCGTCGCCTACCTCGCGTCGCCGGCGGCCTCGGCCATCACCGGCCAGGTGTTCGTCGTCTACGGCGGCATGATCGCGGTGCTCGCGCCGCCGACCGTCGCCGAGCGCTTCGACGCGCCGGACGACGGTGCCGTCGGCAGCACCTGGGACCAGGCGTCGCTGGCCGAGTCGGTCGGTGGCTGGTTCGCCGATCGCGATCCGAGTGCGGGCTTCAGCGCGGACTCCGTCATGCAGTTGAAAGTCTGAGAGGGCACGACCATGGACAGGATGACCGGCAAGCACGCCATCGTCACCGGCGGCGCGCAGGGCCAGGGTGCCGCCATCGCTCGTGCCTTCGTGGCCGAGGGCGCGACCGTCGTCATCGCCGACGTCGCGACCGAGCAGGGCGAGGCGCTCGCCGCGGAACTGGGCAATGCGGCGCTGTTCCATCAGCACGACGTCACCAGCGAGGAGTCGTGGGTGACGCTGGTCAAGGTCGCGAATGAGACGTTCGGTCCGGTCAACGTGCTCGTCAACAACGCGGGCATCCTGCGGTTCGGCGAACTGACCAAGCAGCCGGTCGAGGAGTACGAGCTGATCTGGCGGGTCAACACTTTCGGCGGGTTCCTCGGGACACGCACGGTCGCGCCCGTCATGGCTGAGCACGGTGGCGGTTCGATCATCAACGCCTCGTCCATCGAAGGTCTCGCTGGCATGGCGTTCGTGTCGGCTTACACGGCCTCGAAGTTCGCCGTCCGAGGATTCACCAAGGCGGCCGCGCTGGAACTCGGGCCCAAGGGGATCCGGGTTAACTCGGTCCACCCGGGCATGATCGACACCGGGATGACGCGCGGTGTGGGCGCGGATGACGCGGCCATGAAGTTCGGGGCCTCAAAGGTCGCGCTCAAGCGGGTCGGCTACCCCGAGGACATCGCCCCGCTGTACGTCTACCTGGCCAGCGATGAGTCCAGCTTCGTCACCGGCGCGGAGTTCGCCATCGACGGTGGCGCCACCGCGACCCACGCCTTCGGGGGATGAGGGTCTCAGTCGCGCAGGAGGAGACGAACGGCGACGTCGATGGACTTCTCGACCTCGGCGGCTCCACTGCGTCCGTTGGCCCACGAGACGAGGGCGGACATCCAGACGTCAGCGATCACGCGGATGATGGCGGCCTCCTCTTCGGTGGCCTCGCCGTGATCGGGGGTGCCGGCGATCGCACGGGCGATCATCCGGGTGAGCCGACTGCCGACCTGTTCGATCTCGCCGAGCACGGAAGCATCGGCGAACATGAACGCGCGCACCATGGCTTCAGTGAGCTGCGGCTGTTTCTGCAGCGCAACGGTGGTTCCGCCGAGGATCCTCATGACCCGGTCATGGGCGGTGTCGCCAACGATGGCTCGGCGTTCGGTGATGGCCTCGGCCTGCTCGAACTGGCTGGCCAACGCCGCCACAAGCAGGTGCACCTTGGACGGGAAGTAGCGGTAGAGGGTTCCGAGGGCCACGCCGGCGGCGTCGGCGACCTCGCGCATCTGTACGGCCTCGTATCCACCCTCGGAGGCCAGCTTCATGGCGGCTTGGAGCATGCGGTCTCGACGTTCCCGCTGTGCCGGACTGCTGCTCACGTGCGACCTCCCAAAAGTTGTAACAGGTTCTATTATTTGGGCTCAGCGCCGAAGCGCAAGGCCTGCGGGGTAAGGAGTTGGCATGTCGATCGCCATCACTGATGACCATCGGTCGCTTTCGACCGCCCTACGGGACTGGGCTCAGCGTATCGATGGGTCCGAGCGAATCCGGGCAGCCGAGGCCCGTGGCGAGCGTGCGGATGCCTGGGCCGACGTGGTCGAGCAGGGCGTCCCGAGCATCGCCGTCCCGGCGGAACTGGGCGGCGGCGGAGGCAGCGTCCTCGATGTGGCGGTGGCCACCGAAGCGTGCGCGTACGGCATGGTGCCCGGACCGGTGCTCGGCACGGTGCTTGCCGCAACCGTCCTGGCGTCGGCTGGGGATTCACCGGCGCTGAAGGCGATCGTCGCGGGAGGGCCAGCAGGTGTGGCGATAGAGCCGGTGGCGCTCTCCGGAGGCCGGCTGGTGGGGACTGCCGTCGTCCCGGGCGCCGAGATGGACTGGATCGTCATCGGCGCCGACAGTGAGTGGTTCGTGGCGTCAGCAGACCAACTCACGCTCGAGCCGGTGGACGGCTTCGACCTCAGCCGCGGCGCCGCCCGCGTGATCGTTGACGTGGCTGCCGCCGATCTCATCCCGCTGCCGGGCGTGACCACGGCCGCCGTCCGGCGGCTTGCGGTGGCCCTGGCAGCGGCGGAGGCTTCGGGCGTCGCGGGATGGTGCCTGGCGACCGCAGTTGAGTATGCGAAGGTGCGCGAGCAGTTCGGCCAGCCGATCGGACGCTTCCAGGCGATCAAGCACCTGTGCGCGTCGATGTTGGAGGACGTCGAGGCCATCTCCGCGGTGGCTTGGGACGCGGCCTCCGTCGCCGCTCAGGACGGTCAGGGCGACTATGCCGCAGACGTGGCCGGCACGCTCGCCCTGGACGGTGCCGTGCGCGTTGCGCAGAACTGCATCCAGGTGCTCGGTGGCATCGGCTTCACCTTCGAGCACAGTGCACATCTGTACCTGCGCCGCGCAGTGGCGCTGCGTTCGTGGCTGGGCGGCAGCGACCGACATGCGCTCCGACTCGCGCAGCGCGCGGTCGCCGGTGAGCGACGCGAGCTGGCGATCGATCTCGGCGGCGAGGACAGC
>DATLCL010000274.1:0-9770 GCA_035526415.1 Aeromicrobium sp.
CCTGCCGCCGCGAGGGCCTGACGGGGTGTGAGGCGGTCGCCGTGTTCGCAGGCTGCGCGGAGTGCGAAGCGCCGCAATCGGGCACTACGCAGGACGAAGAGTGGAACAAATCGGGCGAGCCTGGCCCGGCGGCGCATCGAGTAGAAGTGCCGTATGACGCGCTTCTCTCCGGGATGCCAACCTCCCGCGGGAGACAGCGCTACGACACTGCGGGCCCGACCTCGCGCTGCCAACTCGACTGCCAGCCAGCCACCGAGGGAGTTGCCGACCACATGGGCGGTGTCGATTCCGGCGGCGTCCAGGTGGGCTTCGAGGTCATCGGCCAGATCGCTGATGGTGTGCGGTCGGCTCGGGCGTGCTAGGCCACCGTGTCCTCGCAGATTGGGCGCGAACACCTCGAAGGTGTCCGTCAGCAGCGGGATTACGTCGCGCCAGCATTTCCACGAACTCGTCGCGCCATGGAGGAGGACAAGCGGTTCCCCGGTGCCACCGCGAAACTGGTGCAGGTCTGCGGCGATTCTCATTCGATGCCTCCGTGGTGTTCGTTGAGCATCGTAATCAGTGCCGGAATGGCGGAGCAGGCCCGGCGGGGGCGGTCTATCGTGCGATGCATGCAGACGCTCGTCCTCGCACTCATCGTCGTCTACGCAGTCTTCTTCGTGCTGATTCATGCCATCGTTGCTCGGCGTGAGCCATGATCGTCGGCCACTACGCCGCGGCGCTCGTTCCCTACAGTCGGCTCGAGGGCCGGCCACTTTGGTTGCTGCTGGTCTGTGCCAACGTGCCGGAGTTCCTGTGGCTGGCGCTCGCTCTCGCCGGTGTCGAACCGACGAAGCCGGCGTCCCTGCTCGATGCGACGTTCCCGAACATCGACGTGCACATGACGTACAGCCACAACCTCATTCCGGGATTCCTCCAGGGCCTGATCGTGTTTGCGCTGGTCCAGCTGATCTGGCGCGATCGACCGCTGGCGCTGTGGTGCGGCGCGCTGACGGTCGTGCATGTGCTCTGTGACCTCCTTGTCGGCTTCAAGCACGAACTGCTCGGCCCCAACAGTCCTCAGGTCTCGCTCAACACGTACGGACATGCGCCGGTCCTCGCGATTGCGATCGAACTCACCTTCGCGCTCGGCTGCGTGTACGCCTACCTCAAGAGCGAGCGGCGGAGAGAGCGCCCGGTGACGCGCGGACGAAGCTTCGCCCTCTACGCGGTCTTTGCCGTCGGCATCCTGATGTGGCTTCCGGCAACCTCGATGTCGCTGCGGCAGACGATTCCCCTGTTGTAGTGGAGTATCAGAGCCCGTGAAGGTTCTTCGCGGTCGGTGACGCAGAGACCGTCGCGGGGTCCGGGCGGGTGCGAAGCACTCGGTCCGACGTGTCGCCCGTGGCGACGCCGAACCAGTAGTGCTCGTTCTTGTAGTGGTGCAGGCGGTGGTTGCGCCAGATCGCCTTGTAGAACCTGTGCTTCGGCTTGTAGTCGCTGTGGATCAGGTAGTGCGTCCACTCGTAGATGAACAGCGTGATGTACGAAGCGATGATGAACGACAGTGCCTGAGTCAGCCGCGAGAAGGCGAGCAGCGCAATCGTGACGCCGATCGGTGCCAGCACGGCGAGCGACTGCCACGGGATGAACACCAGGGGGATGTCGCGGGGGTCCGAGTGGTGCCTGCGGTGATCGCGAGCCAGCTGGTAGTCGAGCATCCGGCCGGCTACCTTGCGCGGGCGGTAGTGCAGAACAAACACATGGATGGTCCATTCGGTGAATGGAAACAACAGGACCAGAACAGCCGGTCCGATCAGGTCGCTCCATCGCCAGTCGCCCTCGATCAGGCGCCAGGCCACACTGGCTGCCAGGAGGGTCCCGATCATCCACGGCGTCGGGTGCCGCCAGAACTCCGCTGCAGTTTGGCGCAGCGTCACCTTGACCTTGCGCGAGCCGGTGATCGCCTCGTCGGCGGCGAGCCGTTCCTGGGCGATTCGGTCGATGTCCGAACTCATGACGTCAGTGTCCCTGCAATTGCAGGCATGCGCGAGCGCTTTGTGCGGTCTCGGTCCCTATGCAGCCCAGACGGTGAAGGCCTCCACAGCGCCGGCCGCAATGCTTCGAAGGTCGCGGGGAGTCGCACCGGCTCGGCCCAGTAGGCGGATCGACACCGTCGCCGAAACGAGTAGATTCACCATTGCCTCGGCTCCGGCGGGCGGTTCCGCCGTGAATGAGGCGTGGACCTGGCGTCGAAGAAGGTCGCGAAGCCGTTCGAAGCTCTCGTGGACCGTGGCGTTGGCCCTGGCGGACAGGGTCTCCCGCTCGGCCACGGAGTTGACGATCGCGCAGCCTCTGCGCTCGCGATCCGCCAGGGTCAGCCGGCAGGTGGTTTCGAGAACGTGTCGCACGCCGTCCCGCCCGTCTTCGGACGGCGTGAGGTGGCCTTCGATCCACGCGAGATAGCGGCGCAGTGCGGCTTGAAACATCTGGTCCTTGTCACCAAAGGCCGCGTACAGGCTGGCCGGTCGCTGGCCGGTCGCCGCGCACAGGTCGCGCACGGCCGAACCTGCGTAGCCCTTGCTCCAGAAGACGTCGAGCAGGGCTGCCTCCGCGTCATCGACCTCGAAGCTTCGTGGTCTGCCCACGCGCCCTCCCCTTGACAACCTTGATCAGAAATCGACATTGTTGAGCGATCATTCAAGAATATCACCGGAGGATCGCATGGCTGTCACCGAATCCGAGCGAGCGCGTCGCGAAGCGCTTCTCGAGCGTCATTACGCCGTCGAGAACGCTGGCGATCTTGCCGGCATCATGGCCACCTTCGCGCCTGACGCAGTGATGCACTACAACGGCGTACCGTTCTCCACCCCCGAGGCGATCGAGGCTGCGCACGCCTACCTGGGATTCGCGGATGTCGCCGGCGCCTTTGACAACCCGCAGAACCACATCGATCGCGTCAGTCACACCGACACCGATGTCGTGGTCGAAGGGCGCCTGAGCGGCGCTCACGTCCAGGACTTCCTCGGCTTTGCCGGTACGGGCAGCCCGGTGGTCCTGCCCTTCACGGCCTTCTATTGCTATGGCCACGACGGTCTCCTCACCAGCGAGCGAGTCGTGATGAACCTGGGCCCCCTCAACCCGGACTTCGTAGGCGCCCCTGCCGGCTTGGGCTAGCGTCTGGTCCCGTGGGATTTCTGAAGCAGGACGCCCCGACCGTTGACTACGCGTCGTGGAGCCGCGGCACCCGGGCCGAGAAGATCCGACCCATGGCTGAGCACTGGGCCGAGGTCGGGTTCGGCACTCCGGTTGTCCTGCATCTGTTCTATGTCGCGAAGGTCGCGGCATACGTCCTCGGCGGATGGCTCGTCGCGCTGAGCACGGCGGGCGTCGATGGGTTCTTCAATGTCCAGGCCTGGTACGCCGAACCGATCGTCTTCCAGAAGATCGTGCTGTACACGATGTTGTTCGAGGTCATTGGCCTCGGCTGCGGATTCGGGCCGCTCAACAACAGATTCATGCCACCGATGGGTTCGGCCCTGTACTGGGTTCGCCCGCAGACCATTCGCCTGCCTCCGTGGCCGACACGCGTCCCGCTGACCCGCGGCGACACCCGCACCCGATTCGATGTCCTGCTCTACGTCTCGCTTCTCGTCGTCCTGACGCTCGCGATCTTCTCGGACGGCACGGGAGCAGCGCCGGCGGCCGGCGCGTCGATGGGTCTGCTGCCAATGTGGCAGATCTGGGCCGTCGTCGGGCTCCTCGCCGTGCTCGGCCTGCGTGACAAGGTGATCTTTTTGGCCGCGCGAGGCGAGGTGTATGGGTCGTTCACCGTTGCGTTCTTGTTCGCCGGTGTGGCAACAGTCGACATGATCCTGGCGGCCAAGCTGGTATGCCTCGTGATCTGGCTGGGCGCGGCGACATCGAAGCTCACCAGGCACTTCCCGTTCGTCATCTCCACGATGATGAGCAACAACCCGGTCCTGCGTCCGCGCTGGCTCAAACGGCGGTTCTTCAAGAGCTTCCCGGATGACCTCCGGCCCGGCTGGCCATCGCGCCTGCTGGCCCACGCCTCGACGGCAATCGAAGGCTTGGTCCCGATTGTCCTGTTCCTCGGTCACGGAAGCACGGCCGGGATCGTCGCTGCGGCCGTCATGCTGTGCTTCCACTTCGGGATCCTGTCCTCGATCCCGATGGGCGTGCCGCTGGAGTGGAACGTATTCATGATGTTCAGCGTGGTCGCGCTTTTCGTCGGCCACGCCGATGTGGGCTTCGGCGACATGACGTCGCTCCTGCCCGTGCTCCTCGCCGCTGTCCTCGTCGGCACCGTGGTTCTCGGCAATCTGTTCCCGCGAAAGGTCTCGTTCCTCCCCGGCATGCGGTACTACGCCGGCAACTGGGACACCACGCTCTGGTGCATGAAGCCCTCCGCGGCCGAGAAGATCCAAGAGCACACCGTGTCGATCGCGAGCATGCCGCAAGCGCAGATGCAGAGGTTCTTCGGCAGTGCCGAGACGGCCGAGATGTACATGTACATGGGGTACGCCTTCAGGGGCTTCAACAGCCATGGCCGCGCCATGTTCGCGCTGGCACATCGAGCCATGGCCGGGCACGACGAGGGCGACTACGTCCTGACCGACGGCGAACGCATCTGCAGCACGACCCTTGGCTGGAACTTCGGCGACGGCCACTTGCACAACGAGCAGCTCATCGAGGCCCTGCAGCATCGGTGCCAGTTCGAGCCCGGTGAGGTGCGTGTGGTGCTCATCGACGCGCAGCCGATTCATCGGCAGCGCCAGGAATACCGGCTGGTCGATGCGGCAACCGGCGAGTTCGAGCGCGGGTACGTCCAGGTCGCCGACCTGGTCAACCGGCAGCCGTGGGACGACACGGCGCCGGCCTACGTGTACCCCTGAGGCCAGCCCCGCGATTGAAAGGGCCTCACGTACGTCCGTCTCGCCCTACTCTCGGACTGTGATCGGAATCTGGGCCGAGCATGCACGCGCGTTCTTGCTCGCGTTCGGCATCGTCGCCGGGCTTGCCTTCGCCCTCCCGATCTTCCTGGTCCCGCTCACGTGGGCTCGAATGTTCCGTTGGAACCTTCCCGAAGACACGGACCTTGCGATCTACTTCGGGCGCTGCTTGGGCGTACTCGCCGTCGTCCTTACCGGATTCGTCGTTCGAGCCGGGCTCACCGGTGCCGCTGTGGAGCAGATCTACCAGATCGTGATCGCCGTTTTCGTGGGTATGACGTTGGTTCACATCGTGGGCGCGATCCAGCGGATCCAGCCGGTGACCGAGACCATCGAGATCGTCTTCTGGGCTGGCCTCATCCTGCTCGGCCTGCTGTTCTATCCGGGCTGAGCGCGGTGCGGCATGATGGACTCGCTCATGCAATCTGATGGGTGCGGGTAAATCCCATGGATCGATGAGGGGGAGTGCACGTGAACTCCAGCGACAACATCGGCCGCCTCGCGGTGGCTGCAGCGGTAATCGGCACGTTCTTGGTTTTCGGAGCGGGTGGCGCTCAGGCAGCGTCGACGCATGCGGTTGCCGCTTCCGGAGTGTTCGCGGCCGAGGAGACTCCCAGTGACGGGGACCAAACTCCCAGCGACGAGGAGTCGTCGGACAATTCCGACGAGATCAGCGATAGCGACTCCGACACCGACACCACGGACAGCGACTCGGACCAGCCCACCGACGAACCCACGGACGAGCCGACGTTCGGCGGCACGCCGACCACCGGGACGACGGACGACAGCACCGAGATGCCGACCGACGACGCCAGCGAGACCTCCGAGGCCGGCCAGTCACCCCTGGGTTGGATCCTCCTGGGCGGCGGTGTCGCGTGCGCAGTGGCCGCCTTCCTGGTCTACCGCCGCAACCGGCACATCATGTGACGCCCGCTGGGTACGCGCCCAGCATGACTGACTCCGGACAACTCCAACCGGGCGAGACTCTCGTCGACCGCGGTGTCGATGACGTCCTGGACGAAGGCATCTCGCCCGCCGAAAAGCTGCAGGGGACTCGGGCCAAGGGAACGACGGCCAACGAGCAGCGGGAGGGCGAGACCATCGACGAACGCCGCCGGCAAGAGGAGGCCGACGTCGATCTCGAGCCGACCGGGGACGATGACGAATTCAACGATCCCGCTGACCGATTCGCCGGAGATGAGCGGGCGGGTCGCTTGGTCGCGCCGGACGAGGGAGCACACGAGGACGTCGATCCTGAGGCCGTCGCGCATGACGTCGGCATCGACGGTGGTGCAGCCAGCGCCGAAGAGGCGGCCGTACACATGCAGGACTGAGCCGCGCTAAACGGATGGATTGCCGCTGACTGCAGCGGCGACCGCCTTGGGGACTTCCGGGTTGAATACGCTCGGGATGATGAATGACGGATTGATCTCCTCATCCGTGACCACGAGGGCGATCGCGCGTGCTGCCGCCAGCATCATCTCAATCGTGACGTCGGACGCGCGGGCGTCAAGAAGACCGCGGAAGACGCCTGGGAAGACGAGGACATTGTTGATCTGGTTCGGGTAGTCCGACCGTCCCGATGCGACGACGGCCGCGTACTTGGCCGCTTCGGCGGGATCCACCTCCGGGTCGGGGTTCGCCAGCGCGAAGACGATCGCACCGTCGGCCATGTCGGCGATCCATGTCGGGTCGAGGACACCCGGGCCGGAGACGCCGATGAACACGTCGGCTTCCTTGAGGCCGTCGTGGAGGGTGCCGCGAACGCGACGCGGATTCGTCACTCCGGCGAGCGCTCGTTTGGCTGGTGAAAGTGACTCGTCGCCGTAGGACAACAGGCCCTCGCGGTCCCACACGATGACGTCTTCGGCCCCGCCGGCCAGGAGCAGACTCACGATGGCTGAGCCCGCTGCTCCACCGCCGGCGACCACGATGCGGACGCCGGAGAGCGGCTTGCGCACGACGCGGAGCGCGTTGGTCAGTGCGGCCAGGACGACGATCGCCGTCCCGTGCTGGTCATCGTGGAACACCGGGATGTCCAGGCTCTCCCGCAGCCGGCGCTCAATCTCGAAACAGCGCGGCGCCGCGATGTCCTCCAAGTTGATGCCACCGAAGCCGGGCGCGATCATCTCGACCGCCTTGACGATGTCGTCGATCTCTTGCGACGCGAGACAGATCGGCCACGCGTCGATGTTGGCGAACCGCTTGAACAACGCCGCCTTGCCTTCCATGACGGGCAAGGCCGCGCCCGGTCCAAGGTTGCCCAGGCCGAGCACGGCCGAGCCGTCTGTGACGACGGCGACGGAATTGCCCTTGATGGTCAGGCGCCAGACGTCATCAGGGTTCTCGGCAATCGCCATCGACACCCGACCCACACCGGGGGTGTAGGCCAACGACAGGTCATCGCGGGTCTTGAGCGCCACTTTCGATTGGACTTCGATCTTGCCGCCGAGATGGATGAGGAACGTCCGGTCCGAGACCTTGTGCACGTGGACGCCGTCGAGTGCGTCGCATACCGCGACCAAGGCCTTGGAGTGCGCTTCGTCGGAGGCCGAACACGTCACGTCGACCTTCAGCTGACCCGGGTTCGACTCGAGAACGTCAATCGCGGTGACGACCCCGCCGGCTTGGGCAAGGCTGGTGGCGACTTGGCCGACCATGGCGTGGTCAGGATCGGTGTAAAGGCGCATGGTGATCGAGTACGACGAAGCCGTGGCTGCCATGGGCAAACCCTCCACCCCACGAGCCACAGGTGCAAGGGTGCTCGCCGTGACCGCTTCGGGGGCGGCTCAGGCCAGGTCGCGGGCGAGCGCGAGTCCGGCGGCGCGTCCAGAGAAGATGCACCCGCCGAGGAAGGTGCCCTCCAGCGCGTTGTAGCCGTGTACGCCGCCACCACCGAATCCGGCTGCTTCGCCCGCCGCGTAGAGGCCGGGGAAGGGCTGGCCGTCCGGTCGCATGACCTGGCTGTCGAGGTTGGTCTCCAGCCCACCCAGGGTCTTGCGGGACAGGATGTTGAGCCGGACCGCGATCAGCGGACCGTGCGCCGGGTCGAGGATCCGATGCGGCTTGGCCACCCGGATCAGCCGATCGGTACGCGACTTCCGGGCGTTGTTGATGACCATGAGCTGGACGTCCTTGCTGAACGGGTTGTCCAGCTCGCGGTCGCGCGCCACGATCTGCCGCTCGAGGTCAGCCAGGTCCACCTCGGGGCCCCTGGCGATCTTGTTCATGCCGGCGACCAGCTCGGCCAGGTTCTCGGCCACGACGAAATCCACGCCGTGCTGCTTGAACTTCTCCACCGGCTCGGGCGCACCCTTGGCCAACCGTGAGCGGACCAGGTATTTCAGGTCCTTGCCGGTGATGTCCGGGTTCTGTTCGGAGCCGGAAAGGGCGAACTCCTTCTCGATGATCGACTGCGTCAGGACGAACCACGAGTAGTCGTGGCCGGTGGCCAGGATCTGCTTCATCGCGCCGATCGAGTCGGCCCCCGGAACGCCAGACATACCGGTGAGCCGCTGGCCGTTGGCGTCGAACCACATCGACGACGGTCCGGGCAGGATGCGGATCGCATGGTCCGGCCAGATCGGGTCCCAGTTGTGGATGCCCTCGGTGTACGCCCACATCCGGTCGCGGTTGACGATGCGGGCCCCGGCGTTCTCTGCGATGCCCAGCATGCGGCCGTCGACGTGGGCCGGGACACCGCAGATCATGTGCTCCGGCGCCGGTCCGACGCGCTCGGTCGGCCAGATGGCGCGCATGGCGTCCCGGTTGTGGCCGATGCCGCCGGATGCGACGACGACCGCTTGTGCCCGAACCTCGAAGGTGCCGTCCGCGTCGCGCGACGACTTCACACCGCGCGGTGAATCGTCCGGCGCCAAGACCGTGCCGCGGACTCCAACGACGGCACCGTCCTCGACCAGCAGCTCGTCGACCTGATGGCGGAACGCGAACCGGACGAGCCCGGCGCGCTCTGCGCGCTGGACCGGCTCGGCGAAGATCCGGACGACCTCGGGACCGGTGCCCCAGGTGAGGTGGAAGCGGGGAACCGAGTTGCCATGTCCGGTGGCGAGTCCCGATCCCCGCTCGGCCCATCCGACGAAGGGCAGCGACTTCAGGCCGAGCTCGTGAACGTAGTCGCGTTTGCCCGTGGCCGCCCAGGCCACGTAGGCCTCGGCCCACCGGCGCGGCCAGACGTCTTCGTCCGGACGATCGAAGGCGGCCGAGCCGAGCCAGTCCTGGAGGGCGAGTGCATGCGAGTCCTTGATGCCCGTGCGACGCTGTTCCGGCGAGTCGACGAAGAACAGCCCGCCGAGGCTCCAGAACGCCTGGCCACCCAGGTTGTGGCGGTTCTCCTGCTCGACGACGAGCACGTGCCGGCCGGCCTTCACCAGCTCATGAGTGGCAACGAGCCCAGCGAGACCCGCGCCCACGACGATGACGTCGGCGGCGAATTCCTCTGCTGCGTTCACGGGGCGCTGGTCACGGTCTTCTTCGACACCTTCTGGGCGGTGATGTCGGCATCAGTCCACGGGAACGATACCCACTGCTTGTTGGCGAACAGCAGGGTCTGATCCTGCTGCGAGTCGCGTGTGGGGTTGTCAGATTGGCCGTAGGTCAGGATCGTCTTGGCATCGACTTTGCCGTCGGGCAGGAACGAGATCGCCTGGATGTGCGACGAACCGTAGGTAATCGGCTTCGCCTTGTCTCCGTTCTGCACCGGGTTCCGGCTGGCCATGGCGTTGGCGTTGCCGGCCAGGTCGCCGTCGCCGCCACCGAGCGGGATCGGGTCCGCGCCGTCGTCGCCAGCCACCTGGTAGG
>DATLCL010000276.1:0-6585 GCA_035526415.1 Aeromicrobium sp.
ACGATGCCCGGGCTCGCGGGACGCGTTCACCGCCGCCGCCAGGCGCTCCCGCCGCCGGCGGGCGTGCGCAGCGCGCTCGAGATCTTCGCCGCGCTCGCAAAGCGACTCGACGCACCCGGCCGGTGGCAGGTCGACCCCCAGGAGGTCTTCGACGAGCTGCGTCAGGCGAGCGCCGGCGGCAAAGCCGACTACGCCGGCATCAGCTATGAGCGACTCGACGCCGGCGAGGCGCTGTACTGGCCGTGCCCCACCACGGAGCACCCCGGCACTCCGCGCCTCTTCACCGAGACCTTCCCGACCCCCGATGGCCGGGCAAAGCTGATTCCCGTTCGCTGGCTCGGCCCGGACGACTCGCTGACGCGCGAGGCACCGGTGTGGCTCGTGACCGGACGGGTCCTACAGCACTACCAGTCCGGCGCACAGACGCGCCGGGTCGCCAAGCTCAACGACGCCCAGTCGCGCGCCTACGTCGAGATCCATCCGGTGCTCGCCCAGCGCATCGGCGTCGAAGGCCTTGAAGACATCGAGGTCACCTCCAGCCGCGGCACGATGCGGGCCCCCGCCCGGGTGAGCAAGGACATCCGGCCCGACACCGTGTTCGTACCCTTCCACTTCGCCGGCGAGGGCATGGTCAACGCGGTCACGAACGCCGCCACCGACCCCATTTCCGGCATGCCGGAGTTCAAGGTGTGCGCCGTGACGATCAAGAGGAGCGACTCATGAAGGTTGTCGTCGTCGGGGCCGGCATGGTCGGCCACCGCTTCACCGAGGAGCTCCACCGGCTCGATCCCTCCATCGACATCACGCTGCTGGGCGAGGAGGAGTACGAGCCATACAACCGGATCCTGCTGACCGAGCTGCTCGCCGGGCGCGTCGACCTGGCCGGCCTGACCATGTCCGCGCACGAGGAGTCGGTGCACGTCCGGCTCGGTAGCCCGGCGCTGGAGATCGACCGAGGGCGCAAGCTCGTGATCACGGCAGGCGATTCCATCGAGTACGACCACCTCGTGTTCGCCACCGGCGCTCGTGGGCGCGTCATCCCGGTGCCGGGCCTGCGCGACGGCCTCCCGCGTGGTGCCCATCTTCTCCGCTCGCTGAACGATGCGCGCGACATCAAGGCCGCTGCGCTCAACGCCCGTCACGCCGTCGTGGTCGGCGGTGGCCCGCTGGGGCTGGAAGCCGCGGCCGCGCTGCGCCACCGCGGTGTGGGCGTGACGGTGCTGTCACTCGAGTCGTCCCTGCTCGACCGCGACCTCGACGCGAATGTCGCAGCGATCGTGGAGGTCGCCGCAGCCGACCTCGGCATCGAGTTCCTCGGCGGCGTCACCATCGAATCGGTCGCCGTGCGGGATGGCCAGGTCGCCGCAGTGCATCTCGCTGGTGCACCGTGGGATGCCGGCCGGGCGATCGAGACCCAGCTGGTGGTGCTCGCGGCCGGCGTCGTGCCGGAGACCTCGCTGGCCGCGGCCGCCGGCCTGGAGACGGCTCAGGGCATCGTCGTCGGCCACGACCTGCGCACGACGCTCGATCGCGACATCTCCGCCATCGGCGACTGCGCGCGGACGCCGGCCGGCACCTCCGGCCTGGTCGCGCCAGGGTGGGCGCAGGCACGCGAGCTGGCCCGCAGCCTGGTCCACGGGACGCTGATCGAGCCCGTGGAGATCACGGGATCGGCGATGAAGCTCAAGGCCGTCGGCCTCGACGTGGTCACCATGGGACGACGCGCGTCGACGGCCGACTCGCACGACCGCGTGGTCAACCTGCACGACGCGTCGGCACGGCGGCACGTCGAAGTCGTCGTCCGCGACGACACGCTGATCGGCGTGACCTGCGTCGGTGCTCCGGAGATCGCTGCGCACCTGAGCACGCAGTTCGACCGGCCCGGGATGATCCCGGCCGACCCGCTCCAGCTCCTGCTCGGCACCTCGGCCGGCGCCGTCACCGAGGCGGTCAACCCCACGACGATGCCGTCCGGCACGACCGTGTGCCGCTGCAACGGGGTCTCCAAGGGCGACCTCGTGCGCGAGTGGGAGAACGGCTGCACGACCGTCGAGGCGCTCGCCGACAAGACCCTGGCCACGACGGGATGCGGCGGTTGCAAGTCCCTCGTCTGCGGCATCGTCGACTGGCTCACCGAGGTCGACCCGCCGGCACCCTCTGACGCCCCTCAGCCCCTTCACGCACGGGCCTGACATCGGACTCTCGCCGTCGCCCGCGCGTCGAGGTCCTGTTGCCCACCTAGGCCAGGTGCTCGCTGCGCAACCCTCCGGTCAGCACGCGATCGACTGGGAGGTCGTGAGAGCGGGGGAACGGACCCAGCCGACGGCCGGTGATTTCACTCCAGCGCAGCCGGACGCACAGCGGGCGAGGCCCATCGGCCCACGGCTGGGGACCCCAAGCCCGGTCGAGCTCCTGCAGCTCGTCGGGGTCCGCAACGCTGCGGGCGATGCCGTGCGCCACGACGCTCCACCCGCGGTGATACTCGTAGTCGACATTGTCGATCTCGAAGGCGATCTCCGCGTTCGGCGCGTTCAACCCGACCACGCTCTCTGGAGTGGTTCTGAAATAGATGGCATCGTCTCGGGCTGCATAGTTCACCGGTATGACGCGCAACCCGTCCGGTGTCCGAAGAGCCACTCGTCCCACCGTTGCCCCGCGAAGCAGTCGACGACATTCGGCCTCATTCAGCTCAACAGAGTTCCACATGCTTCAGGGTCGGACGTCGGCCCGATCCTTGGGAATGGTCTCTCGGCACTGGATCGAAGGCCAAACGTCCCGGGCGGGCGCTCAGGCGGCGCGGAGACTCAGCTGGCCAAGAACCCGCGAATGCGGTCGGCAACCTTCGCCGGGGCGAAGCCGTGGTGTGCCATGACCTCATCGCCCTTGCCGCTGTCGCCGAAGTGATCGATGCCGATCGCGAGGTCGACGGTGCCCTGCCAGCCCGCCGTCGCACCAGCCTCGACACTGACCGTCGTGAGGCCTGCGGACGGCTCGTAGTCGCGCCGGTCGAGGACCGGCACCACACGAGTCGAGATGCCTTCGCCGCGCAGGATCTCGGCGGCGCCGAGCGCCGTCGACACCTCTGAGCCGGTGGCCACGATCTCCACGGTGGCATCGGGGCTGTCGAAGGTCGCCGGGTCCAGCTGGGGGAGGTTCTGGCGGGTGAGGATGAGCACAGTGGGCCCGTCCGTGCGCTCCAGCGCCATCCGCCAGGCCTTGGCCGTCTGGGCGTCGTCGGCCGGACGGAGGACCTGCAGGTTGGGGATGAGCCGCAGCGACTCGACATGTTCGACCGGCTCGTGGGTGGGTCCGTCCTCGCCGACCGCGATCGAATCGTGGGTCAGGACGTAGATGACCGGGATCCTCATCAGGGCCGACAGTCGAAGCGCCGGGCGCAGGTAGTCGCTGAACACGAGGAAGGTGCTGCCGAACGGCCGGAAGCCGCCGTGCAGGAACATGCCGTTGATGATGCCGGCCATGCCGAACTCGCGGATGCCGAAGGCGATCTCCGTGCCACCGAAGTTGTCGGACTCGACGAGCGCGCCGTGGGCCGTGCCGGTCGACCCGGCAAGGTCGGCGGAGCCGCCCACCAGCTCGGGCATGACCGGGAGGAGCGCCTTCAGGCACGCTTGAGACGACTGCCGAGTGGCCCGCGGTGCTTCGCCGACGGTGCCGTCGATCGCCTCGGCGAACCCGTCGGGCAACTCGTGGTTCTCGGTGCGCAGGAACTCCGCGGCCGACTCGGGATTCGCCGATTGGAATGCGTCGAATCTCTCCTGCCAGGCGGCGTGTGCCTCAGCGCCAAGCTTGCCCAGCGCGGCACAGTCGGACTGGACTTCATCAGGGACGACGAACGGGTCGTACGTCCAGCCCGCGAGTCGCTTGGTCTCGGCGAGCACCTCTTCGCCCAGCGGCGATCCGTGCGCCTTGGCGGTGCCTTCGATGCCGGGGGCACCTCGGCCGATGACCGTGCGTACGGCGATGAAGCTGGGCCGTGGATCAGCCTTGGCCGCGGTGATCGCCGCATCGATCGCGTCGACGTCGGTGCCCTCGATCGGGCCTTGGGTGTGCCAGCCGTATCCGCCGAAACGCTCCAGCTGGTTGTCGCTCGTCGACCGACCGGTGCCGCCGTCGATGGTGATGGAGTTGTCGTCCCAGAGGAGGATGAGGTTGCCGAGCCTCTGGTGGCCCGCGAACGAGGCTGCCTCGTGGCTGACGCCTTCCATCAGGCAGCCGTCACCGGCGATGACGTACGTGTGGTGGTCGATCAGGTCGGGGTAGCGGGCGTGCTGCATGCGTTCGGCCAGCGCCATGCCGACGCCCATCGCGACGCCCTGCCCCAGCGGCCCGGTTGTCGCCTCGACACCGACGGTGTGGCCGAACTCCGGGTGACCCGGTGTCCGCGATCCGAGCTGGCGGAAGTTCTCCAGCTCCTCGGTCGGGAGGCCGTAGTTGAAGATGTGCAGCAGCCCGTAGATCAGCGCCGAGCCGTGGCCGGCGGACAGGACGAACCGGTCGCGGTCGGCCCAGTGCGGGTCCGCGGGATCGTGCTTCAGGTGCCGGCTCCACAGCGTCCAAGCCATCGCCGCGGCACCCATCGGCATGCCCGGGTGGCCGCTGTTGGCCTTCTGCACCATGTCGGCGGCCAGAAACCGCAACGTGTCGATGGCGAGCTTGTCGTTCATGAGTCCTGTCCTTTAGTGGAAGCGCGGGCCGCCAGGGCGCGCAGCATCTTGACCGCGGCGGCCTTTCCGTCGGCGCGTGCGTACATCCACGATCCCGAGATGAAGACGTCGGCACCGGCTGCTGCCGCACCGCCGATGGTGCTGTCGGTGATGCCGCCGTCGACTTCAAGCTCGATGGCGTACCCGGATTCGTCGATCATGCGACGTAGTTCAGCGATCTTGGGCTCGACGGCGGCGATGTACGCCTGTCCGCCGAAGCCGGGATTGACCGTCATGGGCAGGATCAGGTCGGCCTCGGCCAGCACATGCCGGACGACGTCGGCAGGCGTGTGCGGATTGAGCGCCACCCCGCTGCGCGCGCCGAGCTCGCGGATGCGGCCGAGGGTGCGGTGCAGGTGCGTACAGGCCTCGGCGTGCACGATCACGAGCTCGCAGCCGGCGTCCACGTAGCGGGGCAGGAGCTCGTCGGGGTTCACCACCATCAGGTGTGCCTCGAACCCGACCGTGCTGTGCGGCTTGGCCGCGGCGATGACATCGGGGCCGAATGTCAGGTTGGGCACGAAGACGCCGTCCATGACGTCCCATTGGATGCGGTCGACGCCCGCCTCGCACAGTTCGCGGACTTCATCGCCCAACCGGGCGAAATCCGCCGGCAGAACGGAGGGAACGATCAGCGGACCAGTCATGACAGACCCCACCCTATCGGTGTCGGATTCGCCCGCCTGCCGGTGCAGACGGCAGCCCAAGCGAGCCATCGCGGTCCTACGCGACCGGCGAAGCCGGATCGCTCGGAGAGCCTTTCGGACGCGGGCTGGCGCCGCCGTTCAGCTCTGATCGAGGGCTGCGGCCACGCGGCGGTGCGCTTCCCAGATCGCCTCGGGCACGTTGGTGAAGCCGGACAAGTGCTCCTCGCGGTAGCCCATCTCCTGCTTCCACCGCGCCACATCGATCGTGAGCAGCTTCTCCAGGTCGTCCGGCTCGAGCTCCAGCCCGTCGAGCAGCAGCTCATCCTTGGTGGGGATGACGCCGACGGCGGTCGCGTTGCCCTTGACCTCGCCGTTCTTGGCCTCGATGAGCCAGACGAGGGCGCGCACGTTCTCGCGGTAGCCGGGCCACAGGAAGTGGCCGTCCTCCGTGTCGCGCTGGAACCAGTTGACGTGCGCGAAGATCGGCTTGTCGGTGACCTTGCCGATGACGTCGAGCCAGTGCTGGGCGTAGTCGCCTTCGCCGTAGGACATGAAGGGGCGCATCGACATCGGGTCATAGCGCAGGACGCCCTCGAGGCCGTCGGCCGCAAAGGTCGCCTCAGCGCCGAGAGTCAGGCCGTCGTAGACGCCTTCGGCGACGTCGGTGATGGCCCGGATCAGCGGCTCGCGATCGCGGGTGCGGCCACCGAAGATGATCGCGTCGACCGGGACACCGGCGGCGTCGCTGTACTTGTCGGCCAGGTTCGGGACGTTGGCCATGGTCGTGGTGAACCGGCTGTTCGGGTGCGCCCACGGCTCCTCGATCTCGTCCGCGGTGCGGTCAGCGATGCGCTGGCCCTTCCAGTCGAACCAGCCGTCGACGTCCTCCGGGGGATTCTTGGTCTTGCCTTCCCACCAGACGTCCTGGGTCTTCTCGTTGTACGCGACGTTCGTGAAGATCGTGCCCGTTCCCGGCTTGATCGCTTCGATCGCGGTGGGGTTGGAGTGCTCGTTGGTGTCCTTGGCCACGCCGAAGACGCCGAACTCCGGATTGAAGGCGTAGAGGCGGCCGTCGTCGCCCGGCCACAGCCAGGCGATGTCGTCGCCGTAGAACTCGATCTCGTAGCGGTCGCCGAGAGCGTCGGGGGCCAGCGTCATCGACAGGTTCGTCTTGCCGGAGGCGGACGGGAAGCCGCCGACGACGTTGTGCGTCT
>DATLCL010000281.1:0-3302 GCA_035526415.1 Aeromicrobium sp.
GTGCCCCACATCTCCACGTGCATCTCGCCGCGGCGGGTGTCCGAGGCCTTCACCACCCACGCTCGGATCAGCACGCCATGGTCCAGCGTGTTCTTGAACCGCAGATCGAGCTGGCCGAACCAGACCGTCGCCTCTCGCCCAAGGGGGTACCGCCCGATGTAGAAGGTGTGCGGATGGTGTTCCACGTCCTCGAGCCCGGCGAAGAACGCCGCGTTGTAGACCGTCGTCGCCACCTGAGACACGCCGCCGCCGAAGTTCTCGCGATACACGGCTCCGTCGCCGATGACGATGCCTTTGACGAAGCCGTTGTCCTCGTTTCGCTCCCCGACGGTGTCGTTCATGCTGAACGTCTCTCCCGGCTTGAGGATCGTGCCGTTGATCAGGCTCGCCGCCCGCGACTGATTGATGTTGCGGTAGCGGGCGTACGGGAAGTACGTCACGAACTGGCTGATCTTCTGTTTGATGTCCAGTGCCTCTGCATCGGCCGTCGTGAACGTCGGCGGAACGACCTTCGAGTCCACCGTCACGCTGCGGGCGTCACCGGTCTGGGTGATGGCCGGGATCAGCTTGACCGCCATCTCCTCGGGCCGCAGGCCCACGCCCGGCTTGGCCGGCTTGATCACCGGCTTCCCGCCCTCGATGACGATGGTGGAGTTCACCGCCTCCTTGGCGAGGCCGGTGGTCGCGTTGGTGAGCGGCTCGGCGAGCAGCTTCGGATCGAGGTGCGGCCGCAGTGCGACGCCGACGACACGCACGCTCAACGCCGGTGTGTAGGCACTGACCGGCAGTGAGATTTTCTGGTCCGCGACATGCACGGTCACCGGACCGCTGACAGCCGGTTCCACGATGTGCTTCAACGCCGCGTCCAGCGCGGCTTGGCCCACGGTTGGCTTCGCCCCCGTCACCGGCAGCTCGATCCGGTCCTTCACCAGGTAGGCCTCCCGGATCGCCTTCGCCGCCGCGTTCCGGTCGACCACCGTCCCGGACCGGGGCTGCCGCACGACCGGCTTGGTCCCCTTGAACGTGACCAGCGGTTCAACCGGCGGGTTGTCGAGCGCAGTGGCAATGTTGTCCACCGCCGCCGACAACTTGGCATCTTCGGCTCTCACCACCAGTGGGGCATTGACCTCTCCCGTCACGAGGCGGAGCACTCGCAGCGGGTTGACCGAGTGGAAGCCGCCGGCTCTCCGCACGCTCGCTTCGACGTCCACTCCAAGGCCAGTGGCCTGCGGCTGGAGCACGAACGACCGTCCGCCTCCGACGACGGTGATCGGCACGGCCGACCGCGAGCCCAGCGCGGCAGCAACCTTCGCCTCCGCGACCGTCGGGTCCAGCCCGCTGACGTCGATGCCGCCGACCGTGGCATGGGCGGGCATCCTCAGACCCGTGACGACAAACCCGACAATTGCAAACATCCCCAGAAGACCCAGAACGACGGCTGCGAGCGCAACCCGGCCGGCCTCCGGCTCCCCACGCGACACTGTGGTCTCATCGACGTCGGGCACGGACACATCCTCGCATTGTGAGCCTTGCCAATCTGGGGTGCCTCAAGCGTCGCCATCGCTCTGGAGCGTCTTCTCGCTCTGCATCGAACGGACGATGGTTCCGTAATGCGAGCGAAAGTACAGAAGTGGATTGTCGACGTCATGTTCGGCCACTTCGGCCCACAGGACGTCGCCAACGATGATGCTGTGATCGCCGCCGTCGTGGATGGCTGACGTCCAGCACTCCATCCAGGCGATGCCGGAATCCAGCAGGGCGAAGCCGCCGGGGCTGCGGTGGTGTGCCGTCCGATCCAGCTGCCCATCGAGCGGCCGGCCGCGGTCGGCGAACCATGCCGAATCGGCCCGTCCGCGGTCGGACAAGATCGTCACTGCCCAGCGACCGGAGGCCTGGACGGCTTCGTGGAAGCGGCTGGTCCGGTCTGCACACATCAGAACCTGCGGCGGTTGGAGTGAGACCGAGGTGAAGGCACTGACGGTCATCGCGTGGTCGACTCCGTCGTCGACAGTGGTCACGACCGTGACTCCGCTCGCGAAGCGGCCGAGGGCAGCCCGGAACTGCTGATGGTCGATTGGCACGGCGTCACTCCTCGGGGGACGCCGGGAGCCCGGCGAACAGGTCCGATTCCCAGGCTTCGCCCGGTTCGGGCGATGCCACACCCTTGGCCAGACGGTAGAACTCGTGGGACCACTTGGCCGCATCCCCCGCAAAGAACGGCCCGTCATGGGCAATTTGGCTGGCGTGCGCGCGCATCGCGGCGATCTTCTGGTCGAGCCACGCAGTCCCGTCGATGACTGCCGCCAGATCCGTATCGTCCACGGCAAAAGGCGGCAGCCGGTCCTCATCCCACAGGCCCGACTCGATCATTCGTCGACGCGATCCAGCCGCCCAGTACACCTTGGGAATCTCCCAGGCCTCCCCCAAGTCGCGACGGTGGGAGGCAACTCCGGCGAGAGCAGCACCGTAGGTGGCGACGCGGTGTGCCTGAATGTGGTCCGGATGGCCATACCCGCCGAACTCGTCATATGTGATGAGCACCTGCGGACGGAGTTCGCGGATGATCGCGACCACGGCGTCGGCGGCCTCGGTGAGATCGGCCCGCCAAAAGGTGTCTTCGCGGGTGACATCACGCGGCATGGCGTGCCCGTCAGGGCCCCACTGCATGCCGGAGTCGCGGTATCGAAAGGCGCCACCGAGGTATCGGTGATCGGTGACACCGAGTTGCCGCATCGCGTCGGCGAGCTCCTCGACTCGGTGCGGCCCCAGCCCGTCTTGCTGCTCGGCGGACAGGTGAGCAATGTCCGGAGTGAGGATCTCGCCCTCCTCGCCGGCTGTGCAGGTCACCAGCGTCACGTGCGCGCCTTCAGCGGCATAACGCGCCATCGTCGCGCCGGTGAAGATCGTCTCGTCGTCGGGGTGGGCGTGGACGAGCATCAGGCGCCGGTCGGCCGCAACGTGGTCGTTCACCCGACAAACGCTAGTCGCATGGTTGTATCGGGCGCGTGACTGACTCGTACCCGCGCCTGGCGGCGCGCACGGCCAGGTTCACGCTGGGCATCCCGCGCAACCTCACCGTGGCCGCCGACGGGTTGAAGGTTTGGTACCTCCGCACGCCCGACGGAGTGACGAACACCGGCCTCCTTTTCGAGTTCGAAGTCGCCAGCGGAGCCGAGACGGTGCTCGCCGATCCGCGCCAACTGCGGGGCGGCCGGCCCGACGACACCGAATCGCTCCCGCCAGGCGAACGCGCCCGCCGCGAACGCAGCCGAGTGAGCGGCGCCGGCATCGTGGACTTCTCC
>DATLCL010000285.1:0-8705 GCA_035526415.1 Aeromicrobium sp.
CAGCTCCAGCGCATCTACGGCACCGCGTGGGAGAGCAAGGACGCGCACAAGGCGTACCTGGAGCAGCTGGCCGAGGCCGAGCGACGCGACCACCGCCGGCTGGGGGTGGAGCTCGACCTCTTCAGCTTCCCGGACGAGATCGGGTCCGGTCTTGCCGTGTTCCACCCGAAGGGTGGCGTGATCAAGCGGGAGATGGAGGACTACGTCCGCCGCCGGCACATCGAGGAGGGCTTCGAGTACGTCGGCACCCCGCACATCTGCAAGGAGGGCCTGTTCCACACCTCCGGCCACCTGCCGTACTACGCCGACACCATGTTCCCCCCGATGGAGTTCGAGGGCGCGAACTACTACCTCAAAGCCATGAACTGCCCGATGCACAACCTCATCTACCGGTCGCGGCAGCGGTCGTACCGCGAGCTGCCGCTGCGGCTGTTCGAGTTCGGATCGGTGTACCGGTACGAGAAGTCCGGCGTCATCCATGGCCTGACGCGCGTACGCGGACTGACGCAGGACGACTCACATTCCTACGTCACCCCGGAGCAGGCGCCGGCCGAGATCAAGCACCTGCTGGAGTTCATCCTCGGGCTACTCCGTGACTTCGGGCTGGACGACTTCTACCTCGAGCTGTCCACGCGCGACGACGCCAAGCCGGACAAGTTCGTCGGGTCCGATGACGACTGGGCCCTTGCCACCGAGGTGTTGCGGAAAGCCGGAGAAGAGACCGGACTCGAGCTCGTCCCGGACCCCGGCGGCGCCGCGTTCTACGGCCCGAAGATCTCCATCCAGGCCAAGGACGCCATCGGGCGCACCTGGCAGATGTCGACGATCCAGTACGACTTCAACCAGCCACGCGGGTTCGAGCTGGAGTACGTCGCGCCGGACGGCTCGCGGCAGCAGCCGGTCATGATCCACTCGGCGAAGTTCGGCTCGATCGAGCGCTTCCTCGGCCTGCTGGTCGAGCACTATGCGGGCGCCTTCCCGCCCTGGCTCGCGCCGGTTCAGGTCGTCGGCATCCCTGTGGCCGAGCGCCACAGCGACTACCTCGACGATGTCGCGGCCCAGTTGAAGGCCCGTGGCCTGCGGGTGGAAGTCGACCACTCCGACGAGCGGATGCAGAAGAAGATCCGCACCGCGCAGACGCAGAAGATCCCGTTCATGCTGATCGCCGGCGACAACGACATCGAGTCCGGCGCCGTCTCGTTCCGGTTCCGTAGTGGCGAACAAGAGAACGGGGTGGCCGTCGCGGATGCCATCGAGCGCATCGTCGCGGCCGTCGAGTCGAAGGCGCAGGTCTGACGTGGCACGCAGCGCAAGCGACAGCGACTCCGAGTACATCGAGGGCGTCGGTGTGCCGGATGCATTCCAGCGTCTTTGGACGCCGCACCGCATTGCCTACGTCAAGGGCGAGAACAAGCCCGAGTCGGGTGAGCAGGACGAATGCCCCTTCTGCCGCATCCCGACACTCGACGACGTCGAAGGCCTGATCGTCCACCGCGGCGAGACGGCATACGTGGTGCTGAACTTGTACCCCTACAACCCCGGGCACCTGCTGGTATGCCCGTTCCGTCACGTCGCCGACTACACCGATCTCACTGCCGAAGAAACCGCCGAGGTCGCGGAGCTTACGAAGCGTGCGATGTCGGTGATGCGCGAAGTCAGCGGACCGCAGGGCTTCAACATCGGCTTGAATCAGGGCGCGGCAGCAGGCGCCGGGATCGCCGCGCATTTCCACCAGCACGTCGTGCCCCGTTGGGCGGGCGACGCCAACTTCCTGCCGGTCATCGGGCAGACGAAGACGGTGCCGCAGCTGCTGGGCGAGACGCGCGACTTGCTGGCGAAGGCCTGGGACGAGCGCGTTGAGCTCATAGGGGAGGACTGAATCAGATGCTGCAACGGTTCCGTGCGTTCTGGACCAAGGTGTTCTCGGGCCCTGCCGACGCGCTGCTGAGGCTGGGCGTCACTCCCGACCAGGTGACCATCGTCGGCACGGTCGGCGTCGTCGCCGGTGCGCTGTGGTTCTTCCCGCGCGGCCACCTGCTCACCGGCGTGCTGGTGATCACGGCGTTCGTCTTCAGTGACCTGATGGACGGGTACATGGCGCGCAAGACGGGCCAGACCTCGAACTGGGGTGCCTTCCTCGACTCGACCATGGACCGTTTCGGCGACGCCGCGATCTTCGGCGGGCTGCTGCTCTACTACGCCGGCCCGCACGCCGAGACGACGCTCGGTGAGCCGAAGCTGTACGTCTACCTGTGTCTGGCCTGCCTGGTGTTCGGCAGCATCACGTCGTACGTGCGGGCGCGGGCAGAGAGCCTCGGCATGACGGCGAAGGTGGGCATCGCCGAGCGAGCAGAGCGGCTCGTCGCGATCCTGGTGATGACCGGCTTCAACGGGATCTTCGGCATGCCGATCCTCACCGAGATCACCCTCTGGGCGCTTCTCGCCGCGAGCGCCATCACCGTGGTGCAGCGGATCATTGTCGTGCGCAGGCAGGCCATTTCCGCGTAACCTTCGGCCATGCGGCTTGGGTGGACGACCCGCTTTGCGCTGTCTCTCGTGGTCGCGCTCGCGGGCTCGGTGGCATTCGTCGGCATCCACCCTGGTGCCGAGGCCGCGACGTATGCGCCCCTGGACCAGCCCGGCCCTGCCCTCAGCCCGACGACGGCCGACATGGACGCCGCCCTCCACTGCGACTCGTCGACGCCGCTGGCCAACGCGACGAAGGACCCGGTGCTGCTCAGCCCCGGTACCGCCACGGACTCGAACGAGAGCTTCGGCTGGAACTGGGAGCCGGCGCTGAATCAGCTCGGTATCCCGTGGTGTGGGATCGACCCGCCCGAGCTGGCGCTGGGCCCGATCGACGTCGCCGGCGAGTACATCGTCCGCGCCATCCGGCGGATGCACGCGATGTCGGGCCGCAAGGTCGACATCCTCGGCTGGAGCCAGGGCGGCATGTCGATGCGCTGGTCACTGCGATTCTGGCCGGACACGCGAGCGCTGGTGGACGACGTCATGGGCTTTGCCGGATCGAACCACGGGACGCAACGAATGACCGTCGACAACTGCGCGCAGATCGGCTGTCGTGCCGCCGTCTATCAGCAGGCGTCGGACTCGGAGTTCATCCGCGCGCTGAACAGCCACACCGAGACCTTTGCCGGCATCTCGTACACGAACGTCTACAGCCGCTTCGACGAAGTGGTCATCCCCGACAGCGACGCGGCGCACTGCTCCAGCTGCCTTACCGTCGGGCCCGGCATGATCGCGAACATCCAGACCCAGCAGGTGTGCCCGCTGGACACCTCAGATCACGTTCTCATCGGGCCGGCGCCGGCCACGTACGCGATCATCGTCGACGCGTTGACGCACGACGGCCCGGCCGTCGTCTCCCGCATCCAGGCGAACTGCGCCAGCCTGTTCATGCCGGGCGTCACCGATCCCGCCGCCGCGTCCGGCTCGGTCGCAGCCCTGCAGTCCGCTGTCGGGACGCTGGCGATCGCACCGGGGCCGTTGCCCAACCCGAACGTCCACGCGCCCGTGCTTCACGCGGAGCCGGCGCTGCCCTGTTACGTGTACGCCACGTGCGCGTCGAGCGGAGCTCCCACGCCAATCCCGGTCACCTCGAGCACGCCGGCCGACCACTCCGACGACGACAGTGACAGCTCGGACAGCGACGACGACTCCGACGATTCCGACGACGACTCCGACGACGACCGCAAGGGCCGCAACCGCCGAGTGGTGCTCCCGCTGGTAGTGGAGGGCGGCCGCTGACGCGCGGACGGTGAACCTCACCGGCCGGCAGGGCGGGGTGGGGGAGTGCGCGCGAGCCGTAGAATGGGCCCGTGACCAGCGCAGAGAATCCGACCACCGGCACCACCCGCGTCAAGCGCGGGATGGCCGAGATGCTCAAGGGCGGCGTCATCATGGACGTCGTCACCGCCGAGCAGGCCAAGATCGCCGAGGATGCCGGTGCTGTCGCCGTCATGGCGTTGGAGCGGGTCCCCGCCGACATCCGCGCCCAAGGCGGTGTGGCCCGGATGAGTGACCCCGACCTCATCGACGGCATCGTCGATGCGGTGTCCATCCCGGTCATGGCCAAGGCTCGCATCGGCCACTTCGCCGAGGCGCAGATCCTGCAGTCGCTGGGCGTCGACTACATCGACGAGTCAGAGGTCCTCACGCCGGCCGACTACACCAACCACATCGACAAGTGGGCCTTCACCGTTCCGTTCGTCTGCGGTGCGACGAACCTGGGCGAGGCGCTGCGGCGCATCACCGAGGGCGCGGCGATGATCCGCTCCAAGGGCGAGGCGGGAACGGGCGACGTCTCCAACGCGGTCACGCACATGCGCAAGATCCGTGGCGAGATCCGCCGCCTCCAGACGCTGCCGGTCGACGAGCTGTTTGTCGCGGCCAAAGAGCTGCAGGCCCCATACGACCTCGTCAAGGAGGTCGCCGAGCTCGGCAAGCTCCCCGTCGTGCTGTTCACCGCCGGTGGCATCGCCACGCCGGCAGATGCCGCGCTCGTCATGCAGCTGGGCGCCGAAGGCGTCTTCGTCGGTTCGGGCATCTTCAAGTCCGGCGACCCCGCCAAGCGTGCCGAGGCCATCGTCAAGGCGACGACCTTCTACGACGATCCCGACGTCGTTGCCAAGGTCTCCCGCGGACTCGGCGAGGCCATGGTGGGCATCAACGTCGAGGATGTCCCCGAGCCGCACCGGCTCGCCGAACGCGGCTGGTGACGCTTCGACGTCGGACGGCGCGCATCACGGATTGACCGCGAATCCAGAGAAGCAACTGAACCGTTACCGAATCCGGCCCATCGAGACCGTTTCGCAATCAACTATGTCCGCCGCGCGCATGGCGCCGCCCCAACAATGAGGAGTGGGACAGGTCGTCCCCGGTTCTCTCCCGGAACCGTCGCGCAGAACGGACTCCCACCATGTATGAATCCCGCGAATCCACGATCGTGGATGCTCCCGTCGAGGGCAGCGCCAAGCGCCGCATCGGCAAGACGACCAAGGGCGCCCTTGCGGCCGCAGCAGCCGCAGCGCTCCTGCTCGGTGGGGCCGGCTCGCTGGCCTACTGGAGCGATTCGCAAAATGCCCCCGGCACCGACATCTCCTCGGGTCACCTGAGCCTGGGAGCGATCTCCTGTGACGGCTGGAAGCTGACCGGTGCGTCCTTGCTCAACCCGGTCAACTACGTCTCGCAGCTCATCGTCCCGGGCGACCAGCTCAAGCAGCACTGCACGCTCACCATCGACGCTGCCGGCGCGAACATCGGCGTGAACCTCTCCACGAACTCGCCGACCTACACGCTCTCCAACGGCCTGTCATCGACGCTCCAGACGGCCGCGACGTACAAGAAGAACGGCTCGGCATTCGGCGGATCTGGCGCGGTTTCGAACGGCGACGTGATCGACACGACGATCACGGTGACGTTCCCGACGGTCGGATCGCTGCCCAATACGCAGAGCCTGTCGAACACGCTCAACGCGATCACGATCAGCGCCGCTCAGACGAACGTCGGCTGAGTTCCTCCGAGTCGGAGGGAAGCGCTCTCGCCATGATCGGCTTCGTTCGGTGGACCGGACGGGTGCTCGGCTGGTGCCTGATCCTCGGGATTTGTGCAGCCATCTCGCTCGCTGTGCTCATCCCGAGGATCGGTGGCGCGACGCCGTACGTGATCCTCACCGGATCGATGTCGCCGGAGATGCCGCCCGGCACCTTGGTGGTGGTTCGGCCGACCGATCCGGGCGACATCAAGGTTGGCTCGGTCATCACGTACCAGCTGAAGTCCGGTCGGCCTGAGGTCGTCACTCACCGAGTGATCACCGTCGGCGCAGGGATGAGGGGCGAGCCCGTCTATCAGACCCGCGGCGACGCCAACCGGATCCCCGACGAGAAGCCCGTGCGTGCCGTCCAGGTCCGTGGCGTGCGGTGGTATGCCGTTCCCTATCTCGGGTATCTCACGACGAAGATCACGCCGGGCGTGCGCACCGTTGCGACCATCGCCACAGTTGGCGCGCTGGGTCTCTACGCGCTCGTCATGTTCGCCGGTGCGGTGCGGCCGCGGCGTCGTCCCGAACGGGAGTATCAACATGCGTAGGGCGGCGCGACCCCGACGCTGGTGGTCCAATCCGTGGCCTCGAATCATCCTGAGCCTCGGACTTGCCTGCGGACTGGGGTCCGTGGGCACGTTTGCGTACTGGACGGACCAGGTGCCGGTCACCGGCGTCACGTTCAGCTCCGGCTCCATCGACCTGCGGGTCAACAACCAGGACTCGGTGTCCGGGTACACGACGCTCAACCTGACGGCGATGGTTCCGGGCAACAGCTCTGCCGGGGTGCTGACGATCCGGAACCAGGGGCTGTCGCCGCTGAAGTACGTCGCGACGTCATCGGCGACGAACGCCGACGGCAAGAACCTCCGCGGTGGGCTGACCGTCAAGGTCACGGGTGACAGCGCGGTCAGCGGGTCCGGCGCCTCGTCGACGTGCTCGGGTTCCGCACTGTCCGGCACCACCAGTGCACTCAACGGTGACCTGATCACGACTGGACGACTCCTCCAGCCGAGCACATCGGAGACGCTCTGCGTCCAGGTCAGCCTGCCGACCAATGCGGCCTCGGCGCTGCAGGGCGCGACGTCCGACATCTCGTTCACCTTCACCGCGACCTCCGACCTGTCATGAGCGCGCGGGTCGTACGCGAAGCCGTCCTGACGGTGGGAGCTATCGGCGGCGCCCTGTGCCTTGTGGTCGCGCTGTCGTCCTGGGCCCTGGGGACCGCCGTGCTGGTGGTCCAGTCCGGCTCGATGCAACCGACAATCGGCACCGGCGCCCTCATCCTGACTCGCGAAGTGCCTGCATCACGGCTGCGGGTCGGCGACATCGTCACGGTCGAGACGGCCTCGGGCCAGCGCGTCACCCACCGCATCGTCAGGGTGACGCATCGCGGCGCCGCGGCCACATTCGCACTAAAGGGAGACGCCAACCGGGTCGCCGATCCCGAGACGTATACGCAGACTGACGTCGACCGTCTCGTGTTCGCCATTCCAGCGCTGGGTCGAGTCGTGGCCGTCCTCGGCAGTCCGATCGGGCTGGTCCTCTTGGGCGGCTACCTGGTTTTCCTGTTCGGCGTCGCCAAAGGCGAGCTCGATCGCGACAGCGATGGCGCCCTGCCCCTGCCGCCGTCACGCCGCAGGCGCCGTGGACGCCGCCGCGCAACCCGTCGCACCGCGCGAATCGCCGCGGGCACGGTGGCCGTGACGGCGATCGGCCTGGCTGCTGCCGGGACCGGCCCGCAGCCCACCTACGCCGCGTGGACTGACTCCGTTCCGGTCGGCACAAGCACGATGAGCACGTCGACGGTGCCGGCGCCGACGCTGCAATGCGGCACGCTGGGGGCGCTGTCGGTGCAGTTCAAGTGGGCGGCGGTCTCGGGCGCGACGAGCTACACGCTCTACTACAACAACGGCGCGAACTCGACCACGGTGACCGGCCTCCTGACCGCCATCACCGGCGCCGTCAACCTCTCCAGCGAGGCCTGGGTGGTGGCGAATCGAGACTTCGGGTCGACGACGTGGACCTCGCAGCCGTCCAATCACCGCAGTTACACCTTCTTGGTGGTGTTGAGTATCTGCGGGTGAACGACCTCTTGATAGTGTTTACGCACGCTCAGGAGCCGGGAGTCTCCGAAGGCGTCCCGAGGAGGAGTGACCGCGCTCGTCGCTGGCACTGGCTCCTCGATCCCAACCGGGAGGGAACCGAGAGGGAGCGACGGCGGTGGCCTTGGTCCACCCCCACGCCACCGCCGTCGCATGGGGCCTCTCGTGCTCGTCGGCGGGGTTGCCGAGCGCCGGGGATCGGCATGTGGTTCCATGCCTGCGGGGGACTCACGAGGGAGATGGGCGCGGCATGACCGAGGACTTCTGGTTCGGCAAGCGAGTTTTGATCACCGGTGGCGATGGCTTCGTGGCCACTCATCTCGCGGACACCCTGCTGAAGCGGGGCGCCGTGGTGACCGTGACCGTGCGGCACAGCCGGCCGCTGCCGACCGCAGACCTGCTCGACCTCGAGCGCATCAGCCAGGGTCGCGACCTTCGCCCGGACGTCGAGGTCACCGAGATGCTCGACTATGGCCAGGTCCAGCGCATCTGCAACCGGCACCAGATCGACACGATCTTCCACCTGGCCGCATCGGCCATCGTCGGTGACGCCGCCAACGCGCCGATGAGCACCCTGGTCAACAACATCACCCCGACCATCAACCTGCTCGAAGCTGCCCGCGTCAACAACATCCCGCGCGTGGTCATCGCCTCGACGGACAAGTCCTACGGCGACCACGCTGACGCCGACGACACCGAGCCGCTGCCGTACCGCGAACAGCACGCCCTGCGTGGTCTCGACGTCTACAGCGCATCGAAGGCGGCGGCGGACCTGGTGGCCCAGACGTACGCGTTCCAGTTCAAGCTGCCGGTTCTCGTCGTGCGCAGCTGCAACATCTACGGCCCCGGCGACCTCAACTTCTCCCGGCTCATTCCGCGGACGATCCTGCGCCTACTCGCCGGCAAGCCCCCGGTGATCAACTTGGGCAATGCCGACGTCCTGCGCGAGTACGTCTATGTCGCCGACCTCGCCGACGCGTACATGTACCTCGCCGAGCACATCGACCGGCACTATGCGAGCCCCATGCCGGCCAGCGGTC
>DATLCL010000289.1:0-6470 GCA_035526415.1 Aeromicrobium sp.
GTGCTATACTCTTGCCTGCATCGTTGATGTCTGAACTGGACACCGTCGAGATCCCTGACCGGTCGCTGTTCCGTTCGCCGGAGGTCTGCGAGATTGCGCGGATCCAGGCGTATGTGCTGCGGTCGTGGGAGGCGGAGTTCCCGGACCTCGGGGTGGCGAAGACTGCTGGCGGTCCGCGGGTCTACCGCAAGGCGGACGTCGAGCGGGTGCTCCGGCTCAAGCATCTTCTCTTTGTCGAGGGGTTGACGCTCGCGGGCGCGCGACGGAAGATTGCGGAAGAGCAGCCGGCCGCGCCGCAGGACGACTCGATGGAAGCGCTGGGCGAGTTGCTCGGCGACGAAGCGCGCCAGCGGATCCTGTCGGTTGGGCAGACGCTGCGCGAGCTTGCCGCGATGCTCTCCCGTCGCCCAGGCGAGGCGCCGTCAGACGGCGAGCCAGAGTTCCAGTTGCGCGGCGTTGCCTCGCGCACGAAGGGTGAGGGCGAGAAGAAGGCGGTTCGAAGAAAGAAGTAAGCCTCGCACGTGTTTTCGGGATGTGGCGCAGCCTGGTAGCGCACCTGACTGGGGGTCAGGGGGTCGCAGGTTCGAATCCTGTCATCCCGACCAGCAAAGACGGCCCCGATTGCGAGATGCAGTCGGGGCCGTTTGCACGTTTAGGCAGTCCTGAGGCAATCCCACGTTCGGCTGGGAGCCGGGGAGCGCACCCCGATAGACGAGCGGAGAAGAAGCGCCAGTCAGCATGGTGACGTCCAATCGTTCGGTTGTGCAAGCGACAGGTCTGGTGCTGCAGCCTGCCGGAAGAACGCTACAGCCCCGTGGCGGCGTGCATGACTGGACCCGAACCCTCGACAAGCATCTTCACGGCGACGAACGCGATGAGGGCAAGTCCGGCATAGTTGAGCCACGGCCACCGCTTCAGCATGGGTGCTATGGCATTGGCGGCCACACCCATCATGCAGATGGCCAGCAGCAGACCGGCAGCCATGATGTAGACGTGGTCACGAGCCGCCCCGGCGACCGCCAAGACGTTGTCAAGGGACATGGACACGTCGGCAACGGTAATCTGGAGCACGGCCTGACGGAAGGTCTTGGCCTCGTGCGTCACGTGGTGCGCTTCGTCGTCGGCTTCGCTCCGGAGCTCTCGCCACATCTTGACGCAAACCCACAACAGCATCAGACCGCCAATGAGCAGCAGGCCCGGCACGGCCAGGAGGTAGACCGCGCCAAGGGCGAAGATCACCCGGAGAGCGATGGCCGCGCCGATTCCGACAAGAATCGCTTGGCGTCGCTGATGGTGGGGAAGTCCAGCAGCTGCAAGGGCGATGACGATCGCGTTGTCACCGGAAAGGGCCACATCGATAAAGACAACCTGGATGAACGCTGTGAGCTGGGGCAACAGGTCGGTCATCGGTTCCTCATGATCAGCCAAGTCACCCACGTACCGACAAGGAAACCGGCCACGAGCATGGCGAAATCCAGGATCATGGCCGGCACTCTCCGCCCAACTGCGACAGTGGGAGACAGGAAAGCCCACCGCTATCGGAATCAGAGTCGAGGAAGCACACCGCGTCGTACCGCCGGGCCGGCAGACAGCGTAGACGCCCGACATGGTGATCAACCGCTTGAACAGCAGGGTCGGTCGAGGCGTCCGGGCCGGAGTTCCGTGTCCAGTTCTCAATCCGGAACGAGGGGCACCAGACGGCGGCACAGGTGATCGTGGAAGGGCCGCTCGAGGGAGGTGCAGCGCCGAAGGAAACGAGCTCGGTCACGCCTCCGCGAGCTAACGCGCCGGGATGGTCTTGCTGACCGCCGGGATCGACTGGAAGTACGACCAGAGCGACTGGCGTTCGCTGTCGGTCATGCGCTGGCCATAGGGCGCCATCAGTGTCATCGGCGGCCGGAGCGCGGTGCCGTCGGGCCGCTGGCTCCGGGCCAGAGCGGTCACGAACTGATCGTAAGTCCAGCCCTTGAGCCCGGTCGCGTCGGGCGTGAGGTTGCGGGCCTGCGGCCAGCTCGGATCGCCGCCGACGATCGGGCCGCCGCTGAAGTCCGGCCCGTGACAGCCCATGCAGACCGACGCCAGGTGCTTACCGAACTCTGCGGAGCCCGCGTCGGGCGGGTGCGTCAGGTGCGTCGCATCGTGGTGGGCGATCTGGGTCGCCGAAAATTTCATCTGGCCAGTAGCGACCAGGACCTTACCCAGCGGCCCGAAGGTGGATGTCGGCACGGTGTTGTCCACCGCCGGCAGGGTGCGGATGTAGGCGACGATGTCCGACAATTCCTGATCGGACATGCGCTGGAAGTCTTCCGAGGGCATCACCGCCGGGTGGCCGTCGGTCAGAACACCGTGGCGGACGATGCGATCCCAGTCGCGGGGTGTGTAGGCGGCGGTGCGGCCGCCGCGGCCGAGCGTCAGGTTGGGCGCGAGCAGGCTGCCGAGCGGAAACGCGTCGACCATGACGCCGCCGCCGAAATTCGCGCCGTGGCAGGCGACGCAGGTGTAGCGCGCCGTCACCAGGTGCTGCCCGCGCTCGACCGCGCGGGTCTGCGCCAACTGGCGGGCCGTATCCTCGGTCAGCCCCATCGCCGAGACTTCGGTCGGGTCGAGCGGGAACGGAATCGGGAAATCTACGGTGTGCGTCACGAACGTCTGTGCGCGCAGGCGACCGGTGGTCAGGCTCGCCCAGGCGTAGACACCGACAGCGGCAATCACGAGCACCGCGGCGAGTAGACCGAGGATCTTGGCGAGCCTTTTCATCGGGTTCCTGTATGAGTCGGCATCTCACGAGTAAGAGAGGAAGGCGGTGGGCCGTCCGGCGACCCGCCCTTCATCGTCAGGCATTATGCAACCGATAGACCCGGAACGTTGCAGGGCGGCTTCTGGCGGCGCGCCGGCGAACCTTGGAGACATCGGAGATAACGGCTCGGGTGCTCCGGAGCGGCGCCCAGGCAGCAGCACTACGCGTGCCCCTTCCACGCGGGCACGACCGTCAGGCCTTCATGATGCGCCGCCTCTGCGCGGCGATCGTCAAACGCCACGAAGGGCAGCGGCTGGCTCATCTCGCGTTGGAGATAGAGGCAACTCGCGAGCTGCACGGCATCACCAGCCCGCAGACGATGGCGGAGCAAGAGGGCTCGGGCTTCGGCGGTAATCTGTGGGGTGAACTCGACAATGATCAGCGTGGACAAGTCGTCGGGGAGCGAAGCCAGTGCCCGGTCCCGTTCCGCGACCGTAAACGCCCCTTCCCGGGCCCGGCGCACCAGGGCGGAGGCGACCTCGACCTCCGACAGCCGGCTCGCCGCGCCGGCGTCGGCCTTGAGTAAACGGCGGACAGCAACGGCGCCGGGTTCCCGCACGTACCGCTTCACTAGCGCGCTCGCGTCAAAGTAACGCGTCAGAACCGGTCCTCCCGATCCTCGAGGATGGCCTCCGAGATGGCGCGGCCACGGCTCTGGATCGGCCTGAACTCCGCCATCCCCTTGCGGGCGGGAAGGGTGACGGCCCGCTTCCCGGACAGCATCAACAGCGTCGCGGAAACGCTCGTGTCTGGCGGCAGCGGTCGCAGCTCCGCAACCGGTTCGCCGCGATCCGTGACGAGCAGCGTGCGGCCCTCCCGCACCCGGCGCAGGTACGTGCCAAGACGGGTTTTTAGTTCACGCGCGCCGACGACGGTGCGTTCCATGTAGTCATTGTGACCACAACAGAAGACGTGGTCAAGGCTGACGGGGTGACACTCCCCGTTGCGAGTCTGCAGCGCGAGCAGCCGTGCCACTTGCCCGCTGGCGAGCTGTCGGCTGGACGCTGAATCGCGGTCGAAGGCAGGCGAGTTCTGGCAATCGCGGTCTGCTGCGGACGGCCAGCGGCGGTTCGCACGCCGGTCGGGATCGGGCAGGGTGGCGACCCGATCGGCTTTCCGTCGATCGAGCTCATAAGCCGTAAACTGCGCCGCGCCCCCAGCATCCGCGTGGCGCGGTTGACGTGCTCCGGGGCGGTCGGGGTAAGCGCCCGCGCCACGCGCCCTTCAAGATTCACATCCCCCTGTCGATTGATCGGGTGGTGGGATCTGCATCGACATTCAAGACCGTCGGCCGTCCACTGACCCTGTGGCCCCGCTCAGGAATGCAGGGGGGCGCGCAGGTTGGACTCGTACTGCTCGGAGTCGTGCTCCTCGTATCGCTGTCCGGTTGCTCGAGATCGGCGGCGGACGCTGGCGTGGCGTCGGCGAGCCTGACGACCTTCATGGCCGACGCCGGGTCGCACCGGATCAAGCCCGGCGACACGGTGCGTGTGACCGGCATCGTCAGCGACGATGACGTCGAGCGCGGTCTCGCATTCATCGTCGATGGCACCCAAGGGATTGCCGTCCACACCGGCCCGGCGGGGTTGGGAGTGCCAGTGGGACGCCGCGTCACCCTCGAGGCGCACCTCGATGCCTCGCCGGTACCGTCCCTGGTTGAGCCAGTCGTCCTGGACTCCACGGATGATCGGCAACCCGACCCCGTTGTGGTCGACGGGGACGAACTCTTCGCTCCTAAGTTTACCGGCCGTCGCGTCACGCTCGACTCGAGTGTCCAGGGTGCGACCATGCACCAGGGCCGCTTGCAGCTGACGCTCACGAGCCACGGCGTACAGTTGCTCGCCGACGTCCGTCGCCCGGATCAGCGCAACTGGCGGTCGCTCATCGGCTCGAGCGTCCGGCTGCGCGGCGTGGTCGTTCCGGCCGATCCCCGGCGCGCGGTGCCCTCGCACATCGCCGTGAGGTCCGCCGCGGATGTCGAGCGGACGGACGTCGGCCGGGTGGCGACGGGAACGCCCAGACTGCTGACCTCAGCCTCGGCGATTCAGGCGCTGCCTCGCGAGGAGGCCGCTGCCGGTCATCCGGTGAAGCTCGCGGCGCGCATCATGGTGTGGGACGCCGAATGGTCGGTGCTGTTCGTCGACGACGGCTCGGGCATCTTCGTCTTTACGCGCAGCCTCGAACACCCGATGCCGCCGGTCCGCCCGGGGGACGTCGTCGAAATCGCAGGGGAGACCGGCCCGGGCGAGTTCGCCCCGGTCATCACCGCGCACCGTCTGACCGTTACGGGACATGCGGGATTGCCGGCGCCGCACAACGTGACGCTGCACCGGCTGCTCTCGGGACGCGACGACAGCCAGTTCGTGGAGTTCTCGGGCATCGTCCGATCGATCGGACGCGACGACAAGAACCACCTTGCGCTCGAGGTGAGCAACGCGCGCGAGCGGATCCCGGCGTTCGTCGCGGCGATAGATGGTCAGGTGCTGCCGGTCGGGCTTGGCGTCGACGCCGTCGTGCGGGTGAGGGCAGTGGTCGGCACGCGGTTCAACGACAAGCGGCAGATCGTCGGCGTGCAGTTCTTCATCCCGAGCGTCAACGAGATAGTGGTCGACGTCCCCGCAGCGGCCGACCCCTTCGCGCTGCCGATCACGACCGTGAACGGCTTGCTCGACTTCACTTCCGCGGATCGTGCCGGCCGTCGGGTCAGGCTGCGCGGCCTGGTGATGCTCGCGCGGGATCAAGTCGTCTACGTGCGAGACGCGGTGGGCACGGTGGAAGTGCATTCCTCGGCCGCGATGCCCCTTCGTCCAGGCGATCTCGTGGACGCGGTGGGGTTCCCCGAGATTGGCGCCTACAGCCCCCTTCTCGAGGATTCCGTTCTGAGGCAGGTCGGAACCGGACCGTCTCCGCAACCGGTGGCGACGACGGCGATCGAGGTGCTTCGGAGCCGCCAGGACGGCGCACTGCTGACGCTGCGCGGCCGGGTGCTGCAGTTCTCGTCCACGCAAACCGAGGACGTGCTCATCGTCGACGGCGACGGAACGACGTTTACCGCCGTCCTCGATCGGGAGTCCGCGGGCGCAAGGCAGGCACCACTGGCGCGCGGCGCGCTCGTCGAGCTGACCGGGATCTCGTCGATCCAGGTCGTGCGTCAAGCCAACCGATTGGTGCCCCGAGAGTTCCGAATCCTCTTGCCGTCCCCCGACGCGGTCCGGTTGGTCGAGGCGCCGCCGTGGTTTACCGGGAGCCACGCGCTCTGGGTGCTCGGAGCGCTGAGCCTGTTGACCGCCTTGTCCCTGGCGTGGATTGCCACGCTCCGTCGTCGCGTGCGGCAGCAGACACACCAGCTGACCGTGGCGAAGGACGCGGCGGAAGCGGCCAATCGCGCAAAGAGTGAGTTCTTGGCCAACATGAGCCACGAGATTCGCACGCCGATGAACGGGGTCCTCGGCGTCACCGAGCTGCTGCTCGAGGCGCCGCACGATCCGGATCAGAAGCAGTATCTCGGGATGGTCAAGTCATCCGCTGAGGCCCTGCTGCGGATCATCAACGACATTCTCGATTTCTCGAAGATCGAAGCGGGCAAGCTCGATCTCAGCCCGCACCCGTTCGGACTCCGGCAGATGCTCGGGGACACGGTGCAGATGCTCGCGGTCCGCGCGCACCCGAAGGG
>DATLCL010000301.1:0-4275 GCA_035526415.1 Aeromicrobium sp.
CTTGATGGTCGAGCTGCCGTGGTTGTGGAGCTTCTCGTCGGCGTGCGAGCGGATGTCGCTGCCCGGGAACACCTCCTCGAGGTGCTTGAAGAACGCCGGGTCCATCGCCATCACGTCTTCGAAGTGCCCGTGGATCGGGCAGTCCTTGATCATGACGATCTTGCCGTCCTTCTCGGTGATGGTGGCCTTGATCTCGCCGACCTTCTCGTTGAGGAGGATCTTGTAGTCCTGCTTGCCGTCGACGATCGCCTGGCGCGCCTCGCGCACGCAGTTGGGGCAGAGCGAGTCGGTCTCACGCGGCCAGCCGAGGGGGGGCTTCACCTTCTGCCAGGACTTCTGCAGCGGGAGCTCGGACCACTTCGGGGTGAAGGCGGCGTTCGGCTTGATCTGGTTCAAAGTGTCGAAGAGAGCCCAGGCGCCCTTGGCGGCGATGGTAACGCCCTTCTCGACGTACTTAATCGGCTTGTGCATAGGCACAAGAATAGCCGCAAGTCGTTACGGAAAAAGGGACTTTCAGTGAAGTGGCAGATTCGCGGGGTGAGCGGGCGCCAACGCCTCCGGACGGGCGGCTGAACCGCGGCCCGTGGCGGTGGCTGGCACCGGCGGCGGCTGGCACCGCAGGTGGCTGGCACTTCGGGTGGCTGGCACCGAAAGTGGCTGGCACCTCAGGTGCCAGCCACCTTTTTACCGGGCCGGGGGTGGCGGAGGGCCCAGACGAGGCGAAAGCCCAGCAGGACCACCAGAATCACCGTGTATACAACCGGGTCGCCGGTGAAGACCTTCACCTTCCAGGCGAAGTGAATCACCGCGAGAATGGCCGCCACGTAGACCAGCCGGTGCAACTGCGTCCACTTCTTTCCCAGGCGCCGAATCCACCCCTTGGTCGAGGTCAGCGCCAGCGCGAGCAGCAGCAGAAACGCCGCGAACCCGAGGGCGATGAAGGGCCGTTTCAGGATGTCCCCCAGCATGGCCGCGAAGGAGAAGCCGAGGTCGAACGACCAGTAGGACAGGAAGTGCTCGGTGGCGTAGAAAAACGCGAACAGGCCCAGCATGCGGCGATACTGAATGACGATGTTCCATCCGGTGAGCCGCCGGAGCGGGGTGATCGCGAGGCTGATCAGCAGGAACTTGAGGGCCCAGCGGCCGGTCTGCAGCTGGATCGTCTCGGCGGGATTCGCGCCCAGGTCGCCAGCGAGCGCGCCGCGCACCAGCAGCGCCGCGGGCACGAGACAGAGCAGGAAGACCGGGACCTTGATCCAGCGCCTGGACACGCTCAGTAGAACTTCTTCAGATCCATCCCGGAGTACATCGACGCGACCTGCTCGCCATAGCCGTTGAACATCAGCGTTTTGGTCGTCTTGAAGTAGCTCGGAATGCGCCGTTCGGTCGCCTGGCTCCAGCGCGGATGATCGACGGTCGGGTTGACGTTCGAATAGAAGCCGTACTCGCTCGGGTTGGCGTCGTTCCACGCGGTGTTCGGCATCTTGTCGACGAAGCGGATGCGCACGATGGACTTGACGTTCTTGAACCCGTACTTCCAGGGGACGACGAGGCGGATGGGGGCGCCGTTCTGATTCATCAGCGTCTTGCCGTAAAGGCCGACCGCGAGGAATGCCAGCGGGTTCGTCGCTTCGTCCATGCGCAGCCCTTCGGTGTACGGCCAGTTCAAGCCGCCCGACCCAAGCCCCGGCATTTCCTTCGGACGAACGACGGTCTGCATCTCGACGAACGTCGCCTTCGCGGTCGGCTCCGCGCGCTTGATCACCGCCGCGAGCGGGATGCCGACCCAGGGAATGACCATCGACCACGCCTCGACGCAGCGGAAGCGATAGACGCGTTCCTCGAGGTCCGCCGTTTTGATCAGATCGTCGAGGTGATAGTCCCCCGGCTTGTTGCACAAGCCGTCGATCTTGACCGTCCACGGACTGGTCTTGAGCGCACCCGCGTACTTCGCCGGGTCCCCCTTGCTGGTACCGAACTCGTAATAGTTGTTGTAACCGGTGATCTCCTCGAACTTGTTCACCGGCTCGGTCGTGGTGACCATCTTCTTGGCGATGTTGGCGATCGGCGTCTGGGGCATCGCGTTCGCTGGCGCGGGGGACGCGGCGTCGAGCGCGCTGTTGCCGCATGCGGCCACGACACCGCCGGCCGCTGCGCCAATCAACCCGACGCCCAGCTGTATGAACTCGCGGCGCCTGAGGTACAGGCGCTCGTCGGTGATTTCAGACGAGGGGATGTCGGCCGTGTTCTTGATCAACATGCTGTGCGTTGATTATGGAACACCGCGAGCCCTTTCCGCATTCCCGTCTCCATATATAAGATAGCGGTATGTCCGACGCGCCGGTCGACCCCCGCTGGGCCAACATTCTGTCCCTCTCGGTCCATGAATTCCGCACCCCGATGACCGTCGTCGCTGGCTACATCCGGATGCTGCTGAAGGAGCGCGCCGGCCCGGTTAGCGAGCAGCAGCGCAAGCTGCTCGAAGAGGCGGAGAAGGGGTGCGCGCGCCTGACCGCCCTGTTGACGGAGGTCAGCGAGCTTTCGAACCTCGAGGCGGGAACGGCGCCGTTCAATCGGCAGCTCGTCGATCTGCAGAAGGTGCTGCGCGACAGTGTGGACCAGCTGGCCCCACTGCCGGATCGGGACGTCGCGGTCGAGCTCGACGCCGAGTCAAGTGTACCGATCCACGCCGACCCGGTCCGGCTTGGCCAGGCGTTCGCGTCGGTCATGAAGGCGCTGCGGCGGGAGATCATCACCGAGTCGCCGTTGATCGTGCGGCTGCGTCCTGGCACCCAGGGCGGCGACGTGCTCATCGGTGACAACGAGACGATCGCGGCTTTTGACGCCGATGACGCCCGCACGCAAGAAGCGTTCGACGAGTGGCGCGGGGGCTCCGGCCTCATCCTGCCCGTGGCGCGGCGCATCTTCGAGGCGCACGGAGGGCGCATCCATGGCGCCCCCGGGGCGCGCAAGACCGGTGCACGAATTCAATTCACCGGCTGAACGGCTTCAGAGCTCATCTGCTACGCGGTGACCTCTGACCAGCGCATCCGAGCGCTTCTGTTTCGTAATTTCGGGCTCTGACATTTCAGAATCGTAATCGCCTAACTCAACTTGTAACAGTCCAGCCGAGTTCATCCCCGAGCTCAAGAGCAAAACACTCCACTTTTCCCAAAATTTACACGCTCGCGTGTGCGGCATCCGCATTGCGCTTAGGGGAACTGCGCGTCACAACGCGCGCTCCACAAAACTTCGTTCTTCCCCCGCAGGGCACAGCCGATGACGAGCCTTTTCACCCGAAGTCTGTACACGTGTGCGTTCGCGGTCGCGCTGCTCGTGGGGCAGGCCGTCTCCGCCGGCGCCGCTGGCGCGACGATCAAGGTGGCCTTCTGGAACGTGATGTCGGGCAAGGGCGTGGACGCGCTCCCAGGGCACGCGGCGCCGTTCCAGAACGTCGCCAACTGCACCGACCCGTCACTGCCGATGAACGCATGGGGCACCGGCGCGTCACAGGCTGAACTCGCCAAAATCGCCGCCGACCCGACGCTGGTCGCCCTTGGCGTTGCCGAATCCTGGACCAGCGTGTGCGGCTCGCCGGAACACATCCGGGCGGCTCTCGGCTGGAAGGCGCATACGAGCGAACAGAATGGGGTCGCCCTGGTTGCCCGATACGGATTCGCGGGCACCGAACAGTGGCAGCAACTCGACACCTCGCTCAACACGACCCCGGGGGACACCATGTGGGTCCTGCGGGTGGCCGTGTGCCTCGACGCAACCTGCGCGGCATCGCTGCCGGTCTACGTCGCCCACTGGTACGGCACCGGCGCTAACGGCCCCACCAGTTACGCCACCCAGGCTCAGCAGACGGCCGCGTTCCTGAACGCCACCGCGAATGGCCAGCCCCACGTCCTCATCGGTGACTTCAACGTATGGGAAGGGGTCGCCAAGGTCTGCAACCAGAGCCCGAACAACTCGGCGCTGCCCTACCTGCGCGCCGCGGGCTACCTCGACGCCTGGACGACGCTGCAGGGGTCGAACGAAGGCTTCACGGGCATGGCCAACCGCGCCGGCTGCGGCTTTCCGGACGGCAACACCTGGAAACGGGTTGATTACATGTGGACGCTGCCCACGTTCCAGCCGACCGACATCCAGCGCTTCGCGGTGACACCGGCAGGTGACGCGGCCCCGTCAGATCATTACGGCGTCATTGCGACGTTCCCGAATCCTTTCGCCGCCAACGCGCCCGCCCCGAGTCCCGCACCCGCCCCGGCCCCG
>DATLCL010000307.1:0-9791 GCA_035526415.1 Aeromicrobium sp.
ACTTCACCGGCCCGTCGGCATCGCCGAATCTGGCCGAAGATCCGACGGACATCCCCGGCCAGCACGCCGACTTCACGACCGCGCCGTTCACGTCCGACGTGACCTCGGTCGGCGTGCCGAGCTTGCGGGTCAAGCTGTCGCACATCGCACCGACCGACCTGGTGATCTACGCCAAGGCGTGGGACGTGGCGCCAGATGGCACGGCGGCCCTGATCAACCGCCAGATCGCTCCGGCGCGCATTCCGACGAGTGCGCTCAGTGCCCCGGCTGAGATCAAGCTGATCGGCTTCGCTCACCGGTTCGCCGCTGGTCACTCGTTCCGGTTGACGCTGGCCACGACCGACCAGACGTCATACAACAACCCGGTTGCCGACGCGATCACGATCACGACGGGACCAGGCTCCATACTCACCCTGCCGACTGGGGCGGACTAGCTTCAGAGGTGTCGCGCTACCGATCCGGCCCCGCGATGCCGGATCTGTGTCCCCGTTCTTCGAGCGTGTGCTTGATCGTGTCTATGCCGAGTTGCATTGCTGCTGAGGTGGATTCGGTCACCTCGTCGGGGAGCAGGTCAGCGATCCAGACGAATCGTGCGCAGCCGTCCGGCTCCGTGAACACCTGCGCCGATGCGTTGTGATGGGTATAGGGCCCGTCGACGATGGACCACGCCAGTCGGCGCGCATCGTCGTCGACGTCGATGATGCGCTCCCGCAGAATCGCCCCGCTGCCGAAGGTGACGATGCGATCACGTCCATCGACCTGGGTATCGACAACGAATCCGGGAACCAGTCTGGAATGCAGCTGGCCCCAGTCGCGCAGCGCAGCCCACACATCATCCGGTTCGGCATCAATCACGGATTCGTGGCGGATGTACGACATCCTTGCCTCCTTTGCAGAAATCATGTGTAGCGACCGTTCCACCCTCGACCCCGGACCGCGGTACTGAGTCAACCCTTGCCAAGGCTCTCGCCCGTCCAGCACCCCAGACTTGACCTGATACCCCGGTCCCGGTGCTCTCCGCTTCCAGACTGTTAGAACCATTGCAAAAACTCTGATCCCGGCCTAGCCTTTTATGCAATCAATGCAAGAAAGGCTGACGAAGATGGCGGACGTAGTGGTTGTCGGAGCCGGACTGTCTGGGCTGGTGTGCGCTCGACGGCTCAGTGAGGCTGGGCTCGACGTGCTCGTGTTGGAGGCCCGGGACCGGGTGGGTGGCCGGACGCTCAATGAGCCGATCGGGTCCGGCCGGGTTGTCGAAATGGGCGGGCAGTGGGTCGGCCCGTCCCATACGGAGATCCTCCGGGTCGCCGCCGAAGTCGGCGTGGACACCTTCCCTACATACATCACGGGGGAGCACCTGTTCGCCCACGCCGCGAGGACCAGCAGGTACCGCGGCGACATCCCCACGCGGATCCCACTCGGTCTTGTCGACTTCCGGGTCGCCCAGGCTCGGCTTGAGCGGCTGGCGCGGGACATCGATCTGGTCAACCCGGCCGGCACGAAGCGCGCGCGCCGGCTCGACACGCTCACTGTCGAGTCCTGGATGCGTCGTCATATGCGCACGCGTTCCGGTCGCAGCCTGATGCGCCTGAGCATCAAGGCCGTGCTCGCCACCGAGCCGAGCGAACTGTCCCTCCTGCACTGGCTCTTCTACATCGCGACCGGCGGCGGACTCGACTCGCTGATCCGCACCGACGGGGGCTACCAGCAGGACCGGTTCGTCGGCGGCTCCCAGGAGATCGCGCTGCGGCTGGCCGCCGACCTCGGCGATCGGGTTCGGCTGTCTACCCCCGTACGCCGGATCGAGCACCGCGCCGACGGGGTGCGGATCCACAGCGATGCCACCACGTACGACGCGGGCGCCGTCGTCTTTGCCGTACCACCTCATCTGCTCACCACCATCGAATTCACCCCGGCCTTGCCGGCGGCACGTAACCAGCTGTCGCATCGCATGCCGCCGGGCATGGTGACCAAGTTCGTCGCGGTCTACGACGAACCCTTCTGGCGTGCGGACGGGCTCTCAGGTCACGCCACGATGATGAGTGGGCCGATCAGCATGACCTTCGACAACTCGCCGCCGGAGGGAACGCCCGGTGCGCTCGTTGCATTCGCGTTGGGCGACGACGCGCGCGCGCTCGAGGAGTTGAGCGTCGAGCAGCGGCGAGCGGCCGTGCTCGACCGCCTGGCCGAGCTCTTCGGGCCGCCAGCTGCCGAGCCGGTGCAGTTCCTCGAACGGTGCTGGGCACGCGAGCAGTGGACGCGGGGGTGCTACGCCGGCTACTTCGGGCCGGGTGGTTGGACCTCGTTCGGCGAAACCTTGCGCCGTCCGGAGGGCAGATTGTTCTGGGCCAGCGCGGAGACCGCCGTGCACGCGCACGGGTCCATGGACGGCGCGGTCTCGGCCGGGGAGCGTGCGGCCCAGGAGGCGGTGTCAGCGTTGGGGGCAGGGACGTCAGCCAGCCGGCGGCTGGATGAGGAGTCTCTCACTCGGTGAGCAGGCCGTGAGCGAACGCTTCGGTCGCAAGCCGGAGCAGGTGGCGAAGCTCCCTGGGGCCGCGCTGCAGGCCGTCGGGCCGCCAGCCGAGGCTGACGATCCCGTTCCAGGAGGCCCACAGGATCGTGGCCGTGTCCTCGGGGTCGACGTCGCGGATCGCGCCTGCCTGGATGCCGAGCCGGATCGCTTCGACCATGCGGCCGTTCTGCTCGTCGACGGACTTAGCCAAGCGCTCGCCGAGCTCCCGTCCTGCCGGGTAGCTGCCGGGGTCGACGGGGAACGCCAGCATCCGGAAGTACTCGGGGTTCTTGAGGTAGAAAGCGAGGTACTCCTCGGCGGCGGCGTACAACTGCTCGAGCGGGCTCCGGTTGTCGGTGTAGGCGAGGTCCATGAAGTGCCGGTCGGTGTCGAGCGCTCGCTCGACCAGCGCGATGTGAACGCCGGCCTTGGAGCCGAAGTGGTTGTACACCGAACCGACCGCCACGCCCGCAGCGGCAGCAATCTCCTCGACGGTCACCTCGGTGACCGGGCGGGTGTTGAACAGCTGCTCGGCAGCCCCCAGCACAGCCTCGATCGTGCGTTCCGCGCGTGGGTCCACGGACATCCCTCTCTGAGAACCATTGCAAGAAGTCGTGACGGCTGTTAGCGTAACCCAGAGTTCCTGCAATGATTGCAAGAAATGAGGTTTTGCGATGACGGCGGTCAGCATCGGGCTCTTCGGCACTCTGTTCACCGGGCTCGGAGCCTGGGCCGGGATCGGCAGCTCGTCCTTCGCCGCGATACTGGCTGACTTCGGCCCAGAGAACGACCATCTGGTCCATGACTTCGGCGCCGCGTCGGTTGCCATCGGCGTGGCCCTGCTCGTCGCCGTGCGGCGAGTCGCCTGGCGAACGCCGGTACTCCTGGTCGCGACGCTCTGGAACGGACTGCACGCCGTCTCACACGCAGTCGACCTCGGCGACGCGGCGTCCCGCACGGTCGGAGTCGTCGAGCTTGCGCTGCTGGTCGGCGGTTCCGCACTGCTGGGCGGGCTCGCCATCGCATCGAAGGAGGACGCATGACCGATTGGCCAACGATTCACGAGAAGGTGGTCGAACAGTTCCGCGCCGGCTGGGACAGGCCCGAACCGCACGCCTGGGACTCATTCTTGGACGACTCGATGCGCTTCATTCAGCCGATGCTGCGCGACGGGATCGGCCCGCAGGTGTGGTGGGAAGAGATGAGTCGGACCCTGAAACTGTTGCCAGACCTGCGGGCGGACGTGCTCAGGTGGGCCGGATCGCACGAAGACCTCTTCATTCACCTCAGGCTCGAGGCGACTGTCGCGGGCAAGCCCCTGACCTGGGAAGCCGTCGACCGGCTTCGCGTCGGGCCGGACGGGACCGCCGTGTTCCGCGAGTCGTTCTTCGACTCGGTTCCGATCGCTGCCATTCTGCTTCGCCGTCCCCGGTCGTGGTTGCCCTGGTGGCGCTCCGGCGTCGGCCCCCTGTTTTGGCGACGCCGCCTGCTCCGCCCCATCGAAATCCCGACACACACCGGAGGAACACCATGACCGCGCAAGATCTCGTATCTTCAGCGACCGCATTCGTCGCCGAGGCCGAACGGATGACCAACCAGCGCGACGTCGACGGCGTCCGTGCTGTTTTCAGCGAGGACGCTCATCAGCTCGCCACCCTCGACGGCCTCCTGCTCGAGGCCCGCGGCCTCGACGAGATCCACCGAGCCTGGGCCAGAATGTGCGCGTTCATGGAGGCGCGCCGGATGTTAGTGACCAAGACGCTGGTGACCGCCGACTCGACCACGATCGTGAACGAATGGGTCGGCGAGGTCTCCGGGCGGGCGAATGCACGCGGCATCGAGGTCTGGAAGCTCAACGAGGCCGGCCTGGTCGTCGACCAGCGGTTGTACGGCTTCCTCGACGCGCGACCTGACTCGAGCTTGGTCCAGAACCTCCGCATGCTGGTGGCGCACCCGCTGACCGCGGTCGGCTACACGAGGGCGCGGCGGCGCGCATGAATCTCGCAGTCGCCGTCGTCGCGATCTTCTTCGCCGCCATGGGCTTCGCCGCGCTAGTGAAGCCGGCGTTGATCTGGGCGCCCTTCGGCGTGGTTCCGAGCACGCCCGGATCTCGCAACGAAGTCCGTGCCGTCTACGGCGGCTTCGGCATCGCGGTTGCCGTCCTGCTCTTCATTGCGGACGGTATGGCCGCGGATTTCCGTGCTGGAGTCCTCGTGACCATCGCGATCGCGTTGCTCGGGATGGCTGCGGGCCGGGTAGTGAGCGCGCTCGTGGAACCTAAGGCGCTACTCGGCTTTCCAGGTTTCTTCATGGTGCTCGAGGGAGCGCTGGCCGCGCTTCTTCTGGCGGCACGCTGAGGTCAGCGCAGGTCGTCGATCACGTACGCGTCCGGCCGGTAGTGGGCGCGTTCCTTCGGGCGCAGCATCGTGACTCCGTTGAGCATTGCCCGGTATCCGCGGGCGAGCAGCGCCCGGTGAGCGCCGTGCCTGGCCGTGTTGACGCCGGCTATAACTCGCGAAAGGCCGCGCTCGGCCGCCAGTGCCTCGCAGGCGTCCAGCAACGCCTCGAAGCGCGCCTCGGCACCGTCGCCGGGTCGCGCGGCCGCGAACTTGACGAAGCAGGCCCCGCTTCCGGCCTCGGTGCGGGGGCCGCAATGACAGACGGCGAAGCCGGCAAGCCCGTCGGCATCACTCAAGAGAATGGTCTCGCCGAGGCCCTGACGATCGACGGCGACGATTTCGCGCTCGAGGTCGAGGCCGTCGTAGATCGCGTCGGTCAGCCCACGACACTGGGCGAGGATGTCCTCTTCCGTGCCGCTCTTTCGGGCGGCGGAGAAGGTCTCATACGCAACCGGTCCGGATTCCGTTCCGAGTTCCTTCGCGAGCACCGGGTTCAGCTCCTGCGGCCAGAACCCGAACTTGTTGTAGAGGGCGAGATGCTTGGGGCTCTCGGGAAAGGTGAAGAGTCCCGCGTGGCGTACTCCCCAGCTGTCAAAGAGATCGACCACCGGTTCCATCAGCCGACTCGCGACTCCTTGGTCCCATAGATCGATCCGCACGGTGAGTGGACCGAAGAACGCGAAACTGCCCCAGCGGGTGGCGAAATTCGACCCGACGACCTCGCCATCGAGCTCGGCGCAGAACGCCGCGCTGGGATCGGCGTGGTAGCGGGTGTGGACATAGTCGCTGTCGCCGAACACCTCGATCGGGTTCGGGGCCTTCAGGTAGGTCCCGAAGGCGATCCGTAGGATCCGGTCGGCGTCGTCAAGATCGCGTTCTTCGAGCGGGCGGATCTTGAGATTGGAACCTGCTGCAGCGCCTTCGGCGCCCTGCGCGGAACTCTCGCTGACTGCCACGACAATCGCCTCCATGTGGGATCCACCTCGTGGACGATCGATTCGATGCCACTCGTACAACCCCAATACCGCTATACGTGAAAGCATGGAGAAATACAACCGGGTCGATGCCACTGTTCATCAAGGAGGACGACCTATGAAGACGCGACTGACGTGTCCCTGTGGCGAGTCGTTTTCAGCAGCCGATGAGGACAGCCTTGTGACGCAGGTTCAGGCGCACCTCGCCGATGCACATCCGGGCCTGGAGTACGACCGGGAACAGATCCTTTTCATCGCGACGTAGGACGACCGACGACTCCCGCCAGCTGGCCGTCACCGGGGAATCGACGCGCAGCTGTTGATCGGCGGCTTTCCGGCGAACCTGTCGGCAAGGAACCGCATCGCGCCGGGCGCGCCGGTGGCAATGACGGTGAGGTGCAAGCCCAGAGGTTCGACGTGCTGCACGACCACGCCGTGCTCGCAGAACTTCCGCATCGTCGCGCGGGCTGGACGGATCGGCGCGAGCTCGTCGAGCATCGAGTGGTAGTGGTAGATCGGCGCCCGCGGCACGCGGTCGATGTAGAGGGGACTGTTGTCGCGCAGCATCTCTTCGACGGGCGGTTGCTCGAGTGCGTGCGGAATCGCCTCGAGCTGCTCGATGCGTAGGAGCGGGTAGCGGAGCGCCGCATTGTGAATGCAGTCGCCCGCGCTGGCGTTCACCTTCGACCGGCCGGCGTCGCTGAGGTACTGCATCAGGTCCAGCCCCGGGTAGGCCCGGAGGAAGCCGTTGATGCCCATCGCGACCGCACCGCCGGCGTAGCTGCCACTCAACGCATCGATGCTCGCGCGGATGTCCGTTGCCGGTGCGCCAGCGGCCACGGCTGCGATCGGCAGCTCCGGCGCGTACGACGGATGCCACTGCGCCGCGGTCAGCGTGGCGAGACCGCCGCCCGAGTAGCCCCACAGACCGATCGGCGCCTCCCGCGACAGGCCCGCGTCGGCAAAGTTTTCGGCCGCGCGGATCCCGTCCAGGATTCCCTTGGCCTGGACCCCGGCGACCAGGAACTCCGATTGCGGGCCCTCGTAGTCCGGCACCGAAACCGACCAGCCGCGCTGGACGGCCAAGGCAACCATGCCCAGCTCCGGGTAGGAGTTGGACAGGGCCGCCAGGCCTGCGCTGAACGCGTAGGACGGCGCACACTTGCCGGCCACGCCGTCCTCGGCGGTCTGGTACGACAGCAGCGGTCGCGGCCCGTCGCCCTTCCAGGGAGCGTCGGGCACCAAGACTGTCGTGACGGTTGCGGACGCGCGGCCCTTGTGGTCCTCGGTCCGGTACTTGAGCTGCCACCCTCGCGCTGGAATCGGTATCTCGAAGACCTTGGGGTCGATCGGCCGGGAGTCGATGACCTCGCCGTTCTGGTAGTCGGCGATGTCTGCCGGTACGTCGTAGAACGGGTCGTCCTCGGGAATCGGAACGCCAGCGGCCGCAGCGGGCGTGGCCCGCATCGTCATCGCCGTCATCAGGACGACGGCGAGGGCAGCGATCTTCTTCATGGCGTCGTGTTGCGCAGGAACGACAGCGCACCCGGGCCGGCAGTGACGATGTCGCGCTTGCGGTCGCCGTCGAAGTCGATGAGCATCGGGTTCTGCGGGAGGGAGCCGACGCTGAAGTCGCCGACCTTCTGCATGCCGACGGTTCCGTTGCCGGCGAGCACTGTGACTCCGGGCTTTGCCGAGGCCAGCCACGAGACCACGAGGTCGGTCTTGCCGTCCCGGTTGAGGTCGGCGGAGGAGAGGCTGGTCGGCCCAACGCCACCGAACTGGTAGCTGCTCAAGGAACCCACGAACGCACCTTGGCCGTTGGTCAGCGCGGTCGCCAGCGTGAAGCTGAACGAGCCGATCGTCGCCATGTCGTCGAAGCCGTCGCCGTTGAGGTCAATGGCCTCAATGTCCTCGGGCACCAGGCCGCCACTCGCGTACAGCGTGCCGGTCGCGGTGAAGGCGCCACCGCCGTTGCTCTTGAGCGCGTAGACCGTGCTCGAGCAGCCGTCGACCGCGAAGAGGTCCTTCTTGCCGTCACCGTTCAGCTTGGCTGGCGAGATCGCCGAGACTGCGCAGGCACCGCTGAGCTGAGTCGTCGGGCCGACTGCGAACGTGCCGTTGCCGTTGTTGAGCAGCGTCTGGATCGCAGTGAATGTCGGCGCGGCGACGTCGAGATCGCCGTCCCCGTCAAGATCGAGCAGCCGCGGCTCGACTTGGCCGCCGAGCGTCTGCGAGTAGGTCGGACCGGCAGTGAATTCACCCGATCCGTTGCCGTACTCCACCTTCATCTGGCTGGTGGTCGCCGCGATGACGTCGGCCTTCCCGTCGCCGTTGACGTCACCCGCGTCCAGCCCCTGGGTACCGGAGGTGCCGGCGATCTCAGCGCCCGGCGTAAATGTGCCGTCACCGTCTCCGGTGACCAGCAGGATGTTGCCCTGGGTGAAGTCCAAGATCGTCACTACATCGGGCTTGCCGTCAGAGTTGAAGTCCGCAGTGGCGCTGCCGCGTGGCGCTGGACCCGGGCCCATGCCGTTGTCGATGGTGGTCTGGACATAGGGCGCGAACGACGGGTTCGCTGCAACGGCGGGTGTGGCAGTCAGGAGCGGCACGGCGGCCACCGCAAGAGGAAAGAAGAATTTTCGCATGGAAGGCAGGCTAGATCGTGCGTCGCCAATTTGACAAGAAGTATTTTCAGATATCTTGGTCGGGTGCTTGGCATGGTGCGTCGCTCGACACCATCGATGGAGGAAACGTGCCGAAGGAACCTCGCCGGTATGGCGGCCGATCGGCTGACGAGCGTGATCGCGAGCGATTGACGCGACTGCGCGCGGCGGCCATGGAACTGTTCGGCACCGATGGCTCCACGGCTGTGCCGGTGGAGCGACTGTGCGCCGAGGCGAAGGTCTCGACGCGGCACTATTACCAAGTCTTCTCCAACAAGGAGGACGCGCTTCTCGACATCTACTCCGAGATCACCTCGGCGTCGATCGCCAATGTCCAGGCCGCGCTGGAGTCGGCTGACGGGCAAGACATCACAGTCCGGCTGCGGTCGGCCGTCCAGTCCTATCTCGGCCCGATGCTCGCCGATACGCGCAAGGCGCGCATTGCCTTCGTCGAAGTGGTCGGCGTGAGCCATCGGGTGGAGGACATCCGGCTGCAGTTCCGAAACGGCATCGTCGCCCTGATCGAACGTGAATCGTCCGCGGCGATCGAGCGGGGCGAGCTGACATCGAAGGACTTCCGGTTCCGCGCCTTGGCCTTCCTGGGTGCCGTGAATGTCTTGGTGCACGACTGGAGCATCCACCCCGATCACGTCGACGCGGCCCGACTGAGCCAACAGCTGTGTGACCTGGCGGTCGAGCTCATCGTCCAGGCCTGAGCTCTCCGGTTGTTGCCCGGTCAGGCGATGTCAGCCGCCGACGTCGGACAGCTTGCCCAGCCTCGTCACCGGCCGGTCCGGGACGTCCGAGGTGAGGAAGAACCGCAGCGCCAGGTTGCCGCGCGGCAGGTCGAGCGTGCTGATCGCATTCGGATGATCGGCGAGGGTCCGGGCCACGACGACGGTGACGGTTCCGTCCGCGTCAGCCGTGGCGGTCTCCCCATTGATCGAGGTCTTACCGTCGCCGGCGTTGTGTCCGGCCATGAACTCGTTCCACACCGTGAGGTTCCAGAACCGGCACAGCGGTGGCCGGAACGTGATCATGAGCGCCTCGTCCGGCTCAAGCGCGAAGCTGCCAAAGGCATAGCAGGCGTCCGTGGCCGACCATCCGAAGACGGCGTCCCTGACCTGGTACGGGTCGGCGAACTCGTTGGCGCCGTGCGCGGTGACATGCCCGAGCGCCTCGTCGCCCCGGCTGGCCAGCGGCGTCGGGACGATGGCGAACATCGTGCGCATCCAGGCCA
>DATLCL010000036.1:0-10693 GCA_035526415.1 Aeromicrobium sp.
TTGCCACCGTTACCACCACTGCCGCTCCGGTTCCGGCCGCCGCGACGGCTGCGGGTGGCCCCGCCGGATCGCGGCTCGTCCTTCCTGGGCTCGACCGGCTCTGCCGTGATGACCACGCCACGGCCCTTGCAGGCCTCACACTCGTGGCTGAACGACTCGAGCAAGCCGGTACCGATGCGCTTGCGCGTCATCTGCACGAGCCCGAGCGACGTGACTTCGGCGACCTGGTGCCGGGTGCGGTCCCGGCCGAGGCACTCGACGAGGCGCCGCAGCACGAGGTCGCGATTGCTCTCCAGGACCATGTCGATGAAGTCGACGACGATGATGCCGCCGATGTCGCGCAGCCTGAGCTGCCGGACGATCTCCTCGGCCGCCTCGAGGTTGTTCTTGGTGACCGTCTCCTCGAGGTTGCCGCCGGAACCGGTGAACTTGCCGGTGTTGACGTCCACGACCGTCATGGCCTCGGTGCGGTCGATGACCAGCGAACCGCCCGACGGGAGCCACACCTTGCGCTCGAGCGCCTTGTGGATCTGCTCGTCGATCCGGTATGCGGCGAACGCGTCCGCCGGCGGGTTCTCAGCAGTGTCATCAGAGGGGGCCGGCTTCGTCCATCGCTCGACCCGCCCGGCGAGATCGGGCGCAACGTGGCTGATGTAGCCGTTGATGTTGTCCCAAGCGTCGGCGCCGTCGACGACCAGCGAGGTGAAGTCTTCGTTGAACAGGTCGCGGACGACCTTGATGACCAGGTCGGGCTCGGCGTACAGCTGCTGTGGGGCCTTGCCGGACTCCGCCTTCTTGGCGATGTCCTCCCACCGGGCCGTGAGGCCAGTGACGTCGCGGGTGAGCTGGTCCTCGGTCGCACCCTCGGCGGCGGTGCGCACGATGACGCCGGAGTCGTCCGGGAGGACCTCCTTGAGCAGCGTCTTGAGCCGGTTGCGCTCGGAGTCGGGGAGTTTGCGGGAGATGCCGTTGGTCTGGCCGCCGGGGACGAGGACCAGGAACCGGCCGGGGATGCTGACCTGGCTGGTGAGCCGGGCGCCCTTCTGGCCGATCGGATCCTTCGAAACCTGCACCAGCACGGACTGACCGGGCTGCAGGGCGTCCTCGATCTTGCGCGCCTTGCCCTCCCCGAGGGTGCTCCAGTCGACCTCGCCGGCATACAGGACGGCGTTGCGCCCCGCCCCGATGTCGATGAACGCCGCCTCCATGCTCGGCAGCACGTTCTGGACCTTGCCGAGGTAGACGTTGCCGATCAGCGATGTCTGCGACTCCCGGGCGACGTAGTGCTCGACCAGCACATTGTCTTCGAGGACCGCAATCTGGGTGTAGTTGTCCTCGACGTTCGCGCCCACGTGCTGGCGAACCACCATCTCGCGCTTGACCGATTCGCGGCGGGCGAGGAACTCGGCCTCCGAGACGATCGGGGCGCGCCGACGGCCGGCCTCGCGGCCCTCGCGGCGACGCTGCTTCTTGGCCTCGAGCCGAGTCGACCCGGTGAAGCCGGTGATCTCGTCTTCAGCCGTGCGGCCCTCCCGGACTCTGACGACCACGTGGTCCGGGTCGTCAGGCGCGGCGGCCGCATCTTCGCCGGCGCGCGCACGCTTGCGACGTCGGCGGGTCGCGTTGGCGTCACCGGAGTCCGAGTCGTCGTCAGAGTCGTCGTCGCTGTCGACGTCGGAGTCCTCGGAGTCGCCGGCGGATTCGGTGGAGTCGTCGTCGCCCTTGCGCCGACGACGGCCACCACGGCTGCGCTTGCGGCGCTGCGCCGCCTGGCCACCCTCGCCAGCAGTGCCACGGACTGGGTCGCGGTCCGGATCGTCACCCTCGTCGGACGACGCCTGCTCCTCGCGGGGCAGCGGCGGCAGCAACGTGGTGTCGGGTGCCTGGAATGTGAGCCCGCCCGCGACCGGCGGCCCGGCGGGGCGTCCGGCCGAGCGGCGTCGCGGCCGAGCAGCCGAGGATGAGTCGGACTCCGGGGAGCCTGAAGTTGCGGGAGTTTCGGCGGCGGAGGTTTCCCCCACGACCGTGTCAATGTCGGGGTCGAGCACTTGCGCTCCTTCGCTCGTCTTCGCGGATTCCACGAGGAACGAGCTTCCAATTCTGTGCCGCACGGTGTGCGTGTGACTCGGGAGAGTTCACGCGTCGGTGCGGAAAGTCTGAGGTTTCTTTGGTCGCAACCTGCGATTCATCTGCCCGCCGCGGTCAGCGTGTAAAGCGTCGCGGTCAGGGGAATTCATCACGGATTCATCCCAGTATCGCACAAGCGCCCCAGCGCGGATCCGTTGCGCCTCATCCCTGCAGGGGGTCCCCCACCTCGGCGCCTCCGTCGGTTCCCCGCAGAGGCCCGTGCCTGAGCCGCTTCGCAACGGGCGAGCCGGAGTGCTCAAGCCCGAATGCGCGCAGACCGGCGACGATGTCGTCAGGCCGCACGGTCGGAACGGTCGAACGCACGACGGCCGTGACCGTCGAACCCTCCGAGGTCAGGCGAACGACGGCACCACGGACATCGATGGCCCGCATGCCCCGCTTCATCATCCGGTCGACCGAAACGTCCTCGGCTGCGAGGAACGACGCCACGGCCGACGCCACCTGATCCGGGTCCGCGCCGGCCAGCTCGATGCGCCATTCGCTGGCCTCGAGTCGGTCGGCCAACGAGCCCGGCCCATCGGCCACGACAACGTCGAGGACCTCGAGACCGGGCGGCAGCGCACCGTCGAGCGCACGCAACACCTCGTTGGGGTCCCGCGGATCGGTGAGGCCGATCTCCAGGAACTCGGCCTCACTCGCCGAGCCCGTGGGTGCGGCGTTGGCGTAGGAGATCTTCGGGTGAGGGCTGAACCCGGATGAGAAGCCGATCGGAATCCCGGCGCGGCGCACGGCGCGTTCGAATGCCCGGGCGAAGTCACGATGACTGGTGAACCGCAACCGGTCCCGCTTGGCGTAGCGGACACGGAGCTTCTGCACGATCGGCAACTGTGGATTGGGGGCTTCTCGGTTGGCTGGCTCCGGCTTTTGCATGAGGAGTTCACATGTTAGACCGGAGTGCATCAAGACCGCTCCAAGAGACCGGTGACCGCCACGGCTGGCCCCAATCCTTCTCGTTCCGGGTGGCCACTGGGGCGGGACCATGGCGTATCGCGGCACGGAACGGACGGTCATCTTGTCCCTTAAGTACTCCACTGACCAGGCCGGCAATTCCGGTGCCACCGGCAATAACGGCGTGTGCGGAACCGCCAAGGTGTGCGGCCCGAAGGGCGCATTCACCGGCGACCTGGCCGGCGGCGGGTTCGACCATGCCGACCACGTCCGACTCTTCTTCCATTGGGACCGGGAGGGCGCGGGTCGGCACCCGAGCGGGCTGAGAGCCACCTGGGATCACCAGGATCACCTCGCGGCGACCACCCAGCTGTACCTCGAACATGAGGACGGCTCGACCTCCATGGGCGACGACGACTCGGTCGTGCATTTCGGCCTGCACCGAATCAGCGAAGACGCCTTCGACGCCGGGTGCTGACCCCGGTCCCGAGGCTCAGACAACGGCAAGCGGCAGCAGGTTCTTGCCGGTCGGGCCGATCTGGATGTCGGTGCCCATCTGCGGGCAGACGCCGCAGTCGAAACAGGGCGTCCACCGGCAGTCATCGACCTCACGGGCACCAGCGGGGTCGATTGCGTCCTGCCAGTCCTCCCACAGCCAGTCGCGGTCGAGGCCGGCGTCGAGGTGGTCCCACGGAAGCACTTCGGCGTACTCGCGCTCACGGAGGGTGAACCAGTCGAGGTCGACCGGTTCGTCGGCCAGCGCCTCGGCGGCCTTTGCCATCCACCGCTCGTAGGAGAAGTGCTCGCTCCAGCCGTCAAAACGCCCGCCGTCGCGCCAGACCGCCTCGATGATCCGGCCGACCCGGCGGTCGCCGCGGGACAGGAGCCCTTCGACGATGCCGGGTTCACCGTCGTGGTACCGGAAGCCGATGGCGCGGCCGTAGCGCTTGTCGGCCTGGACGAACTCGCGCAGCTTCCGCAGGCGGGCGTCGGTCGTTTCGGCATCGAGCTGGGACGCCCATTGGAACGGGGTGTGCGGCTTGGGCACGAACCCACCGATGGAGACCGTGCAGCGGATGTCGCGGCGGCCGGAAACCTCCCGGCCCACATCGATGACCCGCTTGGCGAGCTCACCGATCTCGAGGACGTCTTCATCAGTTTCGGTAGGAAGTCCGCACATGAAGTAGAGCTTCACCTGCCGCCAGCCGTGCGAATATGCCGCGGAGACCGTCCGGATGAGGTCCTCTTCGCTGACCATCTTGTTGATTACCTTGCGCAAACGCTCGCTGCCACCTTCGGGCGCGAACGTCAGGCCGGAGCGTCGGCCGTTGCGGCTGAACTCGTTGGCCAGGTCGATGTTGAAGGCGTCGACGCGGGTGCTCGGGAGGGACAACGAGATGTTGGTTCCTTCGTAGCGGTCGGCCAGCTGCTTCGACATCTCGCCGATCTCGGTGTGGTCTGCGCTCGACAGGCTGAGCAAGCCGACTTCATCGAAGCCGGACGTCTGCAGGCCACGATCGACCATGGCGCCGACGGTCTGCAGGCTGCGCTCGCGGACCGGACGGGTGATCATGCCGGCTTGGCAGAACCGGCAGCCGCGCGTGCAGCCGCGGAAGATCTCGACGCTGTAGCGCTCGTGCACGGTCTCGGCGAGCGGCACCAGCGGGTTCTTCGGATACGGCCAGGCGTCGAGGTCCATCACGGTGTGCTTGGTGATGCGCCACGGGATGCCGGGACGGTTTGGGACGACCCGCTGGATGCGTCCATCCGGAAGATAGGTGACGTCGTAGAACTTGGGCACATAGACGCCGCCGGAGACGGCAAGCCGTCGAAGCAGCTCATCGCGCCCGCTCTGCATATTCCCTTGAGGCCGCCCTTCGGCCTTGTGCTCGCGGATCACCGCGCTGATCGCCAGGGCGACTTCCTCGCCGTCGCCGAGGACCGCGGCGTCGACGAAGTCGGCGATGGGCTCGGGGTTGAACGCGCTGTGACCGCCGGCCAGGACAATGGGGTCCTCGTCGGTGCGCTCCGTCGCGTGCAACGGGATGCCGGCAAGGTCGAGCGCCGTCAGGAGGTTGGTGTAGCCGAGCTCGGTGGAGAAGCTGACTCCGAGGACATCGAACGCCTTGACCGGCCGGTGCGCATCCACGGTGAACTGCGCGATGTCGTTCTCGCGCATGACCTTCTCCATGTCCGGGAAGACCGCGTACGTGCGCTCGGCGAGGATCCAGTCGCGCTCGTTCAGCACTTCGTAAAGGATTTGCACGCCCTGGTTGGGAAGACCGACCTCGTAGGCATCCGGATACATGAGGGCCCAGCGGACCTGGACGTCATCCCAATCCTTGCTCACTGCGTTCAGCTCGCCGCCGACGTACTGGATCGGCTTGCTGACCTGCGGCAAAACAGGCTCCAAGCGCGCAAACAACGACTCGACGGGCATGAGGTTCAGAGTAACCGCCGCCGCGCTATGGGACTAAAGCGAAGGGAACCAGAGGGCGATTTCGCGGGCTGCCGACGCGGGGGCGTCGGAGGCGTGGACAAGGTTCTCCCGGTTCGACAGGCCAAAGTCCCCGCGGATGGTGCCGGGCGCTGCCTTGCGTCCGTCGGTGGCACCGTTCATCGCTCGGACGACCTCGATCGCCTCGTCACCCTCGAGCACCAACGACACCAGCGGCCCGGAGGTCGCAAAGTCACGCAGCGGCGGGTACCACTCCTGCTCGACATGGTCGCGGTAGTGCGCATCGGCCATCTCGGCGTCGATCGAACGATGCTCCATCGCAACAATCGACAGGCCCTTCTCCTCGAATCGGGTCAGGATCCGGCCGACGAGGCCGCGACGCACAGCGTCGGGCTTGATGAGGACGAGAGTTCTTTCCACGGACCGAGGTTACCGAGTGCCCGAACCGCTTGCGGTTCGAGGCCGAGTGGCCGACGGTCCGTTGACGAGCGAAGCGACGAAAACGCCGGTCACCGTATCGCCCGGTCGCTGTCGATCCGCAAGCCGACGACGTACGCCGTCACCCAGAGCGCTGCGAACACCAAACCGACGAACAGGATCGGCAGCGCCAGTAAACCGAGCCCGACGATCGCAACCTGCAGGGCGTGGCCAAGCGCGTAGCCCCACGGTCGTCCGAGCAGACCGGCAACGATGACACAGGCCACCGCCATCCCGCCTCCGGTGGCAGCGGCCCACGGAACGGACAAGGAGGAAAAGCCATTCAGGACGAGGATGCTGAGCAGCATCAGGACCGCCTCGAACGAGAGCACGGCTGTGCACAAGAGGCGCGTCATGCGATCCGAGCGTTCACTGCGGCTCTCCGCCCAGCAGCACACGTGCCTCGCCGACCGTCACGACCGATCCGATGACGAGAACGCCGCCGCTGCCGATCGCCTCCTCGAAGCCATCGGCCGTCTCCGCCAAGGCAATGGCGCGCTCCAGCGCATCGTCGAGCCGAGGCACCACGATGACGCGGTCCGAGCCGAAAATGCCATCGGCCACGTCCGCCAATTCGGTGGCCCGCATCGAGCGTGGATCGCTGTTCTCCGTACAGACGATCTGCGCCAAGACGGGATCGAGCAGCTCCAGAATGCGCTCGACGTCCTTGTCACCCATGATCGCCACCACGCCGATGAGCGGTGCGAAGTCGAAGTTCTGCTGGACAGCGGCGACCGTCGCCGCCACACCCTGCGGATTGTGCGCAGCATCGAGGACGACCGTCGGGCTCCGGCGGACGACCTCCAGTCGGCCGGGCGATGTGACCTCGCCGAACGCCGCCACGACAACGTCGGCAGGCAGCGCCTTGCCGCCCAGGAATGACTCGACCGCGGCGATGGCACACGCCGTGTTCTGCGCCTGGTGAGTGCCGTGGAGAGGGAGGAACACATCGTCGTACCGCGCACCGAGGCCTTGGATGCTCACCTGCTGGCCGCCCACGGCATTGAACTGCTCGATGACGCCGAAGTCGGCGCCCTCGACGACCATCACTGCGCCGACCTCCGCTGCCCGCCGGGCAAGCACCTCGAGCACCGCCGGATCCTGCTCGGCGACGACCACCTGGGCGCCCGGCTTGATGATGCCGGCCTTTTCGCCGGCGATTCCGACGATGGCATCGCCGAGATACGCCGCATGATCGATGCCGATGGGGCCGACCACGGCGACCGCGCCGTCGGCCACGTTGGTGGCATCCCACGCGCCACCCATGCCGACCTCGACGACGGCGACGTCGATCGGAGCGTCGGCGAAGGCCGCGTACGCCATCGCGACCATCATCTCGAAGAACGACAGCGGATGTTCCTGCGAGTCATCGACGATCTGCGCGTAGGCCGCGACGTCGGCGAATGCGTCGACGAAGGCCTCCTCATCGAGCGGCTCGCCGTCGATGCTGATGCGCTCGGTCATGGACTGCAGATGGGGGCTTGTAAAGCGACCGGTACGCAGTTCCAGCTGGCGCAGGAGCGCATCGATCATGCGCGCCGTCGACGTCTTGCCGTTCGTCCCGGTCAGGTGGATGACCGGATAGTTCGTCTGCGGATCCCCCAGGAGCTGGCACACCGCGCGGATTCGGTCGAGTGACGGCTCGAGCCGAGTCTCCGGCCATCGGCCGAGCAGGGCTTGTTCGACCTCGGGATATGTGGGGCGCATCGCGGGCAAGTATCTCAGTCCACCTAGAATTCCCACTTGTGACCGTTCCGGAGAAGCCCGTCCTCGAGGGGCTCGAGGCCACCTGGTCCCAGCGCTGGGAGGAACAGGGCACCTACCGGTTCGATCGGACAAAGACCCGCGAACAGATCTATTCGATCGACACGCCGCCTCCCACAGTCTCCGGATCGCTGCACGTCGGCCACGTCTTCAGCTACACCCACACCGACCTGATCGCGCGCTACCAACGCATGCGCGGCCGCGAGGTGTTCTACCCGATGGGTTGGGACGACAACGGCCTGCCGACCGAGCGCCGCGTCCAGAACTACTACGGCGTGCGCTGCGACCCGTCGCTGCCGTACGACCCGGACTTCATGCCACCCGAGAACCCAGATCCGAAAAGCCAGACGTCGATCAGCCGGCGCAACTTCATCGATCTCTGCAACGAGCTGGTCGAGGAGGACGAAAAGGTCTTCGAGGGCCTCTGGCGGACGCTCGGCCTGTCCGTCGACTGGACGCAGACCTACACGACGATCGGAGCCGACGCGCAGGCCACCAGCCAGCGCGCGTTCCTGCGCAACCTCGCCCGCGGCGAGGCCTACAGCCAGGACGCGCCGACACTGTGGGACGTCACCTTCCAGACCGCCGTCGCACAGGCCGAACTCGAGGCGCGCGACTACCCCGGTCACTACCACCGGGTGGCGTACCAGACGGCCGACGGGCCCGCCTACATCGAGACGACTCGCCCCGAGCTGACGGCAGCGGCCGTGGCGCTCATCGCGCACCCGGACGACGAGCGCTACCAGCATCTGTTCGGCACCACGGCGACGTCGCCGGTCTTCGGTGTCGAGGTGCCGATCCTCGCCCATACCGCCGCCGATCCCGAGAAGGGCTCCGGCCTCGTCCACTGCTGCACGTTCGGTGACCTGACCGACGTCCAGTGGTGGCGCGAGCTCCAGCTGCCGAACCGCACCATCATCGGCCGCGACGGCCGCATCCTTCGCGACCCACCGGACTGGATCACGTCGACGCCGGGCCGAGGTGTGTTCTCCGAGATGGCCGGCAAGACGACCTTCAGCGCCCGCGAAGTCATGGTCCAGGCACTGCGCGACGCCGGCGACCTCGACGGCGAGCCCACGCCGACACAGCGCGTGGCGAACTTCTTCGAGAAGGGCGACAAGCCGCTCGAAATCGTCTCGACCCGGCAGTGGTACATCGCCAACGGCGGCCGTTCGGCCGACCTGCGCGAGGCGCTGGTCAAGCGCGGCGACGAGCTCACCTGGGTACCGCCCTACATGCAGAGCCGGTTCACCAACTGGATCGAGGGCCTCAACGGCGACTGGCTGGTCAGCCGTCAGCGCTTCTTCGGCATCCCCTTCCCGGTCTGGTACCGGCTCGGCGACGATCGCGAACCGGACTACGACCGCCCCATCCTCGCCACGGAGGACGCCCTGCCCGTCGACCCGGCGTCCGAGGCTCCGCCCGGATTCGACGAATCGCAGCGGGGAGCGGCCAACGGTTTCATCGCCGATCCGGATGTGCTCGACACCTGGGCGACATCGTCACTCACACCGCAGATTGTCACCGGCTGGGAACGCGACACCGACCTGTTCGACCGCACCTACCCGATGGACCTGCGCCCCCAAGGCCACGACATCATCCGGACCTGGCTGTTCAGCTCCGTCACGCGGGCGCACCTCGAGTTCGGTGCCGTCCCCTGGAGTCACGCGGCGCTGTCCGGCTTCGTCGTCGACCCGGACCGCAAGAAGATGAGCAAGTCCAAGGGCAATGTCGTCGTTCCGGACGAGATCATCGACAAGTACGGCGCCGACGCCGTCCGCTGGCGCGCCGCACTGGCCCGGCCGGGCGCAGATTCACCCTTCGACGAGACCCAGATGAAGGTCGGCCGACGACTGTCGATGAAGGTGCTCAACGCGTCGAAGTTCGTCCTGGCGACGCCCGAGCAGTACGGGCTGGGCGCGGACGCATCGCTGCTCGATCCGGCTTTGGTCACCGAGCCGCTCGATCGCGCACTCCTCACCCGCCTCCGCGGCGTGATCGAAGAGGCCACCAGGCACTTGGACGCCTACGACTACTCGTCCGCTCTCGAGGTCACCGAGAAGTTCTTCTGGGACTTCTGCGACGACTACCTCGAACTCGTCAAGGAGCGCGCCAAGGGTGGAGACCCATCAGCCCGGGCGGCCTTTGTCCTTGCCCTATCCGCTCAGCTCCGGCTGCTCGCGCCGTTCCTCCCGTATGTCACCGAAGAGGTCTGGTCATGGTGGCAAGCCGGATCGATCCACCGCTCGTCTTGGCCGGCCGTCGACGGACTCGGCTCGATCGACGGCGACCCAGCCGTTCTGGCCACAGCGGCGGCAGTGCTGTCGGGTATCCGCGGCGCCAAGTCGAACGCCAAGGTGAGCCAGAAGACCGAGGTCATCACGGCCGCGGTCACTGGCGCGCCAGCCGCGCTCGACGCAGCTCAGCTGGCGCTCGGCGACCTGCGGGCAGCGGGCAATGTCACTGGTGATTTCACGTTCGCGGCCGGCGAAGGCGAACTGACTGTGGAAGCGGTGCTGGCCGGTTGAGCCCGCTCGCTCAGCCGTAGTCGTAGCCGACCGGGGCTGCCGCATGCCGTTTGCGACGCCGTCGCCGAAGCGTGCCGGGCAGCGTTAAGACCATGGCGAGGACGACGCCGGCGATACCGCCCATCGTGTTGGCCAGGACGTCGCGTGGATCCGACGTTCGTCCCGGGATGCCGCGCTGGGCAGTCTCGATGAACGCCGTCACGAAGAAGGGCAGGAACAGGGCCAGCCACCAACGCTCTGCCCCGACGAGCAGCAGAAGGAATACGCCGATGGGCACGAACATCGCCACATTGGCCAGGAACTCCACCCGATAGATCGACAGCGCTTCGAGGTAGCCGCGCCGATGGAAAGCATCCAGCACGCGGACGACGAGACCCACCGGAATCGGCGCGCTCGCCGCCGGCGTCAACGTCACCATGCCGACGAACCC
>DATLCL010000048.1:0-2467 GCA_035526415.1 Aeromicrobium sp.
CGATCCTTGAGGCGCAGACGCACGAGCCCGGAGTTCCACCGGAGTGGATGAAGGTCGACTTCTGAGTATGAAAGCAGAAAGAGGTCATTCAGTGCTGACAGCTCACCGATCGACGACCTGACCTGAACCCAGGCGGCTGACAGACTCCTGAGCGACGGAAGTCTCGCCAGGTCGATCGTCACCGTGGGTGCGCACTCGACACTCAACGACTCGAGCGTGGAGGACAGGGCATAGATCGGCGTGACGTCCTTCACCGTGCGGGCCAGAATGGCTAACCTTTTCAGGGGCCACGGGCGCATGAAGGCCAAGTCGGTGTCCTTAAAACCCTTGGCATAGTTGAGGTCGAGACCATCGACTCGACCAGCGTCCAGCACTCGTTCCGCTTCCTTGTTCCATCTACCCGTTACGACGAGCGTCGCTCCGTCCTGCGCCGGCTCCACGCGGAAACCGGAATCCTTGCCTGCGAACACGTTCACCTCCCGCCGACTCGTCCGGGACGCTTGTCAGCCGAGGGGCTGGGCAAGCGCAACGATGATGCCCTCGGGGCCTCGGACGTAGGCCATCCGCCAAGAACCTTCGTACTCGCCGATTCCGCCCACTAATCCGTAGCCAGCGGACCTCGCCTGCTCAACGGCGGCATCCAGGTCTTGAACCTCGAAAGCGACGCTTCGCAAGCCGACCTCGTTCGCCATCGCGACCGGTGAGCCCGGCACACAGCGAGGCCGGACAAAGCTGGAGAGCTCGACTCGTGTCCCGTTGTCCGGAGGGCGCAGCATCACGATTTCGGTTCTTGATCCCGGGATGCCGATGACGGTGTCGATGAACTCGCCCTCCACGAACGTCCGTCCCTCGATCTCCAGGCCCAACGCGACAAAGAACTGCGTCGCCGCATCGAGGTCGGCGACCGTGATGCCAACGTGGTCGAAATGGCGTACGTGTGACATGTGGTGGAGACCAGTCTCCCACTCCACCGACGCGCAATGTAGTGCCGCCGGGGCTACGCCGGCCTTGGATCGACAAGCGAGTCGAACGTAGCGTCTGCGGGCATGACATCGATCTGGGTCGACTGTCTCGGTCGCAACTTCGCACAAGGCTTCGATCTCCTAGAAGCGGCGGTACGGGACTGCAGCACCGAGATGTGGGAAACGAGCATGTGGCAGGTCCCGGCGCGGGACGTTGACAAGGACCTGCCGGGCCCCGACGGCACGCTCGTCACCGACCCAGCCGCACGGCACTCGCTGGTCCAGCGTCACTCGACACCGTGGAGCATTTCCTGGCACACCCTGGAAGTCCTCGACTACGACCTCGCCGGCGAGTTCGTCCCATGGGTGTCGCCGGCCCCGTTCACCGAGAAGGCCCATTGGCGGGACCTCACGACGTTGCCCTCGGCGTGGTCGCAGCCCCAGATGCTCGGATACATCGACCACTGCCGCCGGCGGGTGCGCGACACGCTGTCCGACCTGACCGATGAAAGGGCGGCGACCCCCCTGCCGCTCGCCCATCGCTACCGGGGCCAGCCGTACGCATGGATCCTCACCGGCCTTCCCGGTCACACGATCGAGCATGCCTCCCAGATCCGCCAGTTCATTACCGCAGGCGTCGTGCCCGGGGCGTAGGGAAATTTTGGCTGTTCACCACGAATCTCACGTCCCGGCTCCGCGGGACGACGGTACTGTCCTTCGATGGACGGCGATGATGCGCTCCTCGGCGCGCGAAGGGTGCTCATCTACGGCGTGACCGGATCTGGCAAGACGACCCTCGCGGAGAAACTCAGCCGCGTGACGTCACTGCCCTGGTACTCCGTCGATGACCTGACGTGGGAGCCGGGCTGGGTCGAGGTTGCGAATGACGAGCAGCGGCGACGCATCTCCGAGATCTGCGCGCGGTCCGAGTGGATCTTGGATACAGCCTATGGGCGCTGGCGCGACATACCGCTGTTGCGAGCCGAACTCATCGTGGCTCTCGACTACCCGCGGTGGGTCTCACTCCAGCGGCTTCTTCGCCGCACTGCGGCCCGTTGCTGGGACCGGACGCCTATCTGCAATGGAAATACTGAGTCTCTGCGGACTGCCTTCGGCCCCGACTCGATCATCCGCTGGCACTTCCGGTCGTTCTCACGAAAGCGAGATCGAATCCAGCAGTGGATGGACCAAGACGACGGCCCACGGGTTCTGCGGCTCACGAGTCCTCGACAGACCGAAGCGTGGCTGGCTCGGGCGGCAGTGGTCCGATCGTCGGGCGCCCGGCATCACGCCCCATGAGCACCCTCCGTCGTCGACCGGCTGGACCGCCCACCGACCGTGACATCAGGCGCGCAGAACTTTTTCGATCGGTCTGCCCTTGGCCAGTTCGTCGACCAGCTTGTCGAGATAGCGGATCTTCTGCATCAGCGGATCTTCGATGTTCTCCACCCGCACGCCGCACACGACTCCGGTGATCGACGAAACGTTCGGATTCAGCCGCGCGT
>DATLCL010000051.1:0-6222 GCA_035526415.1 Aeromicrobium sp.
CGGATTTGCAGTCCGTTGCCTCGCCTCTCGGCCAACCCACCGCGGGATGGGTCGAGACCCGATCTCCGAGCGGATGACGGGATTCGAACCCGCGACCCTCACCTTGGCAAGGTGATGCGCTACCACTGCGCTACATCCGCATACCCCTCACGGGGCGACTCGCAACCTTAGCCGATCCGCTGGGGCCCGCCCAAACAGGGTGAATGGCGAGACGGGCTCACGGCCGCGGTGGCAATTGCTGCAGGGTCCACTTGTTGCCGTCGGGGTCGGCAAAGGTCACGAAACGACCCCAAGGCTGCTCATCGACGCCCCCCGCATCGATGCCCGAGGCACGCAGTTGTGCGAGTGCTGCGTCGGCATCCGCGATGACGGCTTGGATGACGTCGAGCGCCCCCGGCTCGAGGGTGCCGCCAAGCCCTTCGCCGAAGGCGAAGGAACACGCCGAACCGGGTGGCGTGATCTGGACGAAGCGCAGAGATTCGCTCACTCGCACGTCGTGGTCGGCGTTGAAGCCGCACTGCTCGACGTAGAAGGCCTTGGCCCGATCGACGTCGGTGACGGGCAGGTGGATGAGTTCGATCTTCACGTCCATGTCGAGCGCCATCGGTGGCTCCTACTCAGTTGTCGAAGTGGTGTTGAGTGCACTTTCATCTGACCACAGCCCGGTGACAGTCGCCGAGCCTGACCGACGGAAGGCCCAGACGAGAAGCGCGGCGAGAACGGTGCCGGTCGATCCGAGGACGAGGTCGCCGAGGGTGTCTTCGTAGGCCGTGGCCAGCTCAGGGGACCACCGGATGAACGTCACGTATTCGGTGATCTCCCAGAGCACGGCAGTCGGGACGCCGAAGGCCAAGCCGCGCTCGAGCGCCCGCCACCACGGCAGGCCGCGTGGCAGCGTGATCATGAGGAACCCGGCCGTCAGGAGGCCCCAGTTCATGAAGTGCATCCAGTCGTCGAACCAGCTGAGCGTGTCGTAGAGGTTCAGCCGGTTGCCGAGGGTGTCGGTGAACCAGGGGAGGCAGAGCAGCAGGTCACCGAGCCAGGGGAACGACTTCGCGCGGTAGAACGCCCACCAGATCGCCGGGACGAGCAGCATCGCGAGCGGGTACGCCAATGCTCGGGAATCGCCCGCCTTCGCCTTGACGCCGCCCAGGTCGGGGTCCGCCAGAGCCACCAAAATCAGGAGGACGAGGCCAAGCTTGACGGCGAGATTCGCGACCTTCAGAGCTGTTGAAGCGGAACGGTCCGACGCTGTCAGAGTGGGTGCGGTCACGCGCGATACGTTAATGTCTACAGCCGCACGATTTGGGGCGTATGGCGCAGTGGTAGCGCGCTTCGTTCACACCGAAGAGGTCCTTGGTTCGAACCCAAGTACGCCCACCCGAGGAGCGAGCATCGAACGAGCTTGCTCGTTCGATGGCTCCGACGAGGGTGGGCGTTGAGCAAACGCGGAGCGTTTGCGATCACGCCCACACACGATCGGGCCGCCCGCCCGTAGGCTTAGTGCCAAGAGTGCGACCCAGCCGTAGGGGCCGCCGGAGCGGAGGATGGCTGTGCCAACCAAGGGGCCGAAGGCATGGGAGCAGTTCGCAGACGACCAGGCGGTCATCGCGGCTCGCGTCAACGGTGAACTGAAGGACCTCGCATGTGAGCTCGCCGACGGCGACGCCGTCGAGCCGATCACGATCGAGTCACCGGACGGGCTGGACATCCTGCGGCACTCGACCGCGCACGTCATGGCGCAGGCCGTCCAGGACCTCTACCCCGACGCCAAGCTCGGCATCGGCCCGCCGATCCGCGACGGCTTCTACTACGACTTCGACGTCGCCGAACCCTTCACGCCCGAGGATCTCGAGAAGATCGAGACCCGGATGCGCAAGATCATCAAGGAAGGCCAGAAGTTCGATCGCCGGGAAGTCCTCGACGACGAGGCCCGCGCCGAACTTGCCGACGAGCCGTACAAGCTCGAGCTGATCGGCCTGAAGTCCCAGGTTTCGACGAGTTCAACCGGCGAATCCAGTGTTGCCGAAGGTGCCAGCGTCGAGGTCGGTGAGGGCGGCCTGTCGATCTACGACAACCTCCGTCGCGACGGCGAGCTGGCCTGGAAGGACCTGTGCCGCGGCCCGCACCTGCCGACCACCAAACGCATCCCGGCGTTCAAGCTGATGCGCGTTGCGGCCGCCTACTGGCGGGGCGACGAGAAGAACAAGCAACTCCAGCGCATCTACGGCACGGCGTGGCCGAGCAACGAAGAGCTCGACGATTACCTGCACCGGATTGAGGAGGCTCGCCGACGCGACCATCGCCGGCTCGGCCAGGAGCTCGACCTGTTCAGCTTCCCCGACGAGATTGGCTCTGGCCTCCCGGTTTTCCACCCCAAGGGCGGGGTGATCAAGCGCGAGATGGAGGACTACGTCCGCCAGCGCCACATCGAAGAGGGCTTCGAGTACGTCGGCACGCCCCACATCGCCAAGGAGGGGCTGTTCTACACCTCTGGCCACCTGCCGTACTACGGCGAGGGCATGTTCCCGGCGCTCGACGTCGATGGCATGGACTACCGGCTCAAGGCGATGAACTGCCCCATGCACAATCTGATCTTCCGGTCGCGCCAGCGCTCCTACCGTGAACTGCCGCTGCGTCTCTTCGAGTTCGGCAGTGTCTACCGACACGAGAAATCAGGGGTCGTTCATGGCCTGACGCGCGTGCGTGGCTTCGCCCAGGACGACTCGCATTCGTACTGCACGCCGGAGCAGGCGCCGGAGGAGGTCAAGCACCTCCTCGACTTCATGCTCAGCGTGCTGCGTGACTTCGGGATGGACGACTTCTACCTCGAGCTGTCGACCCGTGACGACTCCACGGACAAGTTCATCGGCTCGGCCGAGGACTGGGCCACCGCAACCGCCGTCCTCGAGAAGGTGGCGACCGAAACCGGCCTGGAGCTCATCCCCGACCCGGGTGGCGCCGCCTATTACGGCCCGAAGATCTCGGTCCAGGCCAAGGACGCGATCGGCCGCACCTGGCAGATGGGCACCGTCCAGTACGACTTCAACCAGCCCGCGCCCGACCGCTTCAACCTGGAATATGTCGCGGCCGACGGCTCCAAGCAGCAGCCGGTCATGATCCATGCGGCGAAGTTCGGCTCGATCGAGCGGTTCCTCGGCGTGCTCACCGAGCATTACGCCGGCGCCTTTCCACCATGGCTGGCACCGGTGCAGGTCGTTGGCATTCCGGTCGCCGAACGCCACGGCGACTACCTTGACGGCGTCGCCGCCCGGTTGAAGGAGCGTGGCATCCGCGTCGAGGTCGACCACTCCGACGAGCGCATGCAGAAGAAGATTCGCAACGCGCAGACCCAAAAAATCCCGATCATGCTGATCGCCGGCGACAATGACATCGAGTCCGGCGCCGTCTCCTTCCGCTTCCGCAGTGGCGATCAGGAGAACGGCGTCGCCGTCGATGACGCCATCGAGCGCATCGTTGCTGCCGTCGAGTCGAAAGCCCAGGTCTGACGTGACCGAAGACGAAGACGAATTCATCGAGGGGGTAGGCGCCTCCGACGCCTTCCAGCGGCTCTGGACCCCACATCGGATCGCGTACGTCCGGGGTGAGAACAAGCCGGACTCGGGCGAGGTGGCCGAATGTCCGTTCTGCCGCATCCCCACGTTGGATGACGTCGACGGACACATCGTGCACCGGGGTGAGTCGGTGTATGTGGTGCTCAATCTGTATCCGTACAACCCCGGCCATATGCTGGTCTGCCCCTTCCGGCACGTCGCCGACTACACCGACCTGACCGACCAGGAGACGGCCGAGGTCTCCGAGTTCACCAAGCGCGCCATGGCCGTGATGCGTGACGTCAGCCAGCCGCACGGCTTCAATATCGGTTTGAATCAAGGAGGTGCGGCGGGCGCCGGCATCGCGGCGCATCTGCACCAGCACATCGTTCCCCGCTGGAGCGGCGACGCGAACTTCCTGCCAATCATCGGCCGGACCAAGACCGTGCCTCAGCTGCTCGACGAGACGCGTGCGCTGTTGGTCAAGGCGTGGGACTCGATGGAGAACTGACCTGATGCTGCAGCGCTTCCGCGACTTCTGGACGAAGGTGTTCTCCGGCCCGGCCGACCTGCTGCTGCGGCTTGGCGTCACGCCCGACCAGGTGACCATCGTCGGAACCGTAGGCGTGGTCGCCGCGGCGCTGTGGTTCTTTCCGCGCGGTCAGCTGTTGGTCGGCGTCCTTGTGATCACGGCTTTCGTCTTCAGTGACCTGATGGACGGGTACATGGCGCGCAAGAGCGGGCTGTCATCCAATTGGGGTGCGTTCCTGGACTCGACGATGGACCGGTTCGGCGATGCCGCGATCCTCGGTGGCTTGCTGCTCTACTACGCAGGTCCCCATGCCGAGACGATGGTCGGCGAACCCAAGCTCTACGTCTACCTGTCGCTGGCGTGCCTGGTGCTCGGCAGCATCACGTCGTATGTCCGGGCACGGGCCGAGAGCCTCGGCATGACGGCCAAGGTGGGCGTCGCCGAGCGGGCCGAACGGCTGGTGCTGATCCTCGTGGCCACCGGTTTCAACGCGATCTTCAGCCTGCCGATCCTCACCGAGGTTGCCCTGTGGCTGCTGGCTGCCGCCAGCGGAATCACCGTGGTTCAGCGGATGATTGTGGTGCGCCGGCAGGCCAAATCCGCGTAATCTTCGTCCATGCGTCATGGGTGGATGGTTCGGTTTGTGGTGCCATCGCTCGTGACAATCCTGGTCAGTGCCCTTGGAGGAGGCGTGACGAGCGCGCAGGCCGTGACCTACGCGCCGCTCGACCAGCCGGGCCCCTCCCTGACACCGTCGACTTCCGAGATGGAAGCAGCTCTCCACTGCACGCCGTCGGTGACGAATGCGACGAAGGATCCTGTGCTGCTCAGCCCGGGAACAGCCACCGACTCCAACGAGAGCTTCGGCTGGAACTGGGAGCCCGCCCTCGATCAACTCGGCATCCCGTGGTGCGGAATCGACCCGCCTGAACAGGCTCTGGGGCCCATCGACGTCGCTGGGGAGTACATCGTCTACGCCATCCGACGCATGCACGCCATGTCTGGCCGCAAGGTCGACATTCTCGGCTGGAGCCAAGGCGGGATGTCGATGCGATGGTCCTTGCGGTTCTGGCCCGATACGCGCGCGCTGGTCGACGACGTCATGGGCTTTGCACCGTCCAACCACGGCACGGCCGTCTTGTCGACCTCACAGTGCGCTCAACTCGGGTGCCGACCGGCGGATTTCCAGCAGGCCTACGACTCTGAGTTCGTCCGCGCTCTGAACAGCCGCACTGAGACCTTCTCCGGTATCTCGTACACAAACGTCTACAGCAAGTTCGACGAAGCTGCGACTCCCAACTCCGACCCCGCCCACTGCACCAGTTGTCTGACGGTGGGACCTGGATCGATCGCCAACATCCAAACCCAGCAGGTCTGTCCGCTCGACACGTCTGACCATGTACTGATCGGAGTGGCGCCGGCGACGTACGCGATCATCGTCGACGCCCTGACCCATGACGGGCCAGCGGTGCTGTCCCGCATCTCCGCGAACTGCTCGAGCCTGTTCATGCCAGGTGTCACCGACCCGGCAGCCGCCGCAGCGAGCATTGCGGCGCTCGAGTCGGCCATCGGGACACTTGCGATCGCGCCGGGACCGCTGCCCAACCCGACCGTCCACGCCCCAGTGCTTCACGCCGAACCGACGCTGCCCTGTTACGTCTACGCCAGCTGCGCGGCGTCGGTACGGCCGACGCCGACTCCGGTCGTCGCGACCACGCCGGTCCACGACTCAGATGACGACAGCGACAGCTCCGATAGCGACGACGACTCCGACGATTCGGACAGTGATTCCGATGAGCACAGCCACGGTGGCAGCCGCCGCGTCGTTCTTCCGCTGGCCGTCGAGGGCGGTCTCTGACGCTCGGAAGGTCCATCGCACCTGAGCCGTAGAATGAGCTTGTGACCAGCGCAGAGAATCCGTCCACCGGCACCACCCCCGTCAAGCGCGGCATGGCTGAAATGCTCAAGGGCGGCGTCATCATGGACGTCGTCACGGCCGAGCAGGCCAAGATCGCCGAGGACGCCGGCGCGGTCGCCGTCATGGCGCTGGAGCGCGTGCCTGCTGACATCCGGGCCCAAGGCGGCGTCGCGCGCATGAGCGATCCGGACCTCATCGACGGCATCGTCGAGGCGGTA
>DATLCL010000052.1:0-2049 GCA_035526415.1 Aeromicrobium sp.
CCGTTGCTGCGACTCTTCTTCGACGCGCCGGTGGTACTCATCGCGAAGGCGGGCGATCTGTTCCTTTGCCGTTACTGCTTCGGGGTCGTCGTCAGCCATTCCGGCCAGCTGCCGCTCCACGGCCCGCCATGCACGCAGCACCTGGGCGACACCTGCGTCATGGGTCGCGTGACCGTTGCTCGGCGCGCCGTTGGTGGGTGCGTCGTTGGTCGCGGGGGCATGAATGTCGGCGCCATCAGTTCCGGGGCGCTCGCTTTCCGCCGCCCGACGGTCGAACTCCCTCGCTGGGCCGGTACCCGAATCCCCGGCCGAACCGGCGTATGTATCCATCTGCCCCATGACGCCACCCCAAAAACGCTTCCCACGCCCATCGCGCCTGCCTCTTCGTAGCGGGGATGTTGTGCGGCTGCGATTGCGATGTCATTACGGTCCGTAATCCGTCGCGACGCGCGCCCTCGGGAAAGAGCGGATCAGTGAGCCTGGTTCGTATCCTCGTCCTGTCCGGAGTCCCACCCGCTGTTGGAGAAGGTGGGTACGAATCGATAGCCCTCGCCGGCCACCGTGGCAATGAACCGCGGCTTTCGAAAATCGTTCTGAAGCTTGATGCGCAGGCTGCGGACGTGCCGGTCGACGATGTTGCTCTCCGAGACGAAGTCGGGCCCCCACACGGCGTCGATGATCTCGTTCCTGCTCACCACGCGACCGCTGTGGCTGGCCAGCAGGTAGAGCAAGCTCTGCTCGACACTCGTCAGATGCACGACGGAAGTGCCGGTACGAACCTCCCGGCTCAGGATGTCGATCTCCATGTCACCGAGCTGGATGGTCGGCACGAAGCTTGGATCCGCACCCATCCTGCGCCGTGTGACGACGATGGTTCGCGCCAGCAGCTCTTCGGGGGAGAAGGGCACGGTGATGATGTCGTCGACACCCAAATCGAAGGCCTTGAGCTTGGTGGCCAGGTCACCGCGGCGCGTCAGGCCAAGAGCGGGGATGACACTGGCCGCGAAAGTGCTTTCGGTGGCCAGGCGCCGGAGCAGGGCCGAGCTGTCCTCGAGATCCATATCGATGACAGCAATGTGCGGCTGCCACTCAGCCATGATGGTCTCCGCCCCGGCCAGGTCAGTCGCCACCCGCACAACGAACAGCCCGTGATTGAGGGTCAACTCAACCAGCTGCGCCAGGACCGGGCGGTCAACCAGCAGCAGAGCCCGACGCGCGGTCTGGGTCGACGGATCGGGGCCTGCCGCAGATTCGCTCACAGATAGGTTGCCTTCAGTTTCCACCCTCACCCCTCGGGCGGATCTTACTCCCACCTGTTCGATCCATCGTTCGGTGGTCACAACGGGAACGGCGACGGCGGGCCGATAGAGTTTCGGCGTGGCGGGCAAAGGGCAGAAGACGTACGACGCCGTCGTCATCGGCGGCGGCCACAATGGCCTCACCGCCGCGGCATATCTGGCGAAAGCTGGTCTGTCGGTCGTCGTCCTTGAACGCCGGCACATCCTCGGCGGGGCGACTGTCACTGAGGAGCTGTGGCCCGGCTTCAAGATCAGCGTCGCGTCTTACGTTGTAAGCCTGTTGCGGCCGGAGGTCATCCGCGAGCTCGAGCTGGTGCGGCACGGCCTCGAGATACTCCCCGTCGACGGGACGCTGACGCCGACCGGTACGAATAAAGGCGAGTATCTCTGGCGCGTCGATGACCACGGCACGACCCTGCGCGAGCTGCGGCGGCACAGCAAGCGCGACGCCGAGGCGTACGAGGAGTACTCGCTGCTCATGAGCGAGATGGCGCGCTTCGTGAAGCCGCTTCTCGGGGCGGCAGCGCCGCGACTCGGCATGTCCGACGCCCGCGGGCTGGCGGATCTCGCAGGCTTCGCCCGAAGATTCGCGGCGCTGCCGGAGCCACAGCAGACGGCCTTCATCCAGCTCCTCACCATGTCCAGTGCCGACTTCGTCAGTCAGTGGTTCGAGACGCCGGCGCTACGCGCGACACTGGCCGCGTCGGGGATCATCGGCACGTTCCTGGGCCCGCGCTCGCCGGGGACGGCG
>DATLCL010000066.1:0-3914 GCA_035526415.1 Aeromicrobium sp.
ACCTTACCGCGTTAAGCGGCGAGGGCGAGAGTCGGCTGGCGGTTGCCAGTTACTTCTTTTGCCGCCTTTTTACGAGGCCTGACGGCACCTCGGCTCGCGTTCCTCGGGAATCCGGCCCTGTCGAAACCACTCATCCCCAGAACGGGCATTCTAGCAGAACCGAACGCCTGTTCCAAGGACCCGCTAGCGGCGGCCGCGGGTGACGTCGGCCAGTTCGCGTTCCATGTCACGGCGTCCCTCGCGGTCGGCGATGTCACGGCGGCGGTCGTGGAGCTGCTTGCCCTTCCCGAGGCCGAGCTCGACCTTGGCTCGGCCACGGTCGTTGAGGTAGAGGCGCACAGGCACGATCGTGAGGCCCTTGGCCGCGGCACGGCCCATCAGCTGGTCGATCTCCACCCGATGCAGCAGCAGCTTCCGGTCGCGCTTCGGGGCATGGTTGTAGCGGTTGCCCTGCTCGAACTGCGCGATGTGCGCCCCGACCAACCAGGCCTCGCCCTTCTCGACGCGCGCGTATGCATCGCTGAGCGTCACCTTGTGCGCGCGAACACTCTTGATCTCAGTGCCGGTCAGGACGATGCCGGCCTCGAACGTATCGGTGATGGAGTAGTTGTGGCGCGCCTTGCGGTTGAGCGCCACTGTTTCGGCCACTTCGGTCTCCTGGAAGAAACGGGGTGCGAGAGTACTCGCCGGACACACGAACGCCGGCCCATGCGGGCCGGCGTCACCGTGATCTGCGAGCACCACCCTGGGTGTCAGCTCAGGCGAGTGACTCCCCAGAGGTGGTGCAGCAAGAACCTTCTATCACTGCACATCACCTCCTTTCGTTCCCGCAGATTTTAACCGACATCACGCCTAGGCTGCAAGACCGACCACTGGCTGCGCCAGCCGCGACAGGAGTTCCTCCACCGCCCGATCGAGGATGGGGTCGCCACCGGTTGCCGGATCGGCCGGGGCCAATACCGCGATGTCCGGAATCAGGCCCACGCCGTGAATCCACGTCTGGTCGGGCGTGAGCCACTTCCGGACCGACAGCCGGTAGCCGCCGGAACCCGGCAGCTCCTTGAACTCCTGGATCGTGCCCTTGCCGTAAGTGGTCTCGCCGACGAGAAAAGCGCGGCCAGAGCCCTGGAGCGCGCCGGCGACAATCTCGCTGGCACTGGCGGTGCCGCCGTTCACGAGTACGGCCATGGGAACGGCCGGATCTGTAGCGACGCCACCGGCGGTGGGCTGCTGCGGCACCGGATCTGTGCCCGCGGCCTGCTCCCAGTAGAGCGGACCCGTGCCAACGAACTCGCTGCCAATCTTCTGTGCCGCGTCGACGTAACCGCCCGGGTCATCGCGCAGGTCGAGGACGAGTGCTTCAACCCCGTCCTCCTCGAGGAGCGCCTGGACCTGGGCGCGCAGGTCAGCCGCAGACCCGGACGAGAAGCCGTCAACCTTGATGTAGCCCACGTGACCGTTGGCTATGGCCTCGCTGCGAACGTCTTCACGCACGATGACGTCACGCGTCACGGAAATGTCCTGTGGCGGGCCGCCCGCGCGTTCGATCGTGAGCACCACGGACGTACCCTTGGGGCCACGGACCTTGTCGACGACGGCGGTCAGCGTCTGGCCGATCGTCGACTCCCCGTCCACGGCCAACACGATGTCGCCTTCGAGGAAGCCCGCTTCGAGCGCCGGTGAGTTACGGATAACGCCCTGGGCGATCAGCCGGCAGGTGGCTGACACCGTCTCGCACGGATCGCCGTTCTCTTCCACCGTGGCCATCGACAGACCGATGCCCTCGAATTCGCCCGAGATACCAGAGAGCGACGCCCGGTACTCCTCCTCCGTCATGTACGCGGAGAACGGGTCGTTGAGTGCCTGGAAGATGCCTTTGATCGCACCTTCGATGAGCGCGTGCTGGTCCACCTCACCGACATAGCGCGTGCTGACGTCGTTGTAGGCATCCCAGAAGGGACGGAACAGCTCCTGCTGTTCATCGCCAGTGCCGGGCGTCGCGCCGTTCAGGCGGCCGAGCATGAAGCCCGATACGAACAACCCGCCGCCGCCAATGGCGGCAACCAGCAGCAGCGCCAGGATGGATTCGAAACGAGGGCCTCGGCCGGCCGGCCGGCCGGCGGTGTCGGCTTGGTCGTGCGCCTCGCCTGCGTGATCGGGTTGGGGCGGCAGGACGTCGGGGTCGGACATGGGGAAGTTGCCTCGGGAGTCAGGAAAGTGGTCGAAGTCTAGGTCCAGAGACGCGATTGAGCGGGCGGGCGTTCCGCCGTGTCGCCTCTAGGGCAGGGCGAAACCTGCCGGGAGGTAGCGGCTGTGGTCGATCCGATCCTCTGTTGCGCAGTAGATCACCGGCGCACCGTCGAAACGCATACCCGACTGCAAGAGCGCGGTGAAGGTTTCGGCCGCAACGCCAGGCACCTGAATGAGCCACGCACCGGGCGGATCGAGCTCGGCCAACAGGGTGCCGAGGAATGGCAGCAGGTGGTCCCGCTGACGAACGACGACGGGCCCGATTCGTCCGACGGCGTCAATGCAGCCGTAGCCGATTGCCTCCCCCTTGGCCAGGAGCGATATCGGGCGACGGCCCCAGGCAAGCCAGTTCGACAGGTCGGCCGGGCGCGTGATGCCGAGGATCTCGCGGTCGAATGCGTCCATGGTTGCCTCGTCGGCCGTGCCGATATCGAGGCCGCGCGGCAGGGTAGGTAGCTCGCGCTCCGGCCGCCCCGCGAACGAGTAGATCGGCGTCCGCGGCACCAATCCGTAGCTCGCGTAGAGACCCGCTGAAACCGGTTGGACCGACCAAACGCACGTGCCTCGGAAGCCCTGAAGGGGCATGCAGCGTTCGAACAGGCGCCGTCCGATGCCAGCCGCCTGTGCCGAGCTGCGAACGAACAAAAAGCTCAGGAACGTGAGGTCACCACGCTCGATGGCCATGCCAAACGCGATCACCTCGCCACCGTCCTCGGCGAGCCAGGCGCGGTGCGGCGTCGTCGCGGCGATGTCCGTAAAGACGCGGATCATCCGCTCCTCGTTGCGAGGCGACAGCGGCAGGTTGTGCCGCGCCGTCAGCTCACCGTCGGACTCGTAGAAGACCTCGACGCACGCCGGCACGTCCTCCGGATCGATTGGACGGAGCTCCACGCGCTTCACGCCTCGCTAGCGGGGCCTTCGGTCGTGGCGAGGCGCTCAAGCTCGGCAAGCATGAACCCGTCGAGGTCACCGTCCAGGACGTCGTTCGTCGCGGAGGTTTCGTATTCGGTGCGGTGGTCCTTGACCATCTGGTAGGGATGCAGCACGTATGAGCGAATCTGGTTTCCCCAGCCCGCCTCGACGTGTTCGCCGCGCAACGTAGCGAGCTCCCGCTCGCGCTCCTCGATCCGCCGCTCGAGCAATCGTGCCTTCAAGATCTTCATGGCGAAGTCGCGGTTCTGGTGCTGCGAGCGTTCGTTCTGGCTCTGCGCGGTAATCCCCGTCGGGATATGAGTCAGCCGCACGGCAGAGTCCGTCTTGTTGACGTGCTGGCCACCGGCACCCTGCGATCGGAAGGTTTCGACCTTCAGGTCGTCCTCGGGGATTTCACCGACTTCGGTGTCATCTGCCACCTCAGGAACGACCTCGACAAGCGCGAACGTCGTCTGGCGGCGATTTTGTGAGTCGTACGGAGAGATGCGCACCAGGCGATGGACGCCGCGCTCGGCGCGAAGGTGCCCGTACGCGCTGCGGCCGTCGAAGCCGACCGTGACGCTCTTCAACCCGGCCTGGTCGCCTTCTAACTGGTCGAGGATCTCCGTCGCGAAGCGATGGCGCTGCGCCCAGCGCAGGTACATGCGCAGGAGCATCTCGGCCCAGTCGGTCGCCTCGGTCCCACCGGCGCCGGCGTTGATCGTCACGATCGCGTTGCTCTCGTCGTACGG
>DATLCL010000083.1:0-2100 GCA_035526415.1 Aeromicrobium sp.
CGACGAGGAGCTTGCTGGACTGCCGCTCCGCATCGAAAAAAAGCCCTGGTGGCCGACTGAGCCGCCCGTCGGCGCGCTGAGAGCAGCCGATTTAGCCGATGGGCTGGAGTCCCTTCGGACTCGACTACATCCGATTGAGCATGAGCGCATGACCTGGCTCGGGATCGCGACCACGGCGACGTTTGAGCAGGTCCTGGGCAAGATCGATGCCGGCCAGACTACGGAGGACGACGTCGTGGCCGAAGTGACCGCGGCCTTCCTCCATCAGGGCGTGCGGCTGCCCGTGGTGCTGATCGCCGCCGATGGTCGGATCGATCGCTATCGCCATCCGATATCTGCCGGGCGTCCCATCGAGCGCCGCGTCATGCTCGTGGTCTGCGCTGAGCGCTGGGGCCTGATCGTCGCGCACACGCAGTTCGTGGAGCTGGCGCCCATGACTCCGGAGCAGCTGGCCGCAGCCGACGCCACCGCGCACGTGCTGGCGGCGATGCGCAACGCGACCACGCCCGCGAACACGCTGGGTAACGTGCTCACCGCGGCGCAAGACGCGTACGCGGAAACGGGCATGCCCGACCAGTGGCAGCTGCATCACCAGGGCGGCTCGATCGGCTACAGGGCCCGTGAACGCATCGCCACTCCCAAGGAAACGACCCCGATCAGACCGGGGATGGCGTTCGCCTGGAACCCATCCGTGGTCGGCCACAAACGCGAGGAGACGCTCTACCTCGATGCCGACGGCAACCCGCACATCGTCACGACAACGCCGTAGCGCGTGGCGTTGTCGCGCTGCCGCGCTGTCGCGGGCGGCGGCTCGGGCGGGTGATCGATTACCTGCAACACAGTCGTCACCACCCACTCGAAGATCAGCACGCCGACGGGACGAGTCTGTGTCGACTATCGGGATCATCCCCATGGAGGTCGGAAATTGAAGCTCGGCGTGATAGTGCCGCAAGGCTGGACAGGCGAATACGCGGGTTGGGACGCGCGACGGGCGTGGCAGCGATCGCTGGACGTGGCACAGCGTGCCGACACGATGGGATTTGACTCGATCTGGGTCTTCGACCATTTCCATACGACGCCGGACCCGACTGACGAGATCGTGTTCGAGGCTTACACGATGCTGAGCGCCCTCTCAGTTTCGACGAACAACGTGCGGCTGGGACAGATCGTGACCTGCTCCTCGTACCGCAACCCAGCGCTCCTCGCAAAGATGGTGACGACGATGGACGTCATCAGCGGCGGCCGGATGATCCTCGGCCTTGGCGCCGGTTGGAAAGAAGAGGAGTGGCTCGCCTACGGCTACGACTTCCCCGACGCACGCGGCCGGCTTGATCGTCTCGAGGACACGCTCGCCATAGCCAGCAAGATGTTTGAGCCCGGTCGCGCCTCGTACGACGGCAAAACCACCAGCATTGACGGCGCGATCAACGAGCCCAAGCCGCTCCAGCAGCCACGGATCCCGATCATGGTCGGTGGCAACGGGCGTGAGCGGACGTGGCGCCTCGCTGCGCGCTACGCCGATGAGCTCAATCTCGACGCGATGCCACCCGAAGAGCTACGCGAGGCCCTGCCAGTCATCGCCGACCGGTGCGCAGAGGTCGACCGCGACCCCGCGTCCCTTTCCGTATCGGTGCACCTGTGGCGCAAGGACGCGGAGCGGAACGAACGCGAGCCGCTGGGCGAGCTCCTGCGGGCCTACGACGAGCTGGGCGTGTCGCGCGTAATGGCGCTTCTGCCCGAGGTGGAGAACAGTGATGAGCCACTCAGCGAGTACCTGGAGCTCGGCAAAGAAGCCGGTCTCGCGATGGCCAGCCGCTGATGCAGCGAAACTGAGAGTTTCGCGGCCCAAACTAGCGACGCGATCGGCGACGAGAAATAGGGCGAATCGGATTCATCACAGAACCGTCGCAGAGATCTAATTCCCTTGACACCGGTCGTAAAGCGCCCGGACAATGCGTTCAAATCTGTTCTTTTCGTGACGTTTGTCGCTCGAAATGAAACAGCGTCGAGGAGGAACCATGTCGAGACCCAACAGTTCGCGTTGGGCGGCAATTGCCGTCGTCGCTCTTGTTCTAGTCGCGTGCGGCGGCGGTGGGGCCA
>DATLCL010000101.1:0-2467 GCA_035526415.1 Aeromicrobium sp.
GAGGATGGCGAGGAACTGGGCGTAACCGCGGCCACGCTCGCCGAGCAGGTGGTCGGCAGGCACCCGGGCCCCCGTGAACGAGAGTGCGTGCGTGTCGGAGATTTTCCACCCGAGCTTGTCGTACGGCGGCTCCACGACGAAGCCGGCCGTGCCGGCCGGCACCACGATCGCGCTGATCTCTGGCCCGGCGTCGTCCCGGCTCCCGGTGCGCGCCGTCACCGTCACCAGGGACGTGATGTCCGTGCCGGAGTTCGTGATGAACTGCTTGGCGCCGTCGATGACCCATTCGTCGCCGTCGAGCACGGCCTTGGTGCGCGTGGCACCCGCGTCGGAGCCCGCACCCGGCTCCGTGAGCCCGAATCCGGCCAGCGCACGCCCGGCCACGAGGTCCGGCAGCCATCGCTCCTTCTGCTCCGTGGTGCCGAAGTTGAGGATGGGGCTGATGCCGAGCCCGACACCGGCTTCGAGCGTGATGCCGACCGACTGGTCGATGCGGCCCAGTTCCTCGATCGCCACGCACAGGCTGGTGAAGTCGCCAGCGGCGCCGCCGTACTCCTCCGGGGCCGTCAGGCCGAACAGCCCGAGGTCGCCCATCTTGCGCACGACGTCGACCGGGAAATGGTGAGCGCGATCCCATTCGGCGACGAACGGTGCGATCTCAGCCTCGGCGAACTCGCGCACCGTGCGACGGAAGGCCTCGTGCTCAGCCGTCAAGGTCATGGATGGATGGGCCATGAGCGGAGCCTAACCCGCTTTCGTTAATGACCGTTAACCAGAGTGGCTCAGGACCCGAACCGTACCGGGATCTCCACCGCGTCGTCGGTTGCCTGATCGCCGGACGGATTCGCCTTGTGAATGACGACGAAACCGCGGTCGCTCACCGGCGCATGGAACGGGAGGGATGCGGTGAACTTGACCGGCTTCTCGGTCATCCAGTCGCCGCTGATGGTGGCGAAGGTGTCGGCGACCGGCTTGCGATCGGCATCGAGGATCTCGATCGGGAAGCTCGCCTCGAAGGACCATGAACCCGGGACGACGCCGCGGACCTTCAGCGGGCTCGCGATGGTGTCGCCGGACCTCGGTTCCGTCACGGTCACGGAGACGCCGTGCTTGGACTGGAAGTGCGTCGACGTACCCCCGTTGGAACTCTCCAGGTACCAGTACGCCCCGGCGGCGGCCAAGACCACAATGAGCAGCGGGAACAAGCCACGAGCCCTCATGCCGAACTCCTCTCGTTGGTGCTCTCGAGCCTACGACTAGACTGCCGCTCGCAGCCCACACCGCGCTCAAGGCTCAAGGAGAACTGTGAGCAATTCCCCGCAGGCACTGAAGAAGGTGCTGATCGCCAACCGCGGCGAGATCGCCGTTCGCGTGATCCGCGCGGCGAAAGACGCCGGAATCGGCAGCGTCGCCGTCTACGCAGAGCCCGATCGCGATGCGCTGTTCGTCCGGCTGGCCGACGAGGCCTACAGCCTCGAGGGGTCCACGCCGGGCGACTCCTACCTGTCCATCGAGAAGATCCTCAACGTCGCCGAGCGCAGCGGCGCCGACAGCGTCCACCCCGGCTACGGCTTCCTCGCCGAGAACGCCGAGTTCGCCAAGGCCGTGCTCGACGCGGGCCTGATCTGGATCGGCCCCTCCCCCGAGGCCATCGACGCCCTCGGCGACAAGGCCAAGGCCAAGCACATCGCCGAGCGCGCCAATGCGCCCCTGGCGCCCGGCACGAAGGATCCGGTCGAGGACGCCGACGAGGTTGTCGCGTTCGCCCAGGAGCACAGTCTCCCGGTCGCCATCAAGGCCGTCTTCGGTGGTGGCGGACGCGGCTTGAAGGTCGCGCACACCCTGGAGGAGATTCCCGAGGCGTACGACTCCGCGGTTCGCGAGGCGGTCAGCGCCTTCGGTCGCGGCGAATGCCTCGTCGAGAAGTTCCTCGACAAGCCCCGGCACGTAGAGACGCAGTGCCTTGCCGACCAGCACGGCAACGTCGTCGTCGTCTCCACCCGCGACTGCTCGCTGCAGCGCCGTCACCAGAAGCTCGTCGAGGAGGCGCCGGCTCCGTTCCTGAGCGACGAGCAGCTGGAGCGCCTGTACTCGTCGTCGAAGGCCATCCTCAAGGAAGCCCACTATGTCGGTGCCGGCACCTGCGAGTTCCTGGTGGCCCGCGACGGCACCATCAGCTTCCTCGAGGTCAACACCCGCCTCCAGGTCGAGCACCCCGTCTCCGAGGAGGTCACCGGCCTCGACTTGGTGCGTGAGATGTTCCGCATCGCCGCCGGTGAGGAGCTCGGATACGACGACCCCGAGATTCGCGGGCACTCCATCGAGTTCCGCATCAACGCCGAGGACGGCGGCCGCGGCTTCCTGCCCGCGCCGGGCACGCTGACCGCTTGGCACCCGCCGAGCGGCCCCGGCATCCGCGTCGACTCCGGCTACGAGGTGGGCGAGACCATCCCGGGTGCCTTCGATT
>DATLCL010000102.1:0-3629 GCA_035526415.1 Aeromicrobium sp.
ACCTGTCGATGGCCGGACTCTGTCGCGAAGCCATGGATCGCGCACTCATCGACGCCGGAATGACGCTCGACGAGGTCGACGCCATCGTCGTCGGCAAGGCCCCCGATCTTTTCGAGGGCGTGATGATGCCGGAGCTCTACCTGGCCGAGGCGCTTGGTGCTGCGGGTAAGCCGCTTCTGCGTGTCCACACGGCCGGCTCGGTCGGCGGCTCGACCGCGATCGTCGCGGCGTCGCTGGTCCAGTCGGGCGTGCACAAGAAGGTGCTGGCCGTCGCCTTCGAGAAGCAGTCCGAGTCGAACGCCATGTGGGCGCTATCTGTGCCGGTTCCGTTCGTCATGCCGGTGCATGCCGGTGCAGGCGGCTACTTCGCGCCGCACGTCCGCTCCTACATACGGCGTTCGCAGGCCCCGATAGAGATCGGCGCGATGGTCGCCGCCAAGGATCGGACGAATGCGCTGAAGAACCCCTACGCGCATTTGCGCGAGGCCAAGACCGTCGAGGATGTCCTCGCATCGCCGATGCTGTGGGACCCGATCCGCTTCGACGAGACCTGCCCGTCATCTGATGGCGCCTGTGCCGTCGTCATCGCCGATGAAGACATCGCGCGGGGCTCCGCGGCGCCGGCTTGGATCCACGGCACCGTCATGCGCTCGGAGCCGACGACCGCGGCAGAGCGCGACCAGGTGAACCCGCAGGCCGGCCGCGATGCCGCAGCCGCGCTCTGGAAGCAGGCCGGCATCACCAGCCCGATCGACGAGATCGACGCCGCCGAGATCTACGTCCCGTTCGCCTGGTTCGAGCCGATGTGGCTGGAGAACCTCGGGTTCGCCGAGGAAGGCAGCGGCTGGAAGCTCACCGAAGCCGGCGAGACGGCCATGACCGGCAAGCTCCCGGTCAACAGCTCAGGCGGCGTCCTGTCGTCCAACCCGATCGGCGCGTCCGGCATGCTCCGGTTCGCCGAGGCCGCTCTGCAAGTGCGCGGGATGGCCGGCGAGCACCAGATCGACGGCGCGCGGCGAGCACTCGGCCACGCCTACGGTGGCGGTTCGCAGTTCTTCTCGATGTGGGTCGTGGGCTCGCAGCCGCCCAGCAACTGACACGCAGCAAGGCCCCCTGCCCGAGAGAGCAGGAGGCCTTGCCGGTTGATCAGCGCCGCTTCAGCGCCACTCGCCGTGCGGTGAACCCGCCGGCTGCGGTGACCATCGCGCCGCTGGCGAGGAGCCAGGCGAAGCTGAGGCCGTCATCGGAGGCGCCGCCGGCGTCGACGCGGGACGGACGCCGGACGTCATCACCGTCGCTGTCGTCATCGCTGTCGTCATCGCTGTCGCTGTCGTCATCGCTGTCATCGTCGCCGGGGTTCGGGCCGTCGAGGTCATCCGGGCCATCAGGGCCGGGATCGTTGTTCGGGCCGTCCTTGTCGTCCGGTCCATCCTGCGGGCCGGGGTCGTCGTTCGGGCCGTCCTTGTCATCCGGGCCGTCCTGCGGGCCGGGCTCCGGCTCGGGCTGGGGCTCGGGCTGAGCAATGTCGAGATCCGACACGATCGGGCCGGCGGGCTGGGCCAGAACGGGCGTAGCGCCGGCAGAGAGCGCGGCGGCCGCCATCGGGATGGCGATCAAGGTGCGGGTTGTGATGTTCATTCAAGTCTCCTTGTTGGAAGTCGACCGGGTGTCGGTCATAGGTAGGAGCCGCGAGCGGCCAGGAACCTTGCAGTTTTTTTCGAAGGCGCAGCGCAGGTCAGATTGCGTGCGCGAACACGATCGTGTTCAGCGGGTAACCGGTAGCTGTGCGCTTGCCGCCGCACGTGATGAGGCTGACCAGACGGCGGTTCGTTTCCGGCCACATCCGGTCGTAGGGCAGGTCTTCCTTGTCGACCTGGACCAGTTCGTCCACCTCGAACACGACGGTGCCGAGCGTGGTCTCGACCCGGAATCGGTCGTGACGCCTGAGCTCGTGCAGGCGCGCGAACACGTCGTCACCCTGCGGCCCATGGACGTGGGCGACGATCACGGCCGCCCCGACAGCGCCGGGAGGCGGGCCCTCGTCGTACCAACCGACGTTCCCGAACGGTGGCGTCTCCATCGCCCCGTCGGGCAGGAGGCCCACCGGCTGCAACCCCTCGGCGACTCCAATGTCCGGGATCACGACACGGGTCGGCCGAAGGTCCCCCGACGGCAGGACGGTGGTTTCACCGTGAGCAACTGCCGGAGCCGTCGGCGCAGCTTCGGGTCGCAGAGTCAGCGCGGCGGCAGCGATCCCCAGCGCGACCGCAATCAGGGCAAGGAACGTCGAGAGCTTCTTCACGACTGTGGGAGCCGTGCAGGCCCCCACTTCTTACACGTATTGAACCGGCAGTTCCTTGATCCCGTTGATCCAGCCGTGGCGGAGGCGCTTCGCCTCACCCAGCTGGGCGATGTCAGGCATCCGGTCCGCGATCGTGTTGAACATGATCTCCACCTCGAGGCGAGCCAGGTTCGCGCCGATGCAGTAGTGCGCGCCATGGCCACCGAACGAGAGGTGCGGGTTCGGGTCGCGGGTGATGTCGAAGACGTCGGGATTCTCGAAGACGTCCTCATCGTGGTTGGCGCTGGAGTAATAAAGGCCGACGCGCTCGCCCTTCTTGACGACCTGGTCGCCCACCATCACGTCGTTCAGCGCAGTGCGCTGGAACACAGTGACCGGGGTCGCCCACCTGATGACCTCGTCGACCATGGTCGACGGGCGCTCGGACTTCCAAAGCTCCCACTGGTCGGGGAAGCTGAAGAAGGCGTTCATGCCATGAGTGATGGCGTTGCGCGTTGTCTCATTCCCAGCGACCGTCAGCATGATGAAGAAGTAGCCGAACTCGTCGTCGGTCAGTTGCCCGTGGCCGTCGATGTCGGCGGTGATGAGCTTGGTGATGATGTCATCGGCCGGCTCGGCACGACGCTCCTCGGCCAAGGCCATGGCGTAGCCGAGGATCTCGGCTGCGGCGACGTCCGGAGGGTCGATGAAGTCGGGATCGTCGTACGACATCATCGTGTTCGACCAGTCGAAGAGCTTGCGACGGTTTTCCTGCGGGACACCGATCAGGTCGGCAATTGCCTGCAGGGGCAGTTCAGCTGCCACCTCGCTGACAAAGTCACCTGAGCCCTTGGCGATGGCGTCGTCGACGATCGCGTTCGCGCGCTCGACGAGCACGTCGTGCATCCCGTTGATAGAGCGCGGCGTGAAGCCGCGGCTGATGATCTGGCGGATCTTGGTGTGGTCCGGCGGATCCTGGTTGATCAGCATGACGCTCTGCATCTCGACCTGCTCACGCGTCATGTCCGGGGCGAACCGGATGATCGCGCCGTGCTCCTGGCTCGAAAAGTCCTTGCTGTTCCGTGAGACGGCAGAGACGTCGGCGTGCTTGCTGACGGCCCAGAACCCGCTCGTGCCGTCGAACCCGGCCCGAGATTCCGGCGTCTGCTCCACCCACCACACCGGAGCGGTTCGGCGCAGTTCGAGGAACTGCTCGTGCGGGATGCCGACCAGACAGATGTCCGGGTCGGTCGGGTCGAACCCAGCGGGAACGGCGGGCTGAGCGGTCACGAGCTAACCTCCACGGTTGAAACACCAGTGTCTTGAATCTGTAACACGTTCTAGTTAT
>DATLCL010000113.1:0-2772 GCA_035526415.1 Aeromicrobium sp.
CGGACAGCGACGTGTCGCGGCCGTTACAGGTGTCCTGCTCGCCGATCGAATCACACAGGGTCTTGAAGATCGCAATAAGCCCTGTGTCAGGCGTGGGCGTCGGCGTCGGTGTGGGGGTTGGCGTCGGTGTGGGGGTTGGCGTCGGCGTCGGTGTGGGGGCGGTGACCTGGTCGAGGAACTTCAGTTCGGCAGTGCCGGCTGTTACCTCTACGACGATGCACTCGCCGCTGAACTCGTACTGATCGCCGCCCGTGCTGCCGCCGTTGCCGGCATTTGGACGGGGCGTTACGTCGAGCGGGACGTTGGTCTGACCGGCCTTGTAGGCAACGGGAACTTCACACACTGTGTACGTCCCGGGGGCAAGCGCCTCGCCCACGTTTCGGCCCTGCGAGCCATTGCCCACTGAACCTACGCCATTGGCGTTGTCGGACAGCTTGACCGTGATCGTCTGCAGCACGGTGCCGGCGTCGGTGTCCGCGCCCGCGCGAACCTCAAAGTCGATGTTGTAGTCGGACAGCGATGTGTCGCGGCCGTTGCATGTGTCCTGCTGGCCGATCTCGGTGCAGAGGGTCTTGAAGATCGCGATCGATCCGAAACTCGGGCTTTCGGCAGGCGCAGCGCTGACGGTCAGCCCTGATCCAGTACCCAAAACAGCGGAGGTCAGGATTGCGACAAGGGCGAGCCCCAACGCTGAGCTGGACGCGACGCGGGGCAGCGTGAGCCGGGATGGTACGAACGGGAGGCGCAGCCGTCGCTGCAAACGGTCGGTCATGAGGGGAACCTTCTGTTATCGGACCGGCAGCCGAGCGGCAAATTCTGCGGTCACTAGTACTTTCGTACTTTCGTGGTATTCGGATCATCCTCGCCGCATATCAATTTGTGGACTCATCGTTAACTTCAACCGCACGCCATATCGATCACTACGACAAATGCAATATCCCAGCGACGTTCTGAAATTTCTGACCACGAACACCCTCCTCAGCCAAGTGCCCCACTCGCGTCCCACGTTCCGACAGTCAATCGATGGCCAATGCGGGCTGCTATGCTGTGGCAAAGCGAACATCTGATCTAAATGGAGCCGCAGACGAGATGCGCATCTACCAACCGGCGGGAACGATCGAAACCCTCGAGCGCCTACTTGCCCAGCCCGAAGTGGCGCAGGCCGTCGTGGAGCACCGTGTCATTTCCGAACGCCACGCGGAGGTCGTCCCGTTCCCGTCCTGGCTGGACAAGCGCCTCGTCCGCGCATTGCATGCGCGCGGCATCGAGATGCTCTACTCGCATCAGGGCGAGGCGATGGGGGCGCTACGGGATGGAAAGGACGTGGTCGTTGTGACACCGACCGCGTCAGGGAAATCCTTGTGCTACGACATTCCTGTCCTGCAGTCGGTCATCGACGACCCGGCAGCCCGCGCTCTTTATCTGTTCCCGACCAAGGCCCTCAGCCAGGACCAGCTCGCATCTTTTCGGGAGCTGGCGACGGCTGCCGATATCGCTGTGGCCGCGGGCGTCTACGACGGCGACACCCCGGTACCGATCAGGAACAACATCCGATCAGCCGGCCAGGTGGTCGTGACCAACCCGGACATGCTCCACTCGGCCATCCTCCCTCATCACACCAAATGGTTCCAGCTTTTCGAGCAGCTGCGCTACATCGTCATCGATGAAGCCCACACCTACCGCGGCATCTTTGGCTCGCACGTGGCAAACGTCATTCGCCGCCTGCTCCGTCTATGCGATCACTACGGCTCCAAGCCGCAGATCGTGCTGTGCTCGGCGACGATCGGCAATCCGAAGTCGCTCGCCGAGACGCTTATTGGCCGCCCGGTGATGGTCGTCGACCGCAATGGCGCGCCGGCCGGCGAGAAGCACGTCGTTGTCCTCAATCCACCCGTCATAGACCAGCGGCAGGGAATCCGTCCCGGCCCGCTGGGCCTAGCCCACCACACGGCGCTCACCTTTCTTCGCGCCGGACGCCAGACCATCGTCTTCGGCAAGGCTCGCGTTGCCGTGGAGCTGCTCCTAACTTCGTTGAAGGAGGCTTTTCGCGAGGGGCGCGGACCGTTGAGCCGAATCCGCGGGTACCGCGGTGGCTATCTGCCGACGGAGCGCCGCGCGATCGAGGCCGGCCTGCGGTCGGGCGACGTCCTGGGCGTGGTCTCGACAAACGCGCTCGAGCTCGGCATCGACATCGGCCGCCTCGACGTCTCCATCCTCGCCGGCTACCCCGGCACCATCGCTGCCACCTGGCAACAGATGGGCCGATCAGGCAGGCGCCGTGAAGCCTCAGTCGCGATTCTCGTGGCCGGTGCCGGGGCCGTCGACCAGTTCGTGGCCACCCACCCCGAGTACCTGTTCGAGGCCACACCAGAGGAAGCCCGCCTCGATCCGACCAACCTGCACGTGCTTCTGGCCCACGTCCGCTCAGCAGCGTTTGAGCTGCCATTCAACTCAGGCGATTCGCTGTCCGGCGTCCCAACCGACGATCTTCTGCATTTCCTTTCGGAGGAAGGCCACGTCCGACTCGCCGAGGACGAGCGCTGGTACTGGGCCTCGGAAAACTTCCCGGCGTCGGAGGTGTCGCTGCGGGTTGGTGCACCGGAGAACGTCGTGATCATCGACACCACCGGGCACCCGCGACCCGTCGTCATCGGCGAGATCGACCTCTTTGCGGCGCCGGTGCTCGTCTACGACAACGCCATCTACCTCCATGAGTCGCGGCAGTACCACGTCGAGCATCTGGACTGGGAAGAGCGGCGGGCGTACGTCAAG
>DATLCL010000115.1:0-4095 GCA_035526415.1 Aeromicrobium sp.
TCGCGCCGGTCAGTGGGATCTACCTCGCAGGCTGCGGCCTGTACGCGCTCATCGGATTCCCGCTGGACGACGTGTGGCATCGGTTGTTCGGCCAAGACGTCACCTTGTGGGGGCCGACCCACCTCATGCTGATCGGTGGAGCCGGGCTGTCCACGCTCGGCATCATCCTGTTCCAGCGTGAGAACGAGTTCAGCTACCAGGAAGGCGCCGGATCGGCGCCCACGTGGCTGCGGACCATCACGCTGTCGACCGCCTTCGGCGCCGCCATCATCGGCTTGTCGGTGTTCCTCGGTGAGTTCGATTTCGGCGTCTCGCAGTTCCGCATGGTCTTCCACCCGATGCTGACCGCGCTGGCGGCGGCCCTCCCGCTCGTTGCGGCGCGACTCTTCGTCGGACCGGGGGCCGCCTTCTTCGCTGCCTGTGTCTACTTGGGCGTCCGAGGCGTGGTCTCCTTCCTGGTGACGGACTTCTTCGGGCAGGCCCACTACGTCTTCGCCCTCGTGCTCGGCAGCGCCGTCCTGATCGAACTCCTGGGCGCCACCCGTCTGGCACGCAAGCCGTTGTGGTTCGGCGCGGTTGGCGGCCTCCTCATCGGCACGGTTGGCACCGCGATCGAGGGCGACTGGACGCGCCGCGTTTACCCGTTTCCATGGGCGCGCGACATGTGGGGTGAGGGGCTGGCCATGACGGTCCCGGTCGCCATCGGCGCTGGTCTCTGCGGCGCGCTGTTCGCGCTGGCACTGAATGGCCGCCTGCCGGCCAAGCGCGTCTCTGTCACGATCGTCGTCCTCACCCTTCTGGCCATCGGCGGTGCGACGGCGAACGGCCTGCATGCCACGGTCCCGGAGAACGCGAAAGCAACCGTCGCGTTGCAGCAGGTCGGCATGCCGGGCAAGCCCGAGGTCATCGCCAATGTGAAGCTCGAGCCGGCGAACCTCATCGACGAACACCCGACGTGGGTCACCATCCTTTCCTGGCAGGGCGGCGGCGAAGGGGTCATCAATGACCAGCTCCGTCGTACCGGGCCCAACACGTGGGAATCGACCAAGCCGATGCCGGTCTACGGAAACTGGAAGACGTTGCTGCGCCTTCAGGATGGTCGGATGCTGGCTGCGGTGCCGATCTTCTTGCCGGCTGACGCCGCGCTCGGAGTGCCCGAAACGCCCGCGTCGGCCCAGTTCACCCGGGACGTCGTCCCCGAAATCTCGATCTTGCAGCGCGAACGCAACCTTGACGTCCCGGCATCGTTGTGGGGCATCGCCAACCTCGTCGTGCTGCTCTGCAGCATTGCGGTCATCGTCGGCCTCTGCCTGACGACGTCCCGGATCTCGCGGAGCATCGCCGAGGCCAGGCCGAGCGAGCAAGAGGCCGCGCTGACGTGAGGTTCGCCGACCACCATGCGGCCGTCCTCGCCATCCCTGCTGTGCTCCCGGCACTCGTTGTGGTCGGGGTGGTTGTGATGATTGCCGTACGTGATCGACGCGAACAGCGCCGGAAGGCCAAGGATGCGGAGGGCTCGGAATGATGCGATGGACGTGGTGCCTGCCGGTGCTGGCCTTGGTCCTGACGGCCGGGTGCGGCACCGCAACCACGCCGGGCCAACCGACTGCTTCGCAGGCGACGAACGAGTCGACGGAGGGTACGAAGCCGGGGCCGGTGGTCCTGGACGTGACAATCATCGACGGCGAGGTGACGCCGCGCGGCGCCCGGGTTGAGCTCAAGGTGGGCCAGCCGCTGACCCTGTCCGTGCACTCGGACACGGCGGACGAAATCCACGTGCACACCGACCCGGAGCAGGAGTTCAAGGTCAAGGCCGGCAGCAATAAGCGATTCACATTCACGGTGGATCAACCCGGCAAGGTCGCGGTTGAGGTGCATGACCTCGACGCCGTGATCGCCGAAGTCCTCGTGCGGAAGTGACTCCGGGCGACGTGCTCGGAGCCGCCTGGATCGTCCCGACCACCCTCGCGGCTCATGGCGTTGGAGGCCCGGCCGACCTTCCGGTTCCGCTGCTGTACTCGATCGTGGGCGCCACCTGGGCGCTGACGCTGTCATTTGTCGTCCTCGTCTTCGCATGGCGCGAGCCGCGGTTCACAGTGGAGCCCGAGCAAGCCAGGCCCCGGCGGCCATGGCTCGCCGCGGTTGGGCTTGGCTTGACGGCGCTGCTGGCGTGGCTGCTCTTCTTCGGGCCCGGCGACCGCACGGCCGTCGGCCTGCGTGCTGTGTACATCTATCTGTGGGTCGGACTGGTCCCGGTGGCGTTGCTATTTGGTGATGTCTGGCGCGACCTGTCGCCGTGGCGCACGATCCAGGCGTTCGTGGGAAGGGTGACTCGCCGCCCTGACGGTGTGGCCGCCTATCCGGACGCCGTGGGCTACTGGCCGGCTGCCGCGGGGATCTTCTCCTTTGTCTGGCTGGAACTGGCCTCGCCCGACCCGTCGAGCATCACCGCTGTCCGGACATGGGTTGCGTTGTACTCAGCGACGATGCTCATCGGGGGAGTCGTCTTCGGCCCCCGCTGGTTCAACCGAGCTGACCCGTTCGACGTCTACAGCAGCCTCGTCGCTCGGTTGGGTCGCTGGCGGCTGGCGTCGGCGCCGACGGCCTCGGGGCTTGTCCCACTGCTGGGCACCCTGGTCGGGTCGACTGCATTCGACAGCTTCACTGGGACCGCGTCGTGGCAACGGGCTGACCGATCCGTGCTCGAATCGAGCGTATGGCTGCTCGGCTTCTGCGCGACCGTCTCAGTCCTGTTCGCGCTGGCTGCCATGGCGACCGGCGGCGTCACGCTTCGGCAGCGCCTCTTGCTGCCGCGGCTGTACGGACACTCACTCGTTCCCATCGCGGTCGGCTATGTCTTGGCGCACTACCTGACGCTGTTGCTCGACGTCCTGTCCGCGTACCCGACACCGCTAGCCGTGGTGAAGGTGCTGTTCGTCGTGACCGGGCACGTGCTCGCGGTGATCGCCGCGCACGATTGTGCGCTCCGGGTGCTCCCGGCTGGCCATCGCCTGACCGGCCAGCTCGGCATGCTCCTGCTCATGGTGGCGATCACCTACACCGGGCTCTTCCTCCTGCTAGCTGCCTGACTCCCGAAGTTTCGGCGCGGGTGAGGCCTGGGGTAGCCCCTGCGTGACACAGCTTGATTAGCACTCCTATGATGTGAGTGCTAAGTCCACATTCTTTCCCATCGGTAGTACGCAGGGAGTTATTCATGGCCAAGTCCATTGCTTTCAACGAGGAAGCGCGTCGCGGTCTCGAGCGCGGCATGAACCAGCTCGCCGACGCAGTCAAGGTGACGCTCGGCCCCAAGGGTCGCAACGTCGTGCTCGAGAAGAAGTGGGGCGCGCCCACGATCACCAATGATGGCGTGAGCATCGCCAAGGAGATCGAGCTCGAGGATCCCTACGAGAAGATCGGCGCCGAGCTCGTCAAGGAAGTCGCCAAGAAGACCGACGACGTCGCCGGCGACGGCACCACCACTGCCACCGTGCTCGCTCAGGCACTCGTGCGTGAGGGCCTGCGCAACGTCGCGGCCGGCGCGAACCCGATCGAGCTGAAGCGCGGCATCGAGAAGGCCGTCGAAGCGGTCAGTGCCCAACTGCTCGGCATGGCGAAGGACGTCGAGACCAAGGAGCAGATCGCGGCGACCGCCGCCATCTCCGCTGCTGACCCGGCCGTGGGCGAGATCATCGCCGAGGCCATGGACAAGGTCGGCAAAGAAGGCGTCATCACCGTCGAGGAGTCGAACACCTTCGGGATCGACCTCGAACTGACCGAGGGCATGCGCTTCGACAAGGGCCACATCTCGGGCTACTTCGTCACCGACCCGGAGCGCCAGGAGACGGTTCTTGAAGACCCGTACATCCTCGTCGTCAACTCCAAGATCAGCTCGGTCAAGGACATGGTCCCGGTGCTCGAGAAGGTCATGCAATCGGGCAAGTCGCTGGCGATCATCGCCGAGGACGTCGAGGGGGAGGCACTGGCCACTCTCATCGTCAACAAGGTGCGCGGCACCTTCAAGTCGGTCGCCATCAAGGCCCCGGGCTTCGGTGACCGCCGCAAGGCGATGCTCGCCGACATCGCAATCCTCAC
>DATLCL010000116.1:0-3709 GCA_035526415.1 Aeromicrobium sp.
GTTGACGGCGAGAGTGTTCTCGACGGCCGCGGCCGGGGTGGTTCGCAGGGTCGCCGCCCGGGCGAGCAGCCCGGCATTGGCGATCGCGATGTCGAGGTGCCCGAAGTGTGCAACGGTCTGTGCCACCGCGGACTCCAGGGACGCACGGTCGCGTACGTCGCCAACGATGCCGAGTGCCGCGTCCGGACTCAGCGCGGCCGCGAGCCCGGGAGTCTGAGGATCGATGTCAACGATCGCGACCTTCGCGCCTCGAATGAGCAACTCGCGCGCCGTAGCACTTCCGATGCCGCCGTTGCCGCCGGTGATGAGGACGACCTTGTTCGCAAGGTCATATGCGGGTCGAGCCATCAGAACTCCAAGTGACGTGTGAGGAAATCGACTTGATCGGCGACGACCGCGTCGAAGGGTGCGCCGCGGTAGATGTCGAAGTGGCCGACGTCGTAGGTCTTGATCTCGCCCTTGGGCGCTGTGCGCGCGTAGGCGAGAGTCTCGGCCGGTGGAGCGACGGTGTCCTGGTCGCAGATGCAGAAGAGGATCGGCATCGCGACCTTCCTGGCTGAGCGTCCAGGCCGATAGACCGTGGCCGTCGGCACAAAGCGTGCGGCTATCTCATTGACGAACTCGACGTCGTCCGGGATGAGCGCGAGATACCCGGGGAGCGCATCGGCGGCCGTCATCGCCGCCATCGATCCGGGCTTCCCGACGAGGCCGATGCGCACCGGCTCCTTGCGGCGGATCGCGGCCAGCACGTCCTTGCCTGCGAGAGCCAGGAGCTTGGCCGAGTCGACCGGTCCGAGCGCTCGCGCCGAGGCCAGACCGTCGGTGAAGGGGCACTGGGCCACGGCCGCCAGCAGCTCAGGGTGACGCGACGCGACGGTGATCGCATGACCTCCCCCAAAGGAACTTCCCCAAATGGCCAGCTTGGTGCCATCGACGTCGGGGCGCGCTTTGATGTGACCAATGGCTGCGTCCCAGTCCCGGAGCTGCCGTTTGATCGACAGCAGCTGCCTGGGCTGGCCTCCGGAGTCTCCAAAATGGCGATAGGTGAAGGCGAATGCGGCAATGCCGGCGGCGGCGAAGCGCTCAGCGTAGGCGGCCAAGCCCATCTCCCGCGTCCCGCCGAGGCCGTGGCCGAGGATGACAACCGGTGGTGATTCGACATCGTCCGGAAGGTACAGCCAGGCGGAGCAGTAGTCGTCACCAGACGTGAATGAGACGTCTCGGCGAGTGAATGACTTCGAGACGGGCATCACTTGGTCACCGTCGCCTTGGGTGCGCCCGCGCCTCGGGTAGTGCCGGCTTCGAGGATTTCGTCATAGACGCCGGGGACATAGAACGGCAGTTCGCCGGCGGCCTCGGTGTTCTGCATGTAATCGACCATCAGCTCCTGCCCGACGTTGGACAGCACCGTCATGAGGAACTCCGTGCTTTCGACGTGCAGGCCATCGGTCAGTGACATCGAGCCGCCGAAATACACCGCCCGCTTGATGCCGGCGACCGATTCCTTGGTCCGGGTTCCGAAATGACCAGCGAGCTCAATCGCCCGGGCGAGTACGTCCCCCTGGGGAACGACGTCATCGACCGCGCCGTTCGCCAATGCCTGCGCCGGCGTGAACGGCTTGCCCTCCAGAATCGCAACCAGGGACTGATGGGTCCCAACCAACCGCGTCAGTCGCTGCGTGCCGCCGCCACCGGGCATGATGCCCAGCAGGACTTCGGGCTGCCCGATGAAGAAATCGCCGTCGGCCATGACGCGCAGATCGTTTGCCCACGCGAATTCTGCGCCCAGACCGAGCGCCGAGCCATTGAGCGCAGCGACGAAGATGACGCCGCTGCGGTTCATCTTCAGGAATGTCTTGTGCAGGCGTTCGAGCTGAACCGCCGGCCACAATGGTGTCTTGCCGAACGCCTGCTGGATCCCGCCGGCGCGGTTGACCTGCCTGGCGGTTCGGGCGAGCGCCGCGGCGCCTCTCGCGCCGACCGACGGCACCTTTGCCCCGCCCTCTTGCAGCCATCGGACCTCGGCGTGGCTGACGAACCGATCCGGGTGCGTGCCGGTGAAGACGACCGCATGCACGCTGGGGTCGGCGTCAACTCGATCAACCAGCGCATCCAACTGCTCCGCGATCTGGTTGCCGAACAATCCCAGCGGGCCACCATCGATTCGGGCGACCAGGACCGGCCCGCGGTCTTCGACCTCGAGGTTGCCTTCGACTTCTTGCGCCATGACCTGCTCCGAAAGGTGGAAATGCTTGTTCCCTTGCTACGATAACGAAGTTATAGAAAGCGAGCAATGGGCGCGACTGTGATGTGCGTCGCGTCGGATCGGATCACGGATGAAACCATGGTGACCATGACGGAGGACTCGGTGCCGAGCACGGCAGAGCGCTTGGTGGAGGCCACCGTGTCATTGATGGCCGAGCATGGACCCTCGGCCATCAAGGCCCGAGAGGTGGCGGCCAAGGCCGGCATGTCGACGATGGTCGTCTACAGCCACCACGGCGGCATCCCGGAACTAATCAGCGCCGCCGTCGACTACGGCTTCGGCCAGCTCGAGAAGTCCTTCGCCGAGGCCGAGATCACCGACGACCCAGTCACCGACCTGTTCGGCATGGCCCTGACCACGCGCGAACTCGCCCGGGGAAACCCCCACCTCTATGACGCGATGTTCGGACTGTCGAACCGCGCCACTTACCGGCCCACGCACGCTGAAAAGGGAGTGCGGCACAGCGGTCACTCCCCCGCATTCAAGGCAGGATTCGCACACATCACCGACGCCTGCGCGAGGCTCGCTGAAACCGACCGCGCTGAGGTCAATGACGTTGACGCCCTTGCTGGCGCCTTGTGGAGTTTTGTGCACGGCTACATCACGCTGGAATTGGCCGACCACTTCACCGACTTCGAGGACCCTGTGATGCAGGTGCTGGTTCCTATGGGCGTCACCTTCATGGTCGGGCTGGGCGACGACCCGAAACGAGCCCGGACATCGCACGAAGCTGCGCTCAGGCGCCAGGGTCGCTGACGCGGGGCACGACCTGGTCGTTCCGGCCGAGTGCCGCAATCTCCCGTTCAAGCGTCGGTACCCACTTGGCGGCAAACCGCCGCGCCCACAGCCATGCCGCCGGAGAGGCCAGAGCTGCCTTCGCCCACCCCACCGCGCCGACCGCTCGTGGCACGTACACCCGCGCCCGGCGAGTCACCAATCCGTCGACGATCGCACCGGCCACCTTCTCAACGCTGGTCGTCACGTTGCCGGGATAGGGAAGCTCGGCGCGCAGGGCCCGGAACGACGGCACGTCGCTCTCGGCGCTCTTGACTAGATCAGTCTCGATCCACGACGGATGCACCAAGCCAACCGTGATGCCCAAGTGCGACACCTCCTGGCGGTAGGCCAAGGCGAGCATCTCGACGCCTGCTTTGCTCGCCGAGTACGACGACATGGCCGGCAGGGCGAGGAACGAGATCGCCGACGCCACGACCATGACATGGCCACTGCTGCGCTCCAGGTGCGGCGTTGCGTATTTGAGGGTCCGGAACACGCCGTTCAGGTTCACATCGAGGACGCGCTCGAAGACCGCCTCGTCCGCATGCCGAACGGTCCCGTAGGACACGACTCCCGCATTGGCAACGAGGAGATCGATACCGCCGAGCGAGTGAGCGCACGCGTCGATCGCAGCCCGAAGGGACTCCCGATCACATACGTCAGCTT
>DATLCL010000118.1:0-2263 GCA_035526415.1 Aeromicrobium sp.
GCCTGGTTGGCCAACATCAGCCACACACGTCCGTACGCTTCAGCCGAAACGCATGATCTCGCCCAGTCAGGATGACGTGGTCCGAGTCCCCTGCAATCGAGTGAGCCGTGGCGTCGAAGGAACTCGTCATCGAGATCGCACGAATCAGGTCTGAGCGCGTGGCGGTCACGTCCTTGCCCGTCCTGGCGTCGACCAGAACCTTGTCGTCTGACGGGTTGGTGATGAGGACCCACTTGCCCACGGTGTCGTGGTCGGAGACGACGTCACCTCGGATCGACCAGACTGTCTTGCCCGCGAAGTCGACCAGACGGAGAACGCTGGGGTCGTTGGCAGTTTCCACCTTTCCGAAGGGCGTCAACTCGTTGTAGGTGCCGCCTCGCTGCGGGTCGTAGTTGAGCTTGGTGACGCGCGGCTCTCGCGCTGTGTCCACAACCAGGTAGCTGTCGCCGGGCGAGCTGAGAAACGCGCGGTCACCGCAGACGCTGGCGCTGAGGTCGTGATTCTGGTTCAGGTCATCCGTCGTGAAGCGGTGACCGCTTCGGGCTGAGTAGGTACGACCAGACACCTCGTAGAGCGATGCCGTCACCGTCTGCGCCAGCCCGATGTCCTTGGTCCGCCACAATGCCTGGCCGGTGCTCGAATACCCCATGCGACCTGTGGACGTCTCGATCACGACAACGTCGTCCTGTTCCAGGATTGCGGTGTTGCTGTAACTGTTCCCGACGCCCTCGCCGCTTTCCACCACCACGTCGGCGACCTTCGCCCCAGTCAGCGTGCGCATGTGCAGCTGGCGTGATTGCCGCGCGGGGCGGAGGCCGCTTGCTGGTGTCGTGGAGATCTGCTCCCAAGCGACGATGTCTCGCAGATACGCGAGATCGCTATTCGTGTCGTCGGATGTGTCAGGGAAGCCGGCTACCGCGGTCATGATGCCCGTCGTCATGTCGACTAGGTGTCCTGACCAAGGACGTTGTTGACCGGACACGGCGCGCCTGATTGATCAAGAAGAAGACCTCCGGGTGAGGTCGGTGTGTCTGACGCACCTACCCGAACCCCGGAGGTCTTCTTGCCGCACGCTAATGCTCGCCTCACCGCCTATGCCCGTGACTTGGCCGTGCAGCGCTACCTGCAGGGTCATCGGGTTCGGGACATCGCCGGTCAGCTCGGGGTCTCCCGCACCACGGTCTACAAGTGGATCGCCCGGTTCCGCGCCGAGGGTGCTGCTGGCCTGCAGGATCGTTCGAGCCGGCCGCACCGCAGCCCCAGGCAGGTCTCACTCGACGTCGAGCTGATCATCCTGCTGGCACGGATGGACCTTCACGCCGGCCCCGTCCAGCTCGCCGCCGAACTGGAACTGCCTGCTTCGACGATCGGGGCCGTCCTGCGTCGATGGCAGGTCCCGCTGCTCCGCGATCTAGACCGGATCACCGGCGAGATGCTCCGCTCGCGCGCGACTGACACCCGCTACGAGCACCCCCGCCCCGGCGATCTGCTGCACGTGGATGTCAAGAAGCTCGGGAAGATCCCCGACGGCGGCGGCTGGCGCCTGAGCGGCAGCACCACTGACCGCACGCACCGAAATCACCCGCCGGCGGGGATGGAGTACGTGCACGTCGCGATTGATGACCGCAGCCGCGTCGCCTACGCCGAGATCCTCCACGACGAGAAGGGACCTACCTGCGCGGAGTTCCTGCACCGCGCTGCGCAGTGGTTCCACGACACCCACGGCATCACGATCCGGCGGGTGCTCACCGACAACGCCAAGGCCTACCGCATCGGGCGTGACTGGATCGCGGTCTGCCACGCCCTGCAGATCCACCGGCGCTTCACCAAACCAGGCTGCCCCTGGACGAACGGGAAAGCCGAACGCTTCAACCGCACCCTGCTCACCGAGTGGGCCTACGCCCAGCCCTGGCTCAGCACCACTGAACGCGCCAGCGGCTTTGACGCCTTCCTCGACCGCTACAACACTCGCCGAGGACACAGCGCCATCGGAGGTCATCCACCGATCAGCAGACTCGCCGCTTGGAACCCGGTCAACAACGTGTCCGGTCAGGACAGCTAGTCGCCGGCGGCGTGGAAGGTGTTCTGCGCCGCCTCGAGGGTCCCCGTCAGCAGCGCCTCGACCGCGTCGGCCGCGCGGTCGACGTGGAACGGGACCTCCTTGCGCTCCGCCGCCGTGAAGTCCCTGAGGACGAAGTCGGCCGGGTCCTGTCGACCCGGCGGGCGGCCGATCCCGCACCGCACACGCAGGTACTCCTTGCTG
>DATLCL010000165.1:0-3977 GCA_035526415.1 Aeromicrobium sp.
GGTGAGTTCGACGCGAACGGCGGCATCGTCGCTGCCTTGGCTGACGGCCGGCTTCACAACCGGATCGATGAGATCGTCGCCGAGCGGGAGCGGCTCATTGCGACGCGCGCCAAGCCGCTCACCGGCGTGACTGAGTTTCCCCATCTGGCGGAGACTCCGCTTGAGCGGAACCCGTACGGCCGCTCCTTCCCGGTCCGCCGGTGGGGAGCTTCCTTCGAGGCGCTGCGCAGCCAGCCGGCCGCGTCGCCGGTGTTCGTCGCGACGCTCGGCACCGTCGCACAACACACTGCCCGAGCAACCTTCCTCACCAATCTGCTGGCCGCCGGTGGCGTCGACTCAACCGTCGCCGGCGCCACGGCCGATGTAGCGCAGGTCCTCGCCGCATACGACGCAGCTGGGCAACCCGGCGTCGTCGCGCTGGCCGGCTCGGACGACCTGTATGCCGAGCGCGCCGCCGAGACGATCGAGGCGTTGCGCGGTGCGGGCGCCCGCCACGTCATCCTGGCCGGAAGGCCAAGGGATCTGAGCGTCGACGATTCGGCTGCCAAGGGCGTTGACGCACTCGCGTTCCTGCGCCGCACGAGGGAGGCACTGGCATGAGCATCCCCGAGAGCTTCGCGGGCTTGTCACTGGGCGATGGTGGCTTCGAGGGCGAAGGCGACTCGATCGCCGCCTCAGCCACCGGGGAAGCGTGGCACTCGCCGGAGGGCATCGAGATCCAGGGCCTCTACACCGCGGCGGATTTGGACGGCTTGGACGCTCTCGACACGTACCCCGGCCTGGCGCCCTTCCTCCGCGGCCCCTACCCGGCGATGTACACCACGCAGCCGTGGACCATCCGCCAGTATGCGGGCTTTTCGACGGCCGAAGAGTCGAACGCCTTCTACCGACGGAACCTGGCTGCCGGGCAGAAGGGCCTGAGCGTTGCCTTCGACCTGGCGACCCATCGTGGCTACGACTCCGACCACCCGCGGGTGCGCGGCGACGTCGGCATGGCCGGCGTGGCGATCGACTCGATCTACGACACCCGCCAGCTGTTCGACGGCATCCCGCTGGACGAGATGAGCGTCTCGATGACGATGAACGGCGCGGTGCTGCCGGTGCTTGCGCTGTACATCGCCGCCGCCGAGGAGCAGGGCGTTCCGCCGGAGAAGCTGACCGGGACCATCCAGAACGACATCCTCAAGGAGTTCATGGTCCGGAACACCTATATCTACCCGCCAGCCCCGAGCATGCGGATCATCTCGGACATCTTCAGCTACACGTCGGCGAAGATGCCCAAGTTCAACTCGATCTCGATCTCCGGCTATCACATGCAGGAGGCCGGCGCGACCGCCGACCTGGAGCTGGCTTACACACTCGCCGACGGTGTCGAGTACATCCGCAGCGGGCTGGCCGCCGGGCTCGACATCGACGCCTTCGCGCCGCGACTGAGCTTCTTCTGGGCCATCGGCATGAACTTCTTCATGGAGGTCGCCAAGCTGCGCGCGGCGCGCGCGCTGTGGGCTCGGCTGGTGCACCAGTTCGACCCGAAGAACCCCAAGTCGCTGTCACTACGCACTCATTCGCAGACGTCGGGCTGGTCCCTGACGGCCCAAGACGTCTTCAACAACGTCGGCCGCACCTGCATCGAAGCGATGGCCGCGACGCAGGGCCACACCCAGAGCCTGCACACCAACGCGCTCGATGAGGCCATCGCGCTTCCGACGGACTTCAGCGCACGCATCGCCCGGAACACCCAGCTGTTGCTGCAGCAGGAGTCAGGGACGACGTTCAGCATCGACCCGTGGGGCGGCTCGTACTATGTGGAAAAGCTGACGCACGACCTTGCCGACCGCGCCTGGTCGCACATCCTCGAGGTCGAGGAGGCCGGCGGCATGGCCAAGGCCATCGAGGCCGGCATCCCGAAGATGCGCATCGAGGAGGCGGCAGCCCGCACGCAGGCCCGCATCGACTCAGGCCAGCAGAAGGTCATCGGGGTCAACACCTATCGATTGGCCGACGAAGATCCGCTCGAAGTACTGAAGGTGGACAACGCCTCGGTCTACGCACAACAAGTCGAGAAATTGCAGCGCTTGCGTGCAGAACGCGACCAAAGCCAGGTCGACCGGACCCTCGCTGCGCTGACTGCGTCGGCCGAGCGGGGGGACAGCGTCGACGGCACGCTCGACGGCAACCTGCTCGCACTGGCGGTTGACGCCGCTCGCGCCAAGGCCACCGTGGGTGAGATCTCCGACGCCTTGGAGAAGGTCTACGGACGCCACCAGGCCGTCATCCGTACGATCTCGGGTGTGTACCGCTCCGAAGCCGGTGACTCCGGGAAACTCGCCAAGGTCATCGCGGCGACCGACGAGTTCGAGAAGGCCGAGGGCCGGCGCCCCCGCATCCTGGTCGCCAAGATGGGCCAGGACGGGCACGACCGCGGCCAGAAGGTCATCGTCACGGCGTTCGCCGACATGGGTTTCGATGTCGATGTCGGCCCGCTGTTCTCCACGCCCGAGGAAGTTGCGCAGCAGGCGGTCGACGCCGACGTTCACATCGTCGGTGTGAGCTCACTCGCCGCCGGTCACCTGACCTTGGTGCCGGAACTCAAGAAGGCGCTCGCATCGTTGGGTCGCGAGGACATCATGGTCGTCGTGGGCGGGGTCATCCCGCCGGACGACGTGGCCGCGCTCAAAGAGATGGGCGCGGCCGAGGTGTTTCTGCCGGGCACGGTGATCGCTGACGCCGCCCTGGGGTTGCTCGAGCAACTGCGAAACTAGGCGCCGGGTTCGCCGAAGACGTGGCGGGCGATCGCCTGCACGTCGCGGTCGAGCGCGTCGATCTTGCCGGTCAGGCGAGCCTCCAGCCCGCCGATTTCGGCCTTGAGCACTCGCAAGAACATGCTCGACATCAGCGTGAGCATGCCGAACAATCCTGCGGCAAAGACGCCGATCAGCGTCCACACCTGTGGCTCGTTCACCTCGATCACCTCTCCATTGTGAACCGGTGGGTGTCACGCTGCCATCGAATGACGACAGTCTCGATTGGCGCGAGCCACGCCTGTGGACAAGTCATGCCTCGATACGCTCGAGCCTGTGACCGATGTGCAGGCGCTGGCCGAAGGAGTCCTGGCCGGTGAGCGATCCGCGATCTCGCGGGCGATCACGTTGGTCGAGTCGAGCCGCGCCGATCACCGCACGGCGGCGCGCGAACTCCTCGAGCAACTCGTTCCGCAATCCGGCGGAGCCGTGCGGGTTGGCATTTCGGGTGTTCCCGGTGTCGGCAAGTCCACCTTCATCGAGTCGCTCGGGACCTACCTCGTCGACGAAGGCCACCGGGTCGGCGTGCTGGCCGTCGATCCGTCGAGCGTCCGCACCGGCGGCTCGGTGCTCGGCGACAAGACGCGGATGTCCAACCTGGCGACGCGTTCGGAGGCCTACATCCGTCCGTCACCCAGCGCTGGCACGCTCGGCGGCGTCGCCCGGGCGACGGTGCAGGCGATGACCGTCCTGGAAGCGGCCGGCTTCGACGTCGTCCTGGTCGAGACGGTCGGTGTCGGCCAGTCCGAGATCACGGTGGCCGGGATGGTCGACACGTTCCTCTTCCTGACGCTGGCCCGCACCGGGGACCAACTCCAAGGCATCAAGAAGGGCATCCTCGAGATCGCCGACGTCATCACCGTCAACAAGGCCGATGGCGAGCGCGAGCAGGAGGCCGAATCGACGGCGAAGGATCTCGCTGGGGCCCTGCGGCTGGTCTACGCCGGGACCCACACATGGGTGCCGCCGGTGCTGACGTGCTCGGCACTTGAGCACCGCGGGATCGACGTTGTCTGGGACCGGATCATTCAGCACCGCGGGTTCCTGGGAGACCAAGGCCTCCATGACAAGCGCGCTCAGCAGCAGCTCGACTTCATGTGGGCGCTGGTGCGCGAGGAGCTCGACCACCGGCTCCGCACGGACGCTGATGTCGCGCAGGTGCGTGCGGCTGTTCGG
>DATLCL010000146.1:0-2569 GCA_035526415.1 Aeromicrobium sp.
ACCTGGGCGTCGACCAGCGCGGTGAGCGCATCACGGACACGACGTTCTATCTCTTGCTGAACTCCAGTCCTGACGACGTCGTCTTTTTCCTGCCGAACTCCACGTGGGGAGGCGCCTGGCGGGTCGTTCTCGACACCATGACCGGCGAGCCGCCCGATCTCGTAGCCGACCCGCCGGCCTCAGCCCTGTTGCCCGCACCTGAGGGCGGCGAGGATGTTTCCGATGCGAGCTCGGTCGACCCGGACAAGCTTTTCGAGGCCTCTTCGGACATCACCGTGACGTCGCGGTCGGTCGTGCTCCTGGAGCGCGTCTCCTGATACGCGAGACGAAGAACGGGTCAGCTGTTACCACCCGGGTGCCACGTGCCACCTACCGGGTGCAACTTCAGCCGGCTTTCGGCTTCGAGGCTGCAGCCGGAATCGCCGATTACCTCCACCGCCTGGGCGTCAGTCACTTCTACTCGTCGCCGTACCTGCAAGCGGCGCCCGGGTCCACCCACGGCTACGACGTCGTGGACCCGCGGCGTGTCAACGACGAGCTGGGCGGCCCCGTGGCGCACCAGCGTTTCTGCGCCACGCTGGGAGAGAACGACCTCGGCCAGATCCTCGACATCGTGCCCAACCACATGGCCATCGGCGGCCCGGAGAACCCGTGGTGGTGGGACGTGCTCGAGAACGGCCCATCGAGTCGTTACGCACGCTTCTTCGACGTGGAGTGGGACTCTGCCAACCCCGAGTTTCGCGCGACCGTTCTGCTGCCCGTGCTCGGCGACCATTACGGCCGCGTTCTGGAGGCGAACGAGCTAACCGTGTCACGCGAGAAGGCCACGTTCCTCGTCTGCTACGCCGATCGCGTCTTTCCCGTCGCGCCACCAGCGCTCGAGTCGCTGCTGGTGGATGCTGGTCGCAGCGGCGCTTCGGAGGAGCTTGTCTTCATCGGGGAGTCGCTCGGGCGCCTGCCCGCTTCCACGGCTACCGATCGCGAAAGCATGCATCGGCGGCATAGGGGCAAGGAGGTTCTGCTCCAACAACTGCGGCGGCTCCTCCATGACCATGTTGAGCTGGCCACCGCAGTCGACGACGGGGTACGCCGGCTGAATGCCGATGTCGACCGGCTAGACGTATTCCTCGGGTGGCAGAACTACCGCCTCGCCTTCTGGCGGGCAGCGCGCGACGACCTCGACTACCGGCGGTTCTTCGATGTCACCACGCTGGCCGGCCTGCGCATGGAGGACGAGCACGTTTTCAACGAGACGCACGAGCTCGTTGGGCAATGGCTGCGCGACGGGCTGATCGACGGCGTTCGCGTCGATCACCCTGACGGCCTGCGCGACCCACGCCAGTACTTCGAGCGGCTGCGAAACCTGTCACCCGACGGCTGGGTCGTGGCCGAGAAGATCCTCGAGCGCGAGGAGGAGCTTCCCACCGATTGGCCCGTCGCCGGCACAACCGGCTACGACTTCATGAACCACGTTACGAGGCTCTTCATCGACCCGGTGGGGGAGGAGCCGCTCACGCGGCTCTACGCCGAGTTCACCGGTGAGGACGCGGACTTTGCGGATGTCGTCTATGCCGAGAAGCAACGGATCCTGCGCGACGTTCTAGCCTCGGAATTCAATCGGCTGGCGGAGTACCTGGTCGCCGTCGTTCGCTCGGACCGCCGCAACAGGGATTTCACGCGGGGGCAGGTCCGTGACGCGCTGCGCGAGGCCGTGGCGTGCTTCCCCGTGTACCGGACGTACATCCGCGCGGAAGCGGGTGACGTCTCGCCGACGGACCGCGAGCACGTGGCACAGGCATTGGCTGAGGCCGCGCGTCGTCGCCCAGATTTGCCGCCAGACCTCCTGGAGTGCCTCGCTGACGTCCTGCTGCTCCGCGTTCGCGGCGCGAACGGGGCTGAGTTCGTAATGCGCTTCCAGCAACTCACGGCGCCCGTGACCGCCAAGGGCGTCGAGGACACGGCTTTCTACAACTACAACCGGCTGGTCGCGCTGAACGAGGTCGGCGGCGACCCGGGCATGTTTGCCGAGTCGCTCGACGGGTTCCACGCGACCCAGGTAGCGAACCAGAAGCGATGGCCGGCACAGATGCTGGGCTCCTCGACGCATGACACGAAGCGTGCCGAGGACGTCCGCATTCGGATCGGCCTCTTGTCCGAGATCCCACAGCGGTGGGCGGAGACAGTTACCCGCTGGCGCGCCATGAACGACGACAAGCGGCGCGGCGACTGGCCCGACCGAAACACCGAGTACCTGATTTACCAGACGCTTGTCGGAGCGTGGCCGATCGCCCGCGAGCGCTTGATTGCGTACGTCGAGAAGGCGACGCGCGAGGCAAAGCGGCACACGTCGTGGACGGATACGAACGAGGAATACGAACGGCAGCTTGGCCTTTTCGTGGCGGGCGTTCTGGCCGACAAGCCCTTCGCTGCGGAACTGGAGCAGCTCGTCTCCGACATCACGCCGGCCTGGCATGCGACCGCACTCGCCCAGACCCTGCTGAAGCTGACTGCGCCGGGCGTCCCCGACACCTACCAGGGGACCGAGATCTGGGATCTCAGCCTGGTCGAC
>DATLCL010000151.1:0-19613 GCA_035526415.1 Aeromicrobium sp.
ACGTACGGCGCGAAGCTCAAGCCCACCACCGGCGAGTTCGGCGAGTCCCGCTACACCCTCACCGAGGGGGACAAGGCCATCGGTTTCACCGAGGGCGACGGCGACGCTTCCGGCAAGATCTTCGCGATCGACGTCTTCCGAGCCGACAGCCCGGTCATCTGGGACGGCTGCTAACCCGCCGCATCCAAGGCGCGGTCAACATAGGGTCCGAACCATGGCGGTGATCGACGACGTCCGGCCGCTCGGGACCGAGTTGGAGCGGTCGTACGAGGTCTATGTGCGCGGCCGCCTCAAGTTTCGTGTCAAGCAGATCGTCTACGTGGCCTTCTCGCGCGACGAGACCGTGATGGGGTTCGCCTTTCCCAAGGAGGAGCGCGAAGCTCTCGTGGCGAGCGAGCCGCACAAGTTCCGGTTACCGCGGGAGTCAGAGATGCGCTTCCACTGGGTCTACGCCCAGTTGTCGGCGCTCGATCCGACCGAAGCCCGCGAGCTGGTCGTCGACGCGTGGCGCATGGTCGTCCCCCAGAAGGTCTCCCGCGCCTACGACCTCACGCACCCCAACGGCCCGGGCTGACGAGAACCGCGTCAATCGTTGATGGCTTTGATGCCCTGCTCTCGCATTTTCGCCACGCTGTCGCGCATCTGCTGCAGCACCTCCGGTGGGTGGCCTTCCCAATCGGTGACTTCCTCGATGACGCGCAGTGGCTCGCGCGAACGGTACGAGCGGGTCCGATTGCCGCGAAACCGGGTGTCGGTGAGGTTGGGGTCGTGCTCGAATGGGCCGGTCGGTTCCACCCGATAGATCCGGCCCGGGCCGTCGCCAACAGCCAGCTCTGCACCCCAGATCGCCGCGTCCATCGTCGCGGTCACGTACACGAAGTTCGCCACGTCACGGTCGCCGAAGTTGGATTCGCGGCCGGGACGGAGGAGGTCCCCGGGATGCAGCTCTGCCTTCGTGCCGTGGAAGAAGGGCCCGGCATCCATCGAGCCTTCACTCATCTCGCGCTCGCCGACGTAGCCCGCGAGCTCGGGATCGCTCGAGGTGAACTGGTCCATCGGCTCGCCGGCGCACGTCTCCATCGCCACGACGACGGCGCCGTCAGGTGACCGCCCCATCACGCGCCAGATGCCGCCGGCCCGCTCCCAGCGCCGGAGACGTTCAACTGCGTTGTCGGCTCCGGCCGCGTCAGCACCCATGAGGTGGAGTCTAGGAACCCGGTGGTGAACCGCACTGCTCCTAGCGTGAGCGGTGTCACACAGGTTCTCGTGGCAGCGGGAAACCGGAAGAAGGGGTGTCGTGACCATGACCCATAACGTCGGCGAGGCCGGTTACGAAGAGCACGATCCACGCGAACACCAGAGCTACGACCAGCTCCGCGCCACACCAGAGTTCACCGAGCTCCGACGGCGATACGCCGTCTTTGTCGTGCCGGCGACACTCGTGTTCATCCTCTGGTACTTCCTCTACGTGGTGCTGTCGAACTGGGCGCCCGGCTTCATGGGTACGCAGGTCGTCGGCAACATCAATGTGGCCTTGATCTTCGGACTCCTGCAGTTCGTGACCACCTTCGGCATCGCCTGGCTCTACGCCCGATACATGACCCGGGCCGTGGACCCATTGGCCCGCGAGCTCGAAGCCCGTTTCAACGGAGGAAGCCGATGAGTACCCAAGCACTTACCGCCAGCCTGTTCATCCTGGTCGTTCTGCTGACCGTCGGGATCACCTTCTGGGCCAGTCGACATACCAGCGGTGCCACCGACTTCTACGCCGGCGGACGGTCGTTCAGCGGTTTCCAGAACGGCCTCGCCGTCTCCGGCGATTACATGTCGGCGGCCTCCTTCCTCGGCATCTCGGGCCTGATCGCACTCAACGGCTACGACGGATTCCTCTACTCCATCGGCTTCCTCGTCGCCTGGCTGGTCGCGCTGCTGCTCGTCGCCGAACTGCTGCGGAACTCCGGCCGCTACACGATGGCCGACCAGCTCGCCTACCGGATGAGGCAGCGCCCGGTGCGCACGGCCGCGGCGACGTCCACCGTGGTGGTCTCGATCTTCTACCTGCTCGCACAGATGGTCGGCGCCGGCGCGCTCGTCACGCTGCTGCTGAATGTGGAGTCTGAATCGCTCAAGGCCCTGACGATCGTCGGGGTCGGCCTGCTGATGATCTTCTACGTCACCGTGGGCGGCATGAAGGGCACCACGTGGGTCCAGATCGTCAAGGCCGTCCTGCTGATGACCGGCACCATCCTGGTCACCTTCCTGGTGCTCGCGAAGTTCGGCTTCAACATCTCCGAACTACTCGGCGCAGCGGCGCAGAACACTGGCAAGGGCCAGGCCTTCCTTGAGCCCGGGCTCAAATACGGCGTCAACCTCACCAGCCGGATCGACTTCGTCTCGCTGGCGATCGCCTTGGTTCTCGGAACCGCCGGATTGCCGCACATCCTCATCCGCTTCTACACCGTGCCGACGGCGAAGGCTGCGCGCACCTCGGTGCTCTGGGCGATCACGCTGATCGGGTCGTTCTACCTGATGACGCTGGCACTGGGCTTCGGTGCCGCCGCCCTCCTGGACACCGGTGCCGACAGCAAGGTCGCCACCTCCGGCGGAAACCTCGCATCGCCGCTCCTGGCCGAAGCCGTGGGTGGCGGCGCCGGCTCCACCGGCGGCGCCGTGTTGCTCGCCCTGATCTCTGCGGTCGCATTCGCCACCATCCTCGCCGTGGTCGCCGGGCTGACGCTGACCTCGGCGTCGTCGGTGGCGCACGACCTCTACGCCACCGTGTTCAAGAAGGGCGCCGCCACCGAGAAGGACGAGGTCCGCGTCGCCAAGATCGCAGCCTTCGGCATCGGGGCCGTCGCCATCGCCTTGGCGATCCCGGCCCAAAAGCTCAACATCGCGTTCCTGGTGGCGTTGGCCTTCGCCGTCGCCGCGTCGGCCAACCTTCCATCGATCCTGTTGAACCTGTTCTGGAAGCGGTTCAACACCCGCGGGGCCACTTGGGCCATCTACGGCGGCCTGGTGAGCTGCGTGGTCCTGGTGTTCTTCAGCCCGGTCGTGTCCGGGTCGGAGACCGCGCTGTTCACCCAGGCGAACTGGCAATGGTTCCCGCTCAGCAACCCGGGCATCGTCTCGGTCCCACTGGGCTTCTTCTTCGGCTGGCTCGGCACGGTCACCTCGCGTGAGCCGGAGGCAGAGGCGAAGTACGTCGAACTCGAAGTCCGCGCGTTCACCGGCGCTGGCGCTGAGGCCGCAGTCCAGCACTAATCTGGGCATCGCGGCGACCACCAGCCAACGCAAGGAGTGACCGTGTCGGACACCATCAGCAACCTGTCGCATGAGGACCGCGTCTTCGAACCACCGGCCGAGCTCGCCGCCAACGCCAACCTCAAGGCCGATGCCTTTGACGAGGCAGCCGCCGACCGGCTCGGGTTCTGGGCCAAGCAGGCCGAGCGGATCAGCTGGGAGACGCCCTTCGAGGACGTCCTCGACTGGTCCAATCCGCCGTTCGCGAAGTGGTTCATCGGCGGCAAGCTCAACGTCGCCTACAACTGCGTCGACCGGCACGTCGAGGCCGGCAACGGCGACCGCGTCGCCTTCCACTTCATCGGCGAACCCGGCGACACTCGCACCATCACCTACGCCGACCTCAAGGACGAGGTCTGCAAGGCGGCCAATGCACTGGAGTCGCTCGGCGTCGCCAGCGGTGACCGGGTCGCGATCTACCTGCCCATGATCCCCGAAGCCGTCATCTCGATGCTGGCCTGCGCGCGGATCGGCGCCATCCACACGGTGGTGTTCGGCGGTTTCTCGGCCGACGCTCTCGCGACCCGGATCGAGGACTGCCAGGCGAAGCTCGTCATCACAGCCGACGGCGGTTACAGGCGAGGATCCCCATCGGCTCTCAAACCAGCAGTCGATGAGGCGATCACCAAGCTGCCGGACGCCTCGCTGGTCGAGAACGTCCTCGTGGTCAGGCGGACCGAGCAAGACGTGGCGTGGAACGACGCCATCGACGTCTGGTGGGACGACGTCGTCGCCTCGGCGTCGACCGACCACTCCCCGCAGGCCTTCGACAGTGAGCACCCGCTCTACGTGATGTACACCTCGGGCACGACTGGCAAGCCCAAGGGGATCCTGCACACCTCGGCTGGCTACCTCGTACAGAGCGCCTACACACACTGGGCGGTCTTCGACCTCAAGGACGACGACGTGTTCTGGTGCACGGCTGACGTCGGCTGGGTAACCGGCCACTCGTACATCGCGTACGGGCCGACCGCCAATGGCGCCACCCAGGTGCTCTACGAGGGCACGCCGGACACCCCGCACCAAGGCCGCTGGTGGGAGATCATCCAGGAGTACGGCGTCACGAAGTTCTACACGGCACCGACCGCCATCCGGACCTTCATGAAGTGGGGCGACGACATCCCGGCCAAGTTCGACCTGTCAAGCCTGCGCATCCTCGGCTCGGTGGGCGAACCGATCAACCCGGAGGCCTGGGTTTGGTATCGCACAGTCATCGGCGACGGCCGCACACCCATCGTCGACACGTGGTGGCAGACCGAGACCGGCGCCCACATGATCAGCCCGCTCCCCGGCGTGACCAAATGCAAGCCGGGCTCGGCGATGGCAGGCATTCCCGGCATCAGCATCGCGGTGGTCAACGACGACGGTGAGCCGGTGAGCAATGGCCACGGCGGCTACCTCGTGCTCACGGAGCCGTGGCCGTCGATGCTCCGCACGCTGTGGGGCGACGACGAGCGGTTCAAGGAGACCTACTGGTCGCGCTGGCCGGGCGTCTACTTCGCCGGTGACGGCGCCAAGCTGGACGACGACGGTGCCATCTGGCTGCTTGGCCGCGTCGACGACGTCATGAACGTGTCGGGTCACCGGCTTTCCACCACCGAGATCGAATCGGCGTTGGTCTCGCACCCGTCCGTCGCCGAAGCGGCCGTCGTGGGCGCCACCGACGAGACGACCGGCCAGGCCCCGGTCGCGTTCGTCATCCTGCGGTCGTCGGCGGCCGCGGCCGACGACATCGGCGCCGAGCTGCGCAACCACGTCGGCAAGGAGATCGGCGCGATCGCCAAGCCACGTCAGGTCATGATCGTGCAGGAGCTGCCGAAGACGCGGTCCGGCAAGATCATGCGCCGACTGCTGCGCGACGTCGCCGAGAACCGCGAGGTGGGTGACTCCACGACGCTCGCCGACTCCTCGGTCATGGACCTGATCACGGCAGGCCTCGCCTCGGCTTCCGCCGACGACGATTGAATGGGGGCACCTCCCTGCACGGAGTGCTAGGGGGAGGATCGCTCGTAGAGCGATGCGGGCGATGGCCCGGGCACGCGTACTAGGCTCACTCACTATGAGCGCGGACCCGAAGGCCAACGGTCACAAGCACGTCGCCGCTGTGAGGGGCCCGAAGACTTCGGACGGCGCCACCGTGGGCCAGCTCGTTGCGGAAGCGAGCCGTGACCTCTCGGCCCTCGTCCAAGCCGAGGTCCAGCTGGCGAAGAACGAGCTGAGCTTCAGCGCCAAGGCCGGCGGCATCGGCGCCGGCCTGTTCTTCGTCGCCGGCTTCATGGCCGCCGTTGTGCTGATCCTGGCATCGATCGGCTTGGCCCTCGTGCTCGATCTGTGGCTGCCGGTCTCGGCTTCGTTCTTCATCGTCGCCGGGATCTACCTGTTGATCGCGGTGATCGCGGTACTCGTCGGCATCCGCGTGATCAAGAAGGTCAAGGCGCCGACGGCGACCATCACGACGGCCCGGGAATTCCCCTCCGCGTTCAGAGACTGACGGCCTGACCGGCTGAGCGCCGCTTCCGCGTCTGGAACTGACGATCAGGCGCAAGGGCCGGTCGCCACGCGATCCGAGGATCCACGTCCCCGGGCTGCGACGGCCGCGACCTGGTTCGCCGTCAGCGCATAGCCGGTCGACGAATCGGTCACGGACGCAGCGAAGATGATCCCGAGAACAGCTCCGTTGGTCGAGACCAGCGGACCGCCGGAATTGCCGGAGCGGACGAGCCCGCGGATGGCGAACGCCTGACGCAGGTGCTGGCCTTGGTCGTAGATGTCGGGGCTGCGCATGGTGATCTGCGACCGGATGCGGGCGGCGCGGGCGTCGAACGGCCCGTTCTCCGGGAAGCCGAGCACCACGGCGTCCTCGCCCGCCTCACCGGTGACGTCGAAGCGCAGTGGCGACCGGTCGATGCCGTCGACCGCGAGCACGGCGACGTCGAGGTTGGGATCGTAGACCACCACCCGGGCGTTCATCCGTTCGCCACCGACCACGACGGTTGGCTCGGTCACCCCGGCGACGACGTGCGCGTTGGTCATCACCCGGCCCGGCGCGTACACAAATCCGGAACCCTCGATACCTCGCTGGCAGGACGCGACGCCGAGGATCTTCACCACGCTATTAGCGGCCTGGCGAACGCCGGCGGTCCGGAGTGCGGTTGGGTCCGGTGGCGCGATCGAGCGAATGGACTCGTCCTCGAACGGGTCGAGGTAACGCGGGAAGACGTTCGCGTCGAGCGTCCGGTTGAACGCATGCAGGACCTTCGTGGCCCGGTGCGGCATGACACCGTTCACCTTGGCGAGGATCGACGAGTCACGCACCGCGGTGCCGAGGTACGGCACGGCCGTACCGCTGACCGCGTAGCCGATTGCCCACGAGATGACGAGCACCGCGGTCATGCTGACGATGGAGCCACCCACGGCGTCGAAGAACTGGGGCGGTCCGGGGCGCACCCCCTCGCGTGCCGCCGACCCCACCGATGTCCCGATGACCTGACCGATTCCGGCAGCGGCCACCACCAGCGCCAACGCGAGCAGCGAGGACGACAGCGTCGGGCCCTCCGCCGGAAGGAGGAATGGCACCACGACGACTCCCAGCATCCCGCCGGTGACGAGGCCCAGGGTCGCGGCGAGGTTGACGAGGAAGCCCTGCACGAAGCCGGAGGCGGCGTACATGAAGAGGACGACGATCAGGATGAGGTCGAGAGAGTTCATCGCAGCTCCGGGAGCTGGCGGGTGACCGATTCATCCCACGGCTTCTCCCACCCGACCAGTCGGAACAGCAGGCTGATCACCCCGGCCGTGAAACCCCACAGCGGAATAGGCGTGCCGACCTCGAACGCGGGCCCCCGCCAACCTGAGGGATGCACCACGGTGAAGCGGTTGCTCGGGTCGAGCAGACGGTCGATCGGCTCATGCAAGATGCGGAAGACCTCACCATCCGAGGCGGCCAGCGGGTGCCGGTCCTGCCAGTACGCCAGCACCGGCGTGACCGCGAAATTGCTCGGCACCAGCCAGCGCGCCGGCAGCGTGCCGAACACAGCAATGCTGTCGGGATCGAGGCCCACCTCTTCGTGCGCCTCGCGGACGGCGGTCGCCGTCGGACCGTCGTCGTCGGGTTCGCTGGCACCGCCAGGAAACGAGATCTGACCGGCATGGTTGCGCAGCTGGATGGACCGCTCGGTCAGGAGCAGCTCCGGGCCGTCGGCGCCGTCGGCGAAGCAGACGAGGACCGCGGCGGGACGGGCGTTGGACGGCGGATCCCACAGCAGCGGCGCCATCTGGTCGGGACGGACGTTCCCCGCCAGTTCCACCATGGGCTCAAGCCAGGACGGAAGCTCTAATGGCTGCTGGATCTTCACGGGTTCACTCGCCTCCCGGCTCCTGAGCCGGTCGAAGGGCCCCCAAATGCCGGTGCAGGGCCGCCCTCACCTCGGGGTAGGTCCGGAACGGCGTCCGTTCCGTGCCAACCATTCTCCCGTGCGCGTCGAAGAAGAGAGTCAGCGGCAAGCCGCTGTTCCAGCCGAATGGGGCACGGCTGCGGCCTTCCGGGTCCTCGAGCTGCGGGTACTCGACACCGGCCGCAGTGAGCGTTTTCCACGCCTCGGCGGACGCATCCTGTGCATCGATGCCGAGGAACGCCACCCGGTCGCCCCACTCCCGATGGGCCCGCGCGAGCAGCGGAAGTTCGACCTTGCACGGCCCGCACCAGCTGGCCCAGACGTTGATGAGCATTGGCCGTCCGGCGAGCCGGTGGAGGTCGCGCGAGGCGTCCGCGCCGAGGCAGTGCAGCGTCAGGTCAGGGAGTGCCTTGGGCCCGGCCGCCACTTCACCCTTCGGAGGGCACAGGTCGGGAAGGGCTTCGCTGGGCTTCGGCGTTGGGCGGGCTGTCTCCGCGGTCGGGCTCGGGCCCTGCGGTGGGGGAGCGTCACCTCCCGGCGCAACCTGCGGGCCCCCCTGGCAGGCCCCCAGCAGCAGCACTGCTCCCCCGAGGAACGCCCCGATCCTGACCTTCACGCGCGGCCTTCGGTGGTCAGGAGTCCTTCGGCAACCACCCGGTCGGTCGGTCCGAGCCCGAAGCTGGGGCACCACTGCGCCACCGGGCAGGCGCCGCACGCAGGCTTGCGGGCGTGGCAGCAGCGCCGACCGTGCCAGATCATGCGGTGGCACATCATCGTCCATTCCGACTTCTCGATCAGCGCGCCGATGGCGACCTCGGCCCGAATCGGGTCCTTCGACGTCTTCTCGTCGATCCACCCCATGCGCCGCGCCAATCGAGCGAGATGGGTGTCGACAGTGATCCCCGGAATACCGAAGGCGTTACCGAGCACGACGTTCGCCGTCTTGCGGCCGACGCCAGGCAAGGTGACGAGGTCATCGATTCGGGGTGGCACCTCGCCATCGAACCGCTCCACAAGGGCAGATGACATCCGCAACAAGCTGTCGGTCTTGGCCCGGAAGAACCCCGTGGTGCGGATGATCGCCTCGACGTCGGAGCGGTCGGCGGCGGCGAGGCGTTCGGCGTCGGGGTACTGGGCGAACAGTGTCGGCGTGACGGCGTTGACGCGCCGGTCGGTGGTCTGGGCCGACAGGATCGTCGCGACGAGCAGCTGGAACGGCGTGTCGAAGTCGAGCTCGCATTTGGCGTCCGGATAGGTCTCGGCCAGGACGCGATCCATCTTGCGCGCCCGCCGCACCAGGGACGTCGGTGGCTTGGGAACCACGGGCATCTTCGGCTTGGCTGGCACGCCAAAGAGAGTATCCGGGCGTACCGACTGCTCCACGGCTAGATGGACATGCCCTAGCGTCGAACCATGGCCGCCGACAGCACGACTGCCGACACCACTGGGGACGCTGCCACGCTGGCGGCCGCCCAGGTGGCGCGGGTCGCGGACGACCCGGAGGGACGCCTTGCGCTGCTGCACGAGCTGTATGCGTCGCACACCAGTCGGCGGCGGGACCGGCACCTGCCCTATCGACGGGCAGCCCACGCGTTCATGATCTGGCAGCTCCGTCGAGGTCTGCTGGAGCCGCTGGATGCGCCCATGCCAGGCAGTCCGTGGTGGCGCGCCGTCAACGCTCGCCTGCTGCATGACACCGCTGAGGCGCGGGCCCTGGCGGCCGGCTGCGGCGGATCGCCGTCGTCCGACAGCGTCGAAGCCGGACTGGAGTTCGTCGGTCGCCCCAACGCGCGCAGCTGGTATCGAGCCCACAACCACTCCATCGTCTCGGCCTACCTGGCGCACCGGGACCTCGCCGAGCAGGAGGGCCGTGTGGAGCGGTTCTTCATCAACCTCGCGCTGGTCCGCGTCCTGTATGCGCACGCGCTCGTCGCCGCACCGCGGCTGGCGCTTGGTCCGTTTGCCCCCGTCGCGCCGGCACTCGGCGACCCGCGGCTCGGCATGACGGCGATCTTCCTGTCGCTGTCCCGCGTTTTGCCAGCGACCTATCCGGTCGGCGACGACGTGCGCCGTTTCGTGGACGACGAGCACAGCTTCGGCCACCTGGTCGACGTCGGCGTCATCCAGCCCCGAGTCGACCGGCTTTACAACTGGTCGGCCGACGAACTGGGGATTCCGGCTCTGCGCGACCTGTTCAGCGAGGGCGTCCCGACGTATGCGTGGGGACACGCTGGTGACGACCCCGCTGGGGACTTGTGGCGCCCACGACCCTCCCGAACAGCTCGCCTGGCGCGGGCCGTGGTGCGCTGAAGGTGCTGACCATGCGGCACGACTGGTGGACAGCGCTCGGCCTGTTCGGTGGAAATTCGACCATGCGTGGGGGACGATGTGACAGACGTAACATCGACAAGGGACCCCTGTGACTGACCACGTGCTTCGCCAAGCCCCACTCTTTACCGGTCTTGAAGAAGAAGCTGCCGACATTCTGGAGAAGTCGATGACGCCGCTCACGCTGCGGCGTGGCGATGTGCTGTTCAACGAGGGCGACGACGGCAATCAGCTCTACGTCGTGCTCGAGGGCAAAATCAAGCTCGGTCGGTCATCGGCCGACGGACGCGAAAACCTGCTGGCACTGCTCGGTCCCGGCCAGATGTTCGGCGAGCTCTCGTTCTTCGATCCGGGCCCGCGGTCGGCCACGGCCACAGCGGTCACGGACGTTGAGCTCAGCGCGCTCGGCCATGACGTGCTCGGCCCCCTGGTCGAGGATCACACGGGGGTCGCGCTGGCGTTCCTGCACCAGCTCGCCGAACGCCTGCGCCGCACCAACGAGGTCGTCGGCGACCTCGTGTTCTCGGACGTGCCCGGACGTGTCGCCAAGGCCCTCATCGATCTCGCCGAGCGTTTCGGCCGGCAGGCCGACGACGGTATCCATGTCAGCCATGACCTCACCCAGGAGGAACTGGCACAGCTGGTCGGCGCCTCCCGCGAGACCGTGAACAAGGCTCTGGCCGACTTCGCGTCGCGAGGCTGGTTGCGCCTTGAGCCGCGCGGCGTCGTCGTCTACGAGCCGGAACGGCTCCAGCGTCGCGCGCGCTGACGCAACTCAGCCTCAGTCCGTCACTCCGTTGAGGTAGTCGAGCTGGGCGCGGACGCTGAGTTCGGCGGCCGGCCAGAGGTGTTGTCCGACATCGGCATAGACGACGGCGACGATCTCTTCCGGCGTCGCGGCGCCCGCGGCCATCGACGCCCGCACCTGATCGAGCCGTTCGGCGCGATGTTCGAGGTAATAGTCGATGACCGGCAGCGGGTCCTCGACGACCGGGCCGTGCCCCGGGAGGAACCGGGAGGCCGCCCCCTCCAGCACGAGTTCGCGGATGCGGGCCAACGAGTCGAGGTACGGGCCCAGCACGCCATCCGGCCAGGCGATCACCGTCGTGCCTCGACCGAGGATGGTGTCCCCGGTCAGCAGCGATCCGTCGTCCGTCACCAGGATGGCGATGGAGTCGGTTGTGTGGCCGGGTACCGCGACGATCTCCAGCGCCAGCCCCGCCGCCTCGATCAGCTCGCCGTCGGTCACCGGGTCGCCGTCGCGGCAGAACTCCTCCCCCAGCGCTCGAGCCGGAGCGCCGGTGAGCTCGGCGAACCGATCGATGCATTCGGTGTGATCGAAGTGGTGGTGTGTGTAGAGCGCGAGCTCCACCTTGCCGGCCACGCCGAGCACAGCCGCCAGGTGATCCTCATCCAGCGGTCCCGGATCGACGACGACGGAGGAGTCCGACCCAGGCGCGCGCAGGATCCAGGTGTTCGTGCCGTCGAGCGTCATCATGTTCGGATTGTCAGCCCGTACCAGCTGGGCCACATCGGTCACGACCGTATGGTTCGCCGCCTCGGTCATGGCCCCTCCACCGCGTATTCCAGGAACAGTTCACCGTCCACGTCCACCAGCGCCGGCTCGATGCGGTCGAAGGCCCGCTCGGCCAGCGCTCGGGGAAGATCCTCGACGGTCAGTCCTTCCAATTCGCGGCAGGTGACGGCCGTCGGCGGCAACATCATGTATTCGCCGGATTCGACGGCCGGCCAGATCTCACGGATCGGCCACCATTGGGCCCGGTCGGCCTCGCCGGAGAGCTCACCGACCTGCTGGCCCTCCGGGACGGCGGCGATGAAGAAGCGGGTGTCGAACCGCCTCGGCTCGAACGACGGCGTGACCCAGTGGGCCCACGCACCGATCAGGTCGACGCGAAGGACCAAGCCCTGGGCATCGAGGAAGTCGGCGAAGTCGAGTTCGCCGGCTTCGAGTGCACGCCGCTCGTCAGTGAGCCCCGATGTGTCTGCGATGACGGGCTCGTCGTCGCCGGAGCCGGCGAACAGGACACCCGACTCCTCGAAGGTCTCGCGCAGGGCGGCCACCACGAGGCCTCGCGCCACGGTTTCGTCGCAGTTGAAGGTCTTGGCCCACTCCGACGCATCGGGGCCCACCCAGTCCGTCACCCGCAGGTCGCCCTCGTGGACACCTCCCCCGGGGAACACCAGCATGCCGGGCGCGAACTCCAGCGTCGATCGCCGGCGCAGCAGATAAGTCTCCAGGCCTTGGCCACCGTCCCGGACCAGCGCAATGGTGGCGGCGTCTCGGGGCGTCACCGGCGAGGTGACCACGCCCGCCGGCGGACGCAGTGACTCTGGGAGCCGGATCCGCATCGTCATGCGACACGCACCACAAGCTCGACTTCCACCGGCGCATCCAACGGCAGCGACGCCGCCCCGACGGCGCTACGCGCGTGTTGTCCGGCGTCGCCGAACACCGCCCCAAGCAACTCACTCGCGCCGTTCGCCACGGTCGGCTGGCCGACGAAGTCGGGAGTCGAAGCGACGTACACGACGACCTTCACGACCTGCTGGATTGCGTCCAGCCCGCCCGCGACTGAGGCCGCGGCGGCCAGCGCGTTGAGCGCGCACTGCTCGGCGCAGGCTCGGGCATCGGCCTCCGACACCTCGGCGCCAACCTTCCCGACGTGCAACATGGCCCCGTCCCGGATAGGCACCTGCCCGGCGGTGAAGACCAGATCGCCGGAGCGGCTCGCTGGAACGTAGGCCGCCAGCGGCGGAACGACGTCAGGCAGGGTGAAACCGAGATCGGCCAATCGTGCCGACGGTGGGGCGGACGGGCTCATGCTCAGCCGTTGACCGGACGCTTGAAGTAGGCCACCAGGTTCTCCGGGTTCATCCCCGGAACGATCTGAACCAGCTCCCACCCGTCGGCGCCGAAGTTGTCGAGGATCTGCTTGGTGCTGTGCACCAGCACCGGGGCCGTGAGGTACTCCCATGTCGTCATGAGTGGACTCTATGTGGTTTCGATCCCCCACCCGCAACGCGGGCGGGAGGTGCCCCCAGCGATTGCGCCGCCACCTCAACCACCGTGGTGCAACTAGGGTTGGGCCGTGGCCCTCTCGACCTCCCTCCACATCGTCTCGGGCAAAGGCGGCACCGGGAAGACGACCGTGGCGGCCGCCCTCGCAACGGCGCTGGCCGATGCCGGCAAGCGCGTCCTGTTGTGCGAGGTCGAGGGCCGGCAGGGCATTGCCCAACTGTTCGACGTGCCACCGCTCCCGTACGAGGAGCGGAAGATCGCCGTCGGGCTCGGCGGCGGCGAGGTGTGCGCGCTTGCCATCGACGCCGAGTCGGCCCTGCTCGAGTACCTGCAGATGTACTACCGGCTCGGTCGCGCCGGAAAGGCGCTCGACAGGTTCGGCATCATCGACTTCGCCACAACGATCGCGCCCGGCGTCCGTGACGTCCTGCTGACCGGCAAGGTCTACGAGGCTGCCAAGCGCAAGAAGGGTGACCGGTTCGTCTACGACGCCGTCGTCCTGGACGCACCCCCGACCGGCCGCATCGTGCGATTCCTCGGCGTCAACGAGGAGGTCGCCGGCTTGGCGAAGGTCGGGCCGGTCAAGCGCCAGGCCGACTCGATCATGTCGATGATGCGCTCGCGCAATACCCGCGTGCACGTGGTGACGCTGCTGGAGGAGATGCCGGTCCAGGAGACCCTCGACGGCATCGCCGAGTTGAAGAAGGCGAGCCTTCCGGTCGGCGCCGTCATCGCCAACCTGGTCCGGCCCGCCCTTCTCAGCGACAACACGCAGAAGGCTTTGGCGTCGGGCACGCTGGACTCGACCGCAGTCACCCAGGCACTCGACGTGATCGGTCTCGACGGTGAGGCCGCACCGAGCCTCATCACCGAGGGTTTCGGCCACATCGAACGACAGACCCTGCAGGCCGACCAGCGCGAGGAGCTCGGCGATCGCGACGTCGTCGAACTACCGGCGTTGGCCGATGCGATTGATCAAGGGGCGCTGTTCGAGCTTGCGAGCATCCTCCGTGCCACCCTGCTCAAGGAGGACTCGTGATGGCCCGCAGGGCAACGGCCTCGATGAGCAGGTCGGCCGGCCCGGCAGCACCCGTGCGGAGCTCGGCCGTCCGCGAGTCGAAGACCGGTCAGCTGGACATTGACGGGTTGTTGGCCGATCGCGCAGTCGACATCATCGTCTGCTGCGGCGCCGGCGGCGTCGGCAAGACGACGACGGCCGCTGCCCTGGCGCTCCGTGCCGCCGAGCAGGGACGGAGGGTCTGCGTGCTCACGATCGACCCCGCCCGCCGGCTTGCCCAGTCGATGGGTCTCACCGAACTCGACAACACACCCCGTCCGGTCAAGGGCGTCGACGTAGCCGCCGGCGGAGCCCTCGACGCGATGATGCTCGACATGAAGCGGACCTTCGACGAGGTCGTCGAAACGGCGGCGTCGCCGGAGAAGGCCAAGCAGATCCTCGACAACCCCTTCTACATCGCCCTGTCCAGCTCATTCGCCGGCACCCAGGAGTACATGGCGATGGAAAAGCTCGGTCAACTGCATGGGGACCCCGACTCGCGCTGGGACCTGATCGTCGTGGACACGCCGCCGTCACGATCGGCCTTGGACTTCCTCGACGCCCCCGAACGGCTGTCGTCCCTGCTCGACGGCCGGTTCATGCGGCTGATGGTCGCGCCGGCGCGCGGCCCGGCGCGCGTCCTCACGGCCGGTCTGTCCTTGGTGACCGGCGCGATGACGAAGATCCTCGGCGGCGAGTTCCTCTCCGACGTCCAGGCGTTCATCGCCGCACTCGACACGATCTTCGGCGGCTTCCGGCAGCGCGCCGAAGCGACCTACCGGCTGCTGCAGGCGGACGAAACCGCCTTCCTGGTCGTCGCGGCTCCGGAGCCGGATGCCATCCGCGAGGCGGCCTATTTCGCCGAGCGACTCACCAGCGAGCGCATGCCGCTGGCCGGATTGGTGGTCAACCGATTCCACACCCGTGCCGGTCGCAGTATCAGCGCGGCGGATGCCGAGTCCGGTGCACGTCGGCTTGCGGGCGATCGCACGGAGGAGGCCGCGAAGGCGACGGCCGAGCTGCTGCTCGTCCACGCCGAGCGGACGCGACGTTCGCAACGGGAAGAGAAGGTGGCTGCCCGCTTCACCGCGGCGCACCCCAAGGTGCCGACTGTGGCGGTACCGGCGTTACCCAGCGACATCCACGATCTCGACGGCCTGCGCGAGATCGGTGCCCTCCTGGCGGGCGTCGGTCAGCTGACAGCGGCGGACTGAAGGACCGAACGCCAGGTCTGGACGTTCGGGCGGCGGCGCAGCAAGGCGCGGCGTTCCCGCTCGGTCATGCCACCCCAGACGCCCCACTCGATGCGGTTGTCGAGGGCTTCGGCCAGGCATTCAGCACGGACGGAGCACGACGCGCAAATGAGTTTCGCGCGGTTCTGCTCGGCGCCCTTGACGAAGAGGGCCTCGGAATTACCCTGACAGGCTGCCGCGGCGGCCCAGTTCGCGTTCCATGTCATGTCGAACACCTTCCCGAGGAATCGACCGGCGTGGCGGCCGAAGAATCGACGTAAATCACGCTAAATACGTCCCTGCCGTCACGTCAGACCCACGTGGGTAGTTCCGTGTAGTCCTTTCGAACTAGCGCGCACCTGCAACATCAGTCCCAAAAGGTCACTCGCGTGTCCGTCGGACGTGGTGAGCGGCCCACGTATTCTGACCGCATGCGGACCAGCCGGGTTACGGTCCTGTTCGGACTTTTTCGCTGGTCCGTTCTGGCTGGCCTGATCCTTGCCGCCATGCTCGTGCCTGTGACCGCCTTCGCCGGGGTCACGATGAGCCGGCTGACGCAGGCGATCGTCGATCTTCCAGCCAATCTCGCCGACAATCCGGCCGCGCAGACGACGCGTGTCCTGTCCTCGGACAAGAAGCAGATGGCGTACTTCTACCGGGAGAATCGCCAAAACGTGCCGCTCTCGCAGATCAGCCCGACCATGCAGAAGGCGATCCTCGCGATCGAGGACAACCGCTTCTACAGCCACGGGGCGCTCGACCTCCAGGGGACCATCCGCGCTGTCGTCAACAACGCGACCGGACGGCCGACCCAAGGCGGCTCATCCATCACGCAGCAACTGGTGAAGCTGACTCTGGTTCAGCAAGCACGGACACAGAAGGAGATCGCGGCGGCGACCGAGCCGTCCATTGCCCGCAAGATCCGCGAACTCAAGCTGGCCACGGAGTACGAGAAGACGCACTCCAAGGACGACATCCTCGAGCGCTACCTGAACATCGCCTACTACGGCGACGGCGCCTACGGCATCGACGCCGCTGCCCGCCACTGGTTCTCCACCTCGGCGGCCGCCCTCACACCCGAACAGGCCGCCCTATTGGCCGGCGTCGTCAAGAACCCGTCCTACTACGACCCGAAGCGAGCCCCGGAACGCGCGACCCAGCGCCGGAACACGGTGCTCGCGGTGATGGCCGAGCAGGGCAAGCTCAGCCCGACAGACGCGCAACGCCTGATGGCCGAACCCCTGGGGCTGAAGATCACCGCCTTCAAGGCCGGCTGCGCATCGGCTTCCAACAACGCCGCGTTTGCCTGCGACTACGTCCGCCGCTTCCTGCTCCAGGAGCCGGCCCTCGGCCAGACCGTGGCCGAGCGGGCAGCAGTCCTGGAGCGCGGCGGTCTCACGATCGAATCGACCATCGACCCGCTGATGCAACGCACGATCCACAAGGCGGTCACGTCCACGGTGGCACCGACCGACCGCGCGATCGGCGCCCAATCCCTCATCGAGCCCGGTACCGGCAAGGTGCGCGGTTTGGCGCAGTCACGTCCGATGGGCCGAGACCTCGACGCCGGCCAGTCGTACATCAACTTCGCGGTGCCGACCGCTTACGGCGATTCGGCTGGGTTCCAGGCGGGTTCGACGTTCAAGTTGTTCACGACGGCGGCCGCGCTCAAGAAGGGCATCAAGGTCAGGAAGACGTACAACGCCGCCAAGCACATCACGATCCCCGGACGCACCTTCCGCACATGCACCGGCGGCGTCGTCATCGACCCATGGCCGGTCACCAACTCCACGGTCAGCGGCAAGATGAACATGTACAACGGGTTGCGCAAGTCGGTGAACACCTACTACGCGCAGCTCGAGCGTGACACCGGCCTGTGCAACGTCGTCCAGACTGCCCAGTCGATGGGCGTCGTGGTCCCCGATCGCGACCAGGTCGGCCCGTTCACCCTCGGCGTCACCGATGTCAGTCCGCTGACGATGGCCGCCGCGTACGCCGTGCCGGCGTCGGGCGGCATCTATTGCAAGCCACAGCCGGTGGACCGAATCCTCGACATGAACGGCCAGGTGGTCAAGGCGTACACCAAAGAGTGCCGGCGCGTGCTCCCGCCTAAGATTGCCGCCCAGATCAACGACATCCTCGAGGGGCTGCAGCGCCCGGGTGGATTCGGCTACGCGAACGGCACAGCCCTGAGCATCCCGTCTGCGGCCAAGACCGGTACGACCAACAGCAACCGAGCGGTCTGGTACGTCGGCTACACACCCAGCCTCGTCGCGGCATCGATGATCGCCGGGGCCGACGATCACGGCCGCCCACACTCGCTGGCCGGCGCGACGCTCCGGGGCAAGCCGATCAGCTTCAGCCAGGTCGGTGGCTCGTCGCTGGCCGGCCCGATGTGGAAGAAGTCGATGGGGATCATCGCGGCGCACCTGCCGCCGACTGACTTCGCCCCACCGCCCGAGGACGAACCGCACAGTGACGACGACTCAACTCCGACTCCGGTGGTCGAGACCCCCTAAGGAGGTTGTATCGAGATCAGGCCCCGAGCTGGCGCCGGACCTCCGCGGCGACCGCCGCGCCGTCGGCCCGCCCGCGGACCTGCGGCTGCACAACACCCATGACCGGGCCGATTCCCCTCGGACCCTCTGCGCCGGTCTTCTCGATGGCGGCGGCGACGATGGCGACGATCTCCTCGTCGGTCAATGGTTCTGGGAGGTACTCGGCAAGCACGGCCGCCTCGGCTCGTTCCTTCTCGGCGAGTTCCGGTCGGTTTCCCGCGTCGAACGCCTCGGCAGCTTCGCGGCGCCTCTTCGATTCGGAGGTGAGCACGCCGATGACGTCGTCGTTCGTCAGCTCGCGGGCCTCCTTGCCGGCGACCTCGGCGTTGCTGATGGCAGCGATGACCATCCGCAGCGTTCCGGCGCGCAGGCTGTCACGCGCCTTGAGTGCGACGGTCAGGTCCGCACGGATCTTGTCCTTCAGTTCAGCCACGCCTGTCACCCTATTCCCGCACGCGTAGGCTCGGGGGGTGCGAACCACTGGGGGTACCTCCCTGCACGCAAAGCGTGCTTGGGGGACGATGGCTCTCGGCGCGGTGGCGGCCGGCGCAGCCGCCGTCGCGTACGCGGCGCTGTACGAGGCACGCGCCTTCATTGTCCGCGAGGTGACGGTTCCGGTGCTGCCTTCCGGATCGGATCCGCTGCGCATCCTGCACATCTCGGACGTCCACCTCGTCCCGACGCAAGAGGCCAAGCGCGCTTGGCTGCGTACGCTCGCAGACACCGAACCCGACCTCGTCGTCAATACCGGCGACAACCTCGCGCACATGCAGGCCCTGCCAGCGGTGCTGGAGTCCTACGGCGACCTTCTGGATCTGCCCGGCGTCTTCGTCTTCGGGTCGAACGACTACTTCTCCCCGATCTTCAAGAATCCGGTGCGCTACCTGCTCGGCGGTACCGGCAAGGGAAGCGGCGACAAGCCGTGGTGGGAAACTCGCCCGCGTGACCTGCCCTTCGAGGAGATGCGTCGGGCGTTCACCGCTCGCGGGTGGGTCGATCTGACCAATCGGCACGACACGCTGAATGTCGATGGGCGACGGCTCGCGTTCGTGGGCGTCGACGACCCTCATCTCGGCTATGACGTCCTGGACGCGGAGCCAGCCGACTCCTCGGCCGACCTGGCCATCGGCGTCGCGCATGCCCCGTACCTGCGCATCCTCGACCGCTGGAACGCTCTGGGCTACCCGCTGATCCTGGCCGGCCACACGCACGGGGGACAGCTCTGTGTGCCCGGCTTTGGGGCGCTCGTCACGAACTGTGACCTCGACCGCGGACGGGTGAGCGGGCTGCATCAGCACGCCGTCGACGGGCATGACCCGTCGTGGATGCATGTGTCGGCGGGCGCCGGAACTTCGCCCTATGCGCCGGTCCGATTTGCCTGCCGCCCCGAGGCGACGCTGCTCACGCTGACTGGGATAGACTCGGCCGGGTTGCCTGCCTGAACAGCGCCGATGTTTGGGGGCAACACGCAGCCACGGGGTGTGGCGCAGCTTGGTAGCGCGCATCGTTCGGGACGATGAGGCCGCAGGTTCAAATCCTGTCACCCCGACCGAGGAGAGACACGCATGAGCGGTACGAAACTCGTGATGGGAGCCAGCGGCTTCCTCGGCTCGCATGTGACCCGTCAACTCGTGGGGCGTGGCGACCGAGTCCGGGTGTGGGTCCGGGAGTCCAGTTCGAAGGTTGCCTTCGACGACCTCG
>DATLCL010000162.1:0-4897 GCA_035526415.1 Aeromicrobium sp.
CATGGCAGCCACAAGCATGGCGACGACCCCGCCGACTAGTCCGACCTTTCCGATTAACATTCCGGCCCCGATGACCGATCAGAAGCAATCCCCGCTGGCCACCGCCTACCGCACGCACACGAACGGTGAGCTGCGGCCGACCGACGATGGGCTGGAGGTTTCCCTTGCTGGCTGGGTGCACCGGCGGCGCGACCTCGGGCAGCTGATCTTCATCGACCTGCGTGACCGCCACGGCATCACCCAGGTGGTGATCGACGCGACTGACTCGGCCGAGGCGCACGCCGCCGCGAGTGGCGTCCGTAACGAGTTCGTGTTGCGCGTCCGGGGACGCGTCGACAGGCGCAGGGACGGCACTCAGAACGCGAGGCTGGCCACGGGCGAGATCGAGGTTCGCGCCACGTCCGTCGAGGTCCTGTCGGTGGCGCAGACGCCACCGTTCCCCATCAACGATGCCGCTGATGCCGACGAGACGCTGCGGCTCAAGTACCGCTACCTGGACCTGCGGCGCGAGCAGATCAACAGGCGCATCGTGCTTCGCTCGAAGCTCTTGCGCGCCCTTTCCGACGTGCACCATGCGAACGGCTTCGTCGAGGTTGAGACGCCGCTGCTGATCAAGTCCACGCCGGAGGGCGCGCGCGACTTCATCGTTCCCTCGCGACTTCAGCCGGGCAACATATACGCGCTGCCACAGTCACCGCAGCAGCTCAAGCAGCTGCTGATGGTGGCCGGGTTCGATCGCTATTTCCAGATTGCCCACTGCATGCGCGACGAAGACGCACGCGCCGACCGCGGGCCTGAGTTCACGCAGCTCGACCTGGAGATGAGCTTCGTCTCCCAGGAAGACGTAATGAGCTTCACTGAGTCAATGGTTACCGAGGTCACCCGGGCGGTGGTGCCCGAGCGGCCCATCCGGTCAGTGCCCTGGCCGCGGTTGTCGTATCGCGAGGCGATCGACCGTTACGGCTCGGACAAGCCCGATGTCCGATTCGGGATGGAGCTGCACGACCTCGCCGCCGTGGTTACCGGGTCGGGCTTTGGCGTGTTCGACTTAGCGATCGAGTCCGGCGGGCGGGTGTTTGGCTTCGCGGCAACGGGCATGGCCGGTTCTTCACGGTCGGCTGTCGATGAGCTCACCGAGCGTGCCAAGCGGGCCGGCGCCAAGGGGCTGGTGCATATGTCCGTGGCGCCGGACGGGGCTGTTTCCTCGCCGATCGCGAAGTTCCTGGGGGATGGACGCGCCGAGCAAATCGTGGAGGCGGCGGGCGCGTCGCCCGGGGATCTGGTGCTGATCGTCGCCGACCAGGACATCGTCGCTCAGGAGGTCCTCGGGGAGTTGCGCGCGGAGCTTGGCGCGCGCCTCGGTCTGGTGACGGACCCGAACGAGCTGTCCTACCTGTGGGTCTACGACTTCCCCATGTATAAGTGGGACGCCGACGGCCGGCGTTGGGACGCCACGCACAACCCCTTCTCGGGCGTTCGGCCGGAGGACGAGAAGCTGCTCGTCACTGCTTCAGGAGATTTCGCGGTGCCGACGGCGGGGGATCCGGCTGGTCGCGCGCGGGCGCTACAGCACGACCTGGTGCTGAACGGCTGGGAGCTGGGGGGCGGGTCAATCCGAATCCACCGCCACGACCTTCTCGAGCGTTCATTCCTGCTGCAGGGGCACAGCGTTGAGGCCCAGCGTGCCAAGTTCGGCGCGATGCTCGACGCCTTTGAGTACGGGCCGCCGCCGCACGGTGGCATCGCGCTGGGGATCGACCGTTGGATCGCCCTCCTCACGTCGCAGGAGAACATCCGCGAGGTCCAGGCGTTCCCCAAGACTGGCTCGGGGTCCGACCTGATGCTGGGCGCACCGTCGCCCGTGGATCCCGCACAGCTCGCCGAGCTGGCCCTGATGCTCGCCCCGCCAAAAACCAAGGAACCCGCCAAGCCCGCCTAGCCCCGCCCTCGGTAGTCTCGGGACATTTGGACGCATATCGCCCAGCGTTGCGGCGGAATCGCCTCAGTTTGCGCCAGGTGGCTGAATGTTGATTAGCTGACACAACCTAACGCCGGTCCGGCTGCATCGCGGTCGCGCCTGGTCCATCTGACACAAACCAGATGCCCCCCACCGATGTCGCCGGCTCGCGCAGCCACGCCCGGACCTCTCGGCTCCGCGCAGGGTAGATCGACAGCATCGTTGAAGAGTGCTCGGCGATGACCCTCTGAATCGTGCGGTTCCTTGGCAGGATCAGAAAGCGACCGACCACACTTGGCCGCCACCCGAGGCGCTTGAACGCGATTTTCGGCGCCAGCCGCTCTTTGACGTCCAAGGCGCGGTTCGTCTCCTCCAGCGAGCCCATGGCGCTCTTTACTTCGCAGACGGCAATCGCCGACCGATCTCGTCTGAACCCGAAAACATCGATTGAGCCACGTTCGCCGTACTCGGAAAACGACACTTCAACGTCTACCTCCCAGCCCCGCGCCCTGAGCACCGTGACGACGCGCTCGACGAGCCCGGCGTGTCTCTCGTCCAGTAGGCGATCCGCAGATGCACCGTTCCACCACGGGACGAAGCGACCGCGGCCATCGCATGCCGCAAGCAGATCCCGAAGACGGCCGAGCTTGATGTTGCCAGCCAGACCGTCTTCAACTCGCTTCAGGTCACGCAGCGGGACTGCTGCCGCCAGCGCGAGTTGAGCCTGGGTACGCCCAGAGCGATGACGCAAAAGCCGTATGAGTTGGCCGAGCCGCTCATCCTCTGCCGTCACAGCCTCGATGGTGACGTCCCGCACTTATCGCCGACTTATGCGTCCGCTACCAGGGCCTCCGCGCGCGGAGACGCTCGTCGTATTCAGCCCAAAGCCTGTGACAAGATTTGGAGCTTGGAAGTCGGACCACTCTGTCGAACCGGTCAGTCGCCTTCTTGGGCCGCCTGCGAGTACGGCGCCAGAGCCGGGCCGCTGAGTGGCGAATCGTCGGCCATATCGGCGGCCGGAGCGCCCCACTCCGGTGCACGACCGGCGACCGGCTCGGGCGGGCCCTGGTAGACAGGCAGTGAATCGAGATGCTCCGCGATGTCGTGGATAACGCCCGGATCCCCGGTGTCGACTGTCCATGTGGCGGGGGCGACCCGCGCCAGAGCTTCGATGACCGCGTCGGGCATCAACGAGCGGTCGATAGCCTCCATGGCGGGGACCGCAGCAACTGGCACCAGTACGGGCCATCCCGCCTGACCTTCGTACCTCGGCCGCAGGAGATCATCGCGTCGTGAGCCGAACGCCTCGATCAGGGAAGTGACGGTTTCGGCATCGACCCACGTCAGTCGGCCGGGCCAGATCAGGACGGCCTCCGTCTCAGTGACGGTGGCGGCAGCCACGGCAATGCCACGCAACATCTGGCCGACAGGTCCGACCTCCACCGGCGCTGGCTCGGCTAGAACCGCAGGCGAACCTGCCAGCGAAGCAGCCAGCTCACCTGTGGCTGAGTCGTAGGACACGACCACGATCGGCGTCGCGCCCCCCGCCCAGGCAGACTCCACAACCCGTCGGGCGGCTGAGCGGCCAGCGGCGTCGGCCAGGGCGCCCTCGACGCGGGCATGCAGGATCACGGCAGCAACAGTCACCAGCAGATGCTAACGAGCCCACCGAAGCGGGCTTCGTGGGACAATCGAAGCTCCCATGACAACCTCGGCACAGGCGTTGACGCCTGCCTCTCAGAAACTCGCCACGCGCGACGACCTGCGCAACGTCGCGATCGTCGCTCACGTCGACCACGGCAAGACCACGCTCGTCGACGCCATGCTGCGCCAGACCGGCGCGTTCCGGGCCAACCAGGTGGTCGCCGACCGCGTCATGGACTCGGGCGATCTTGAGCGCGAGAAGGGCATCACGATCCTCGCCAAGCAAACTGGCGTCCAGCACGGCGACGTGCGACTGAACATCGTCGACACTCCCGGTCACGCCGACTTTGGCGGCGAGGTCGAACGCAGCCTGCTCATGGTCGACTCGGTCCTCCTACTCGTGGACGCCGCCGAGGGACCACTGCCGCAGACGCGCTACGTGCTGCAGAAGGCGATGGCGCGCCACCTCCCGGTGGTCGTGGCGATCAACAAGATCGACCGCACGGATGCACAGCCGGCCGCGGTTGTCGATGCTGTTTACGAGCTGTTCATGGACCTCGGCGCGACCGACCGCCAGATCGAGTTTCCGATCGTCTACACGAATGCCAAGCTGGGTACCGCGACCCTGGATCTCGCTAAGCAGGGCACCGACTTGCGCCCGCTGCTCGACCTGCTGGTCGACCACACGCCGGCGCCGACCTACCAGCCTGGCCACTCCCTCCAACTTCTGGTGACCAACCTGTCTGCCAACGAATACGTCGGCCGGATGGCCGTTGGCCGGCTCTGGAACGGCACCATCCGCATGGGCCAGCGCATCACCGTCGTCCGCGAGGAGGCGGACACGACCGACGGCAACGTGGAGCCAGGTCGCACCGTCACGATGACCGGGACTGTGACCAGCCTGACGACGGCGCGAGGCATTGAGCGCGAGGACATCACTGAGGCCGGACCCGGTGAGATCGTCGCCGTCGCCGGGCTGCCTGAGGTCACGATCGGCGACACGCTCACCGACCCGCAGGATCCGCGGCCGCTGCCCCGGCTGGACGTCGATGAGCCGACCCTGTCGATGACGATCGGCGTAAATACATCGCCGCTATCGGGCCGTGACGGCAACCTGCTGACGTCGCGCCAGATCAAGGCACGGCTCGAGCGCGAGGTCCTGGGCAATGTCTCCATTGAGGTCCGGCCGACGGACTCGCCTGAGACCTTCGAGGTTCGCGGACGCGGCGAGCTCCAGCTGGCGGTGCTCATCGAGCAGATGCGCCGCGAGGGCTTCGAGATGCAGGTCTCCCGACC
>DATLCL010000167.1:0-10731 GCA_035526415.1 Aeromicrobium sp.
GCCTGGCGGCGCGCACGGCCAGGTTCACGCTGGGCATCCCGCGCAACCTCACCGTGGCCGCCGACGGGTTGAAGGTTTGGTACCTCCGCACGCCCGACGGAGTGACGAACACCGGCCTCCTTTTCGAGTTCGAAGTCACCAGTGGAACCGAGACGGTGCTCGCCGATCCGCGCCAACTGCGGGGCGGCCGGCCCGACGACACCGAATCGCTCCCGCCAGGCGAACGCGCCCGCCGCGAACGCAGCCGAGTGAGCGGCGCCGGCATCGTGGACTTCTCCGTTGACGACACTGGCCGCTGGGCCGCCTTCGTCCTGTCCGGCGAAGTCTGGGGCGTCCATCTCGGCGCCCGGGCGACAACGCCACTGCCGACGAAGGCCGGGGCCATCGACCCGCGCGTCGACCCCACCGGACGCCACATCGCCTACGTCGCCGACCGGGAACTGCGCGTTATCGCGGTGAACGGCGCTGACGATCGCGCACTCGTGAGGCCGGAATCGCCCACCGAGTCGTGGGGGCTCGCCGAGTTCATTGCAGCCGAGGAGCTCGACCGATATCGCGGATTCTGGTGGGCGCCGGACGGAAAATCGCTGCTGGTCGAGCGGTTCGACGAGGCTGCGGTCGACATCTGGCACATCGGCAATCCGGCGGACCCGGCCTCACCGCCGACGCCGCAGCGCTACCCCGCAGCCGGGACGGCCAACGCGGAGGTGAGTCTCTGGCATGTCCTGCTGGACGGGAGCCGTACCGAGGTCGCCTGGGACCGCTCGGCCTTTGAATACCTGAGCTCAGTCACGTGGACCGAGTACGGGAACCCGGTCATCCAGGTGCTGAGCCGCGACCAGAAGCGTGCCGAAGTCCGTTCGGTAGATGTGACATCGGGGATGACGACACTCGTGCGTGAGCTCGCTGACCCGGCCTGGATCGACGTCACGTCCGCGCCGCGCTTGGCTTCCGGCGGCCGGCTGGTATCGCTTGAGGACACCGACGAGCGCAGACAGGTCGTCATCGACGGCATCCCCCTCAGCGACACTGCGTGGCAGGTTCGCCAGCTCGTCAGCGCCGGCGACGACGCCGTCCTCGCGCTGGCGTCGACCGAACCCACCGAGATCCAGCTCGTCCGCTTCGGCTACGACGGATCGACCGAGACGCTGACCTCCGGAAGCGCCGTGCACAGCGCAGTGGTCGGTGGGACGACGACCGTCATCGTCCGGTCGGACCTCGCGACCGCGACGACGTCCATCCGGGTGGAGTCGCGCGGCGCCGCCCACGAGATCCCGGTCGTGAGCGCGGACCCGCCGTTCCAGCCGTCAGTCGAACTACTGCGGGCCGGCGCCACCGAACTCCGTACCGCCGTGCTGTTTCCCGAAGGTCACGAACCCGGGTCGCGACGCTTGCCCGTCCTGATGAACCCTTACGGTGGCCCGCACGCCCAACGCGTCCTCGCGTCATCGCGGATGTTCCTCGAGCCGCAGTGGATGGCGAATCAGGGCTATTGCGTGGTCGTGGCCGACGGCCGCGGAACGCCGGGACGCGATCCACAGTGGGAGCGTGCGGTCCTGAACGATCTCGCGACGCCGGTCCTCGACGACCAGGTCGCGGCACTCCAGACGGTCATCGATGCGCACCCGAACGACGTCGACCCCAGCCGCGTCGGCATCGTCGGCTGGTCGTTCGGCGGCTATCTCGCGGCCCTCGCGGTGCTTCGCCGCCCGGATGTCTTCCACGCGGCGGTGGCGGGGGCGCCGGTCACGGAATGGCGGCTGTACGACACCGCGTACACCGAGCGCTATCTGGGGCATCCGCGCGACAACGGCGGTGCCTACGACGCGACATCGTTGATCCCGCTTGCGCCTGAACTAACGCGTCCGCTTCTCCTGGTGCACGGCTTGGCCGACGACAACGTCTTCGCCGCGCACACGCTTCAACTGTCCGCCGCGCTCCTCGCGGCCGGCCGGCCCCACGCGGTGCTTCCGCTATCCGGCATCACGCACATGGCATCGCAGGAGTCGGTCGCGGCCGGGCTGGCCGAGGCGCAGATGGCGTTCTTCGCCGAGCATTTGCAGAGTTAGGGCTACTGCCCGTCGGGCCGATGGGGATCCCCCGGCAGCCAGCCGCCATAGACGTCGACCATGGCGACGACCCGCTCGTCCCAGGGATCGACGTCGAGCTCCCACAACTGGTCGGACACCTGCCTCAGGTTCGCCGAGAACCCTTCACCCTTGAGTTCGCGGATCAGCTCGGCCGCGTCTTCTTCGGCGGCAAACTGAATGGTGCTCATAACCGTGACTCCCATCGCTCGCGTCGGTCGTTGAACGCCTCCAGCCGCTCACGCGTGCGTTCGGGCTCGCCGGCCTGACCCAAGTTGATCATCGCAACGTCGCCACGTTCCTGACCAGCGGCTATGCGAGTGCACGCGAGCTCCATCCGCTCGGCCACCGCCCGCAGGACAGTCAGCGGTCCCCACTCGGCGTAGGTGTCGACCAGCAGGTCGAGCCGCCGGAGTACCTCGTCATCGCCCACCTCGTCCAGCACCTCGGGACGGTTGAACGGGATCGCTGTCCACGCCAGGAAGCCGAGATCGTCGATGGGGCGGCCCGGACCGGCCATGTCCCAGTCGATCATCGCCACGAAATGCCCGCCCTCGACGATCCAGTTGTACGTCCCGGGGTCGTTGTGGCAGATGATCGATTCGTCATCGAGCTCGGCCTCACCCGACCGCCACGTGCGGGGACCGTCGGGTCGGTAGCCGTCAGCGATGTCATGAAAGTCCCGCAGCCACGCGACGGCCTCAACCATCACGTCGTCCAGCACGATCTCCCGGTCGACCGGGACACTCCGACCGGTGACATAGGTGAGTACCTCGCGGTCGCCCTCCACGCCGTGCACCTCCGGCACGCCTCTCAGTCCCGCCGCGGCGAGATACCGCAGGAACTCGTGTACGGCCGGCGTCCATGGCCCGGTCGGACGCCGCACCGTTCGGCCGGCGTGCTCCACTCCACCGGCCTGCCCCGGCAGGTGAGCACCGTCCATATTTTCAACAATATCGACAGTTGACTCACAGGTAACTTCGCGGAATCGCCGGTAGGGTTTCCGCTGGGGCCTGAGCGAGGGGAGCCCATGGCAGACGACATCCCGGCCGGCTGGTATCCGGATATCCATGGAACCGTCCGGTGGTGGGACGGCGAACGGTGGACCGACCATGTCCGGGAGAGCGGCTCCTCGGCGGACGCTCCGCCCGCATCGGCACCTGCCGAAGTCACCGGCAACAACGGCGCACCGACGTACGCCGCCAAGCACGTTGAGGACGATGCCGCCGAGGTTGCTGACAGTGCGGATGAGTCGCAGATCCGCAATCCCCTTGAACGCTACGCGTCGGAGACCGCCCTCCTCACGGCGCAGGAGGCCGTGCCGGCATCGTCGGAGGGGACCACGGTCGTCCACCGCCCGGCCCGCACCATCAGCTATCCCAAGACCGTCGAAGAAGAGATCGAGGACGATGACGGCGACAACCGCCGCATCTGGTTGACTGCGACTGTCGTCGGACTCGCGGCCTTCTTCCTGGGCATGGGCATCGGCGGGCGCTCCCACATTGACCCTCCGGGCACCTCCGACCCCATCCCGCCCGCAGTGAACGCCGACAGCAGCGACGTCGACGCGCTCCGCCAGCGGTTGGAAGACCGGCAGGCCGAGCTCGACGAGCGCCAGCAGGTCTTGGACCAGAGGGAAGACGAACTCGATCGCCGCGCCTCCGCGACTCCGACGCCCACCCCGACGCCCACGGATTCGGCGACCGAAACCGAGATCGACGGCAACGACCGCGTCCTCATCGGCACCGACGTCCGGGAGGGGACCTACCGCACCGACGGCCCGACCGATCCGTTGTACGAGTGCGAGTACACGATCTCGGAGGATGAGTTCGGCGACGACAAGATCAGTGAGGACTCAACGAAGACCGCTGCCTCGGTGACGCTGCGCGACGGCGACTGGTTCGAGACCGACGATTGCCAGGACTGGGAACGGGAGTGACGTCGGTCTCACTCCTTTGACAGACTTATGCAGTCCTGCATAGTTTGTCCGCCATGACGACCACGACCATCACCGCCACGAAGCCCGATGTCACCGCGCTCACGCAACCGCTGACGCTGCCCAACGGCACAGTCCTGCCCAACCGCATCGCCAAGGCCGCGTTGAGCGAGTGCCTCTCCTCCCCTGGGTTTGCGCCCGGCGATGAGATCAAGACGCTGTACCGCCGCTGGGCCAACAACGGCGAAGGCCTGACGATCACCGGCAATGTCATGGTGGATCAGCGCTACATCGGTGAGCCGGGCAACGTCGTGGTCGAAGACGAAAGACATTTCGACGACCTCGCCGAATGGGCCTCGATCGTGAAGTCCGGTGGGGCGGTCGGCCTGGTGCAGATCAACCACCCCGGCCGGCAGACGCCGCGGAGCCTCGTGCCCAAGCCGGTCGCGCCGTCAGCCGTCCAGGTCCCGGGCATGGCCGGCTCCTTCGCCACGCCACGGGCCCTCACCGGCGAGGAGATCGAGGAGATCATCCAGCGCTTCGCGACCACGGCTCGCGTCGTGACTGCGGCCGGATTCGACGGCGTCCAGATCCACGGCGCCCACGGCTATCTGGTGAGCCAGTTCCTCTCACCCCTGTCCAACCAGCGCACCGACGAGTGGGGCGGCACACCGGAGAAGCGGCGGCGGTTCGTGCTCGAAGTGGTCAAAGCCATGCGATCAGCGATCGGGGACAAGGTGCTCTCCATCAAGCTCAACTCGGCCGACTTCCAGCGCGGCGGCTTCAGCGAGGACGAGTCGCTCGAGGTCGTCGATGCGCTCGTCGAAGCCGGCATAGACCTGCTGGAGGTGTCCGGCGGCACATACTCGTCGGCGGCGATGATGGGCCTGGACGACAGCCTCCGGGAGAGCACCCGCAAGCGCGAGGCCTACTTCCTCAACTACGCGCTACGCGTCCGCGCAGCGCATCCCGACCTCCCACTGATGCTCACCGGTGGCTTCCGCACCGTCGAGGCGATGAACGACGCCGTGGCCAGCGGTGGCATCGACCTCATCGGCCTCGGTCGTCCGCTCACCCTCGAGCCGGACGTCCCCGGAGCGCTTCTGGACGGCTCCCTCGACCGCGCCACCGTCAGGGTGCGCCAAACCGGCATCCGGCTGATCGACAGCGTGACCGAGCTGACGTTCTACACGGTCAACATGTGGCGGATCGGCAACGGCAAGGAGCCGAAGCCAAACCGGCACCCGTCCATCAACGTCGCCACCTACATGTTCAAGCACGGCGTCGACGCCGTCCGCGTGAGTGGCCGGGCGAAGTGACGTGCCATGAGTAGGGCCGGAACCGAGACTCGCGCACGAGTCGTCGAGAGCGCCAAGGAGCGGATGCGACGGCACGGCGTCGCCGCCACTTCGATGCTGGAAGCCATCGCCGACGCCGGCGCCCCGCGCGGTTCGCTGTATCACTACTTCCCTGGCGGCAAGGCACAGCTGATCGAAGAGGCGACCGCGACGGCTTGCGAGGAATACGAGACGGCCTTCGCCCTCCTCGAGAACCTGGATGCCACAGAAGCGATCCCGGCGATGCTGGCCTACTGGCGCGACCAGGTCGAGGCCACCGACTACTCCGCCGGATGCCCAGTTGCCGCCGCCGCGCTGTCCGGCGACGAGACCGAAGGCGCCCGGGCCCACGCCGGGCGCGGCTTCACGACGTGGACCGGATCGATCGAGAAGATGCTGTTGACGTCGGGCGTCCCCCCGGCGCGCGCCGGTGCGCTGGCGTCGCTGATCCTGTCGGCGATCGAGGGCGCAGTCATCGTCAGCTTGGCCCAACGCTCGACCGAGGCGATGGAACAGGCCGCCGCAGAGTTGCTCCACATCGTCGAGTCCGCACGCGCCTGAGTTCCCGCCAAGGCGCCACAGCCGTCTGGCACAGTGACGCCATGGCCCGAGTCGCTCCTCGCATCGAGCTTCGCCGCACCGAAGAAAACGCCGCGGAGATCGATGCCCTGACCGAACGATTCGACGGAGCCGTCGGCGTGGAAGGCGTCATCGCCAACCTCAGCCGGCAGGCTCGCCCGGTGACCGCTGAGGGCTCAGCGGTCACCCGCGCGTACGCCTGGGAGGAGCGCGACAACTGGGATTCGCGGTGGTGGCCGCAAGGAATCACGTGGTCCACCGACGTCAGCGCGGACCAGGGCGTCATCGTGACCAGCGCGTACGCCAAGAACCGCGTCGGGCTGACGGTTGCCAGCCGGATCGCCGTTGTCGACCTTGCCACGCTGCGCTACCGACACGTCCTGCTGGTTCGGCCGCTGATGTGGCGTGGGCGCGCGATCTTCCGGCCGCTGCGCGTGCACGCCGGTGGACTCGTCTGGTACGGCCCGTCGTACCTACACGTCGCCGGAGCACGGCGCGGCATCTTCACCTGCCGGATGCAGGACATCCTCAAGGTGCCGCCGTCGCGGGCCACCCTCGGCCACCATTACGTGTTGCCGGTCCGCTTCGCCTACAACGCCGCTGCCGGCGACATGCGCTATTCATTTCTGTCGCTGGACCGCAGTGTCTCTCCCCCGGAGATCGTCGCCGGCGAGTACGGCAGGGACGCGATGCCGACGCGGCTCGCCCGGTTCCAGATCGATGACGACCACCTGACAACCGAGGCGGCTGGAGCGTCCGCGCCGTCGCTGTTCGACGATCGCGGCCTCTCACACATGCAGGGGGCGGTCACGGTGCGCGGCACCTGGTACGTGACGCAGTCGCGTGGCCCATCCGCGCTCGGCCAGCTGCAGGTGGGCACGCCCGGCGAGTTCCGCAGGTACCCGCAAGCCCTGCCGATCGGTCCGGAGGACATCACGTACTGGCCGGCCCGCGATGAGCTGTGGTCCCAGACCGAGCACCCCGGCAGCCGCTGCTTCTTCGCGATGGACCGGGCGCAGTTCGCAGCGCAATCCGACGCTGGCCCTACCCCAGCTTGAGCGAGCGGCCGATGATCTCGCGCATGATCTCCGACGCACCGCCGTAGATCCGCTGGATACGGTTGTCGACGTAGGCGCGGGCGATCGGGTACTCGAGCATGTAGCCGTAGCCGCCGTGCAGCTGCACGCACGCGTCGACGACCCGCCCCTGCACCTCGGTCGCCCACAGCTTTGCCTTGGCGGCGTCGGCCACGCTCAGTTTCCCGTCGTTGAGGGCAAGGACGCACTGGTCGATGTAGACCTGGGTGATCTCGACTTCGGTGACCAGATCAGCGAGGCGGTGCTTGACCGTCTGCAGCGACCCGAGAGGGTTGCCGAAGGCCTTCCGGTCGCGGACGTACTGCTTGGTCCACTCGACGGCCTGATGAGCACCTGCGATGGCCAGGACGGCGATGGACAACCGCTCTTGCGGGAGATTGTTGGTCAGGCCGAAGAATCCCTCACCCTCCTTGCCGAGGAGGTTGGCAGCCGGCACGCGGCAACCCTCGAAGATCAGCTCGGCAGTGTCCTGCACATGCATGCCGACCTTGTCGAGGTTCCGGCCGCGGGAAAAGCCCGCTGTGCCCTCCTCGATGACCAGCAGCGACAGGCCCTTGTGCGGGTGGTCGCCGGTGCGCACCGCGGTGATGACGAGGTCGGCATTGATGCCGTTGGTGATGAACGTCTTGGCGCCGTCGACGACGTAGTGGTCACCGTCACGGACGGCTTTGGTCCGGATGCCGGAGAGGTCAGAGCCGGCGCCCGGCTCCGTCATGGCGATGGCGACGATCGACTCACCCGTCGCCACCTTCGGCAACCAGCGTGCCTTCTGATCGTCGGTCGTCAGTTCCAGGAGGTATGGCATGCAGATGTCAGATTGCAGAGTCGGCCCGACGAACGCCGGTCCCACACCGGCATATGCCGACTCCTCAAGGACCACCGAGTTGTACCGGAAGTCGTTGACACCCGCTCCCCCGTACTCCTCCGGCACCGAGGCGAAGATGCCGAGCTCGCCGAGACCGGTGAAGAGAGACCGCGGCACGATGCCGTCCTTCTCCCACTGGTCGTAGTTCGGGACGACTTCCCGATCGATGAACGTGCGCACGCTCTTGCGGTAGGTGTCGTGCTCGGGCTCAAACAGGGTGCGGTCCACACCGACTACGGTAGACATTCAGGCTTGGGGAGATCGCACGGCCCCGCCCGACCGGAATGAGGCCGCCCCACATGCCACGCACCGAACCCATCGACCTTGCGTTCTTCGATTCGGCACCGGCGGTGTACCAGGCCCAGTGGGACATCAACGTGCCGGCCGAGCAGTTCTGGCCTGACTTGGTCGACAACCCGCTGCACTGGTGCCGCGGGCTGAAGATCAGGTGGACGTCACCGCGGCCGTTCGGGGTCGGGACGACCCGCCACGTCAGCGTGCTCGGGACGATTCAGGCGGACGAGCACTTCTTCCTCTGGGAGGAGGGGGTCCGCTTCGCGTTCCACTTCACCCGCTCCAACATCCCGTTGTTCCGGCGGTTCGGCGAGTACTACGAGCTCACACCCACCGGCCCCAACTCGTGCCGCTTCACCTGGAAGCTCGCCGCCGAACCCACGTTGTTCGGCAGGGCGGGCGGCGTGATCACGTCCGCGATCTTCCACAGCCTCTTCCGGGACACGACGAAGTACGTCAAGACGCTCAGCGCCTGAAGAATCCGCCGACCGTTCACAAGGCTGATCTGGCGTAGATGCGGGCCCGGTGGGAATATCGGGCCAAGGCGTGAAAGAAGGCTCGGCGATGGACGAAGTTGTGGGGCGCGTCTCGGCCCTGTGGCGATTCCCGGTCAAGTCCATGCAAGGCGAGCAACTCTCGACGGCAGACGTCACCGCGGACGGCATCCCCGGCGACCGCGCCTATGCACTGGTCGACGTGGAGTCCGGCAAGGTGGTCAGTGCCAAGAGCGCGCGACTCTTCCCGAACCTGCTTTCGTGTCGCGCGGCCTTCGCCGCAGCGCCGGTCACCGGAGCGGAGCCGCCAGCGGTCGTCATCACGCTCGGTGATGGCCTGACAATTCGCAGCGACGACGCCGACTGCGACGATGCGCTGTCGCGCTTCTTTGGCCGCAAGGTCAGGCTGAGCCGGGCCGCGCCGTCGGACTTCACCATTGACCAGTACCACCCCGACATCGAAGGCGCCGACCCAGCTGGACATCGCGACACCGTCGAGGAGACGAAGCTGGGGGCAGCATTCTTCGCCGGGATCGGGGCTCCCTCACCGGTTGCTGCCAGTGCGTTCTTTGATCTGTTCCCGCTTTCGCTGATCACCACGTCAACCCTCGAACGGCTCAGCGAGCTGGCGCCCGGGACCGACTTCGATGTGCGCCGGTTTCGCATGAACATCGTGGTCGACACGGATGCGACCGGGTTTGTCGAGAACGAATGGGTTGGCCGAACTATCTCGATTGAAGGCGGAACCGCGCTGAGCATCGCGATGCCGGACCCGCGGTGCGTGATGACGACTCTGGCTCAGGGTGACGACCTGCCCGCCGAAGGAACTGTGCTTCGCACGCTAATCAAGAACAACCGCTTGGAAGTGGTCGAAGGCGCCCGCTACCCCTGCGCCGGCGTCTACGCAGTCTTGGAGACGCCCGGCACCGTCCAGGCAGGTGCCAGCGTTTCGTTGAGTTGATCTCGCCGGTTCACGGCTCACCAGGCGCGGCTTCGGCCGCATGCTTGCGCATGGGCGATGGCGCCTGATTGCGATCTCAGCCCGGCAGCGGAGCCAAGATGCTCAGGCCCGCCGGCAGGATCTCGACGACGACCGGCGGCTGGCCCGGCAACGGCACTCGACCGAGCAGCTCGCCGTCCCCGGCGAACGGAACGTCGGGCTCCGCATTGAGCTCGACGCGCGTGCCACGCAGCGCATGCACGCCGGGAAGATCGACATGGCCACCGTCATACACCTTGCGGAACGCCCGGAGCAGGGCCCTGCGGTTGGGAGCGGCGAACGCAATGACGTCGAGAAGTCCGTCGCTGACGCTGGCTGCGGGCGCAACCTTCATGCCTTTGCCGTAGTAGGCCGAGTTGGCAACGATCACCGAGCTGCCCACCACCTCCAGCGGGTTGCCGTCGATGCGGAGGGTGAACCTCGATGGCCGGTAGCGGGCGATCGCCAGCAGTGCCGCCGTCGGGTACTGCATTCCGTTGGGCCAGCGGCGCAGCTTTTCGACATACTCGCCGGCGATGGCGTCTAAGCCGAAGTACGCCGAACCGGCGACCATCCGAATCTCGCCCGACGGCAAGGTGACCTGAAGCAGGTCGACCTGCCTGGTCGGGCCCACGAGCGTGGCCGCCACGGCCTCCGGCGCCGCCGAGAGCCCCAGCATGCGCGCGAAGTCGTTGCCGCGACCGGCTGGAACGATGCCCAGCACGCCGCTGTTCGACGAGACAACACCGGCGAGCGAAGCCAACATTCCGTCACCGCCCACCGACACGACGACGCCGCCGGCCGCGGTCGCCTCGGCCACTATGGGCGCCACCTCGTCCGCCGACTGCGTGGTTTCGATCCGCACGCCGTGTCCCTGACCTCGTAGCAGCGTGGCGACCGCCGCGGCCGATCCGGGAGCCTGGCCACCGCCGGAGATCGGGTTGACGACGAAGAGGAACTCGCTCACGGAATCAGCACGCCGGGGTTGAGGACGCCAGCCGGGTCGACCGTCGCCTTGAGCCCGCGCAGGATCGCGACGCCCACGGGACCGATCTCTTCGGCG
>DATLCL010000170.1:0-5317 GCA_035526415.1 Aeromicrobium sp.
ACCCGAGTCCGATGGCGACACCCACTGCCAGCGCGATCACGTTCTTGACCGCGCCTCCCAGTTCGGCGCCGACCACGTCGGTGAGCGTGTAGGGACGGAATGCGCCGGTGTGGCACAGCTTCTGCAGGTACTCGGCCACGGCGAGGTCCTCGCACGCGACGACGCTGGCCGCCGGTTCGCGCATCGCGATCTCCTTGGCCAGGTTCGGGCCGGTAACTACGGCTATGGAGTCCGGGCCAGCGCCGGTCAGTTCGGCGATGACCTCACTCATGCGCTTGTGCGTGCCCAGCTCGATGCCCTTCATGAGGCTCACCAGCGGCGCACCGGCCGGGACATGGGCACCCCAGCCGTCCAGGTTGGAGCGCAGTTGCTGGGAAGGGACAGCGAGCACCACCACGTCGGCACCGTCCAGCGCCTCGGCCGGGTCACTGGTGGCTCGGATGACGCGGGGCAGCGCGATCCCAGGCAGGTAGTCCGTGTTCTCGTGTTTGGTGGAGATCTCGTCACACAGCTCCTGCCGGCGACCCCACATCGTCACCTCGTTGCCGGCGTCAGCCAGGACCAGCGCAAACGCTGTTCCCCACGATCCCGCGCCCATGACGGCGACACGCGCCATCAGGAGTTGTCCTCGCCCAGCTTGGTCACCTTCTTGACCTTGTGGACGTCGATGCGCGGCCCCGTTGGCTTGATGCCGCGCATCTCGCTCATCATGTCGGTGAGGATGTCCATGAGCCGGTCCGTGGCTTCGTGCAGGATCTCCTCGGTGATCGGCCTGCCCTCGTACATGGAAAGGTCCATCGGCGGTCCGACCCAGACGTGGTGCGTGGTGCGTGGAAGCAGGTGCAGCCTTTTCGTGTAGGGCCAGAGGATGTCCTGCGCGCCGCTCTGGCAGACCGGGATGAGCGGCACCCCAGCCGCGAGCGCGGCTCGGACGGCGCCGGTGCGGCCGCTCATCGGCCAGGCCTCGGGATCACGGGTGATCGTCCCCTCGGGATAAATGATCACGGGTTTTCCCGCGCGAAGTGCCTCCTCGGTCGGTCCGAGGGCGTCTCCCGCGCTACCGGAGTAGCGCGCGACCGGAATCTGGTCGGCGCCCCGCAGAATCGGCCCGGTGAACTTGTGCGTGAACAGTCCGTCCTTGGCGAGGTACCGCGGCACATAACCGACGTCGAGCACGAAGCGGGCCAACAGGATCGGGTCGACATGCGAATTGTGGTTCGCCGCGAAAATGAAGCCGCCCGTCTTGGGAAGGTTCTCCAGGCCGCGGTAGTCGCGCTTGGTGATGAGCGCCAACGGCGGCCGCAGCAACGCCTCCAGCGCACGAGTCGTCCCTGGTACCTTCTCGCGCCGGCTCATGCCATGAGCCTAGCGATGCTCGTTAGTCTCAGACCATGCAAGCCACGGTCGCGTCGTACGACGAAGCCACCCGGTCGGGGACGATCGTCACCGATCAGGGCGAATCGCTCGAGTTCGCGGGTGAGACGCTGGCCGAGTACATCCGGCACCTGCGGCCCGGCCAACGCGTCCACGTCGACACCGGTGACTCGGGCGTCACCGGCGTCAGGATCTGGTGAAGTAGCGCACCAACCGCCGATGCCGGTACCAGAAGATCAACTGGATCATGCGCGGGCCGAGGAGGCCGAAACCTCGTCGCGGAGTGAACGTAAGACGGTCGGTGATGCGGCTGACGGCGGCGTCGACAGGCTCGACGATGCGTTCGTGCTGCCACTTCGGCGCGCTAAACAGGCGCGACTGCTCAAGGAAGCGACGGCCGGGTTCAACGTCCACGATGGTCAGGTCGTCGTAGTCGACCGGTAGCACCCCGAACAACCGGATCCACGAGCGTCCCACCGGCTTCCCGAGCTCGAGCGTGTCGATCGACACATCCGACGCGCTCTTCGGCATCGACATGGTAAGCCACGGCCAGAACTCGTCGTTGATGCCCTCGGGCGTGACGACTCGCGCCCAGACGTCCGCTGCCGGTGCGGATACCCGCGAGGAACGCTCGATGAACGTCATCGCTACAAGGTGGCCGGCTTGAACGAGAGGCGTCGGTTCTCGTAGGCCTCGATGTCGTCCTCGTGCGACAGCGTGATGCCGATGTCGTCGAGGCCTTCCAGCAGGCGCCAGCGCGTGTAGTCGTCGATCTGGAACGAATCCTCAATCGCCTCCTCACCCTCACCGGCACGCAGCGTCCGGCTCTCCAGGTCGACGCCGATGGTCGCGCCCGGATTTGCCTCCAGGTAGTCCCACAGCCGCTCGATGGTCTTCGCGTCGACCTCGGCGGCGAGCAGGCCCGCCTTGCCGGAGTTGGTGCGGAAGATGTCGGCAAATCGCGCCGAGAGGACCACCTTGAAGCCGTAGTTCTGCAGGGCCCACACGGCGTGCTCGCGCGAAGATCCCGTACCGAAGTCCGGGCCCGCGACCAGAACGGTTGCGTCCTTGAATCCGTCTCGATTGAGGACGAAGTCCGGATCCTGCCGCCAGGCCGAGAACAGGCCGTCCTCGAAGCCCGAGCGCGTCACACGCTTGAGGTAGACCGCCGGGATGATCTGGTCGGTGTCGACGTTGCTGCGTCGCAGCGGGGCACCGATCCCGGTATGGGTCGTGAACTTTTCAGACATCGGAGCTCCCTTGGATTGAGCTTGTCGAAATCTCCAAGTCGGCCGGGCTGGCTAGGTGGCCCAGGACGCCGGTGGCTACCGCCACCTGCGGCGACACCAGGTGGGTGCGGCCGCCCTTGCCCTGGCGCCCCTCGAAGTTGCGGTTGGACGTCGAAGCGCTGCGCTCACCCGGCGTCAGCTGGTCTGGGTTCATGCCCAGGCACATCGAGCATCCGGCGCCGCGCCATTCCGCGCCGGCCTCCTTGAAGATGACATCCAGGCCCTCTTCCTCGGCCTGCAGGCGTACCCGGACCGACCCTGGGACCACGAGGATGCGCGTGTTGTCAGCGACCTTGCGGCCCTTGATCAAACCAGCGGCCGTCCGCAGGTCCTCGATGCGCCCGTTGGTGCACGAGCCGATGAAGACCGTGTCGACCTTCACCTCCTTCATCGGGGTGCCGGCGGTCAGGCCCATGTACTCGAGCGCGCGCTCAGCGGCAATGCGCTCGTTGGGGTCGTCGAACGAAGCGGGGTCCGGGACGCTCTGCGTCAGCGGCACGCCCTGCCCGGGGTTGGTGCCCCAGGTGACGAATGGGCCGAGGTTCGAGATGCCCAACGTCACGACCTTGTCGAAGACGGCGTCGTCATCGGTGACCAGGCTGTTCCAGTACGCCACGGCCGCGTTCCACGCCGCGCCCTTCGGTGCGTTCGGGCGGCCCTCCAAGTAGGCGTACGTGGTCTCGTCCGGTGCGATCAGGCCGGCCTTGGCGCCCCACTCGATCGACATGTTGCAGATCGTCATGCGGGCTTCCATGGACAGCTTGCGGATGGCGTCGCCGCGGTATTCGACGATGTAGCCCTGGCCGCCGCCTGTGGTCTCCTGTGCGATGAGCGCGAGGATCAGATCCTTGGCGGTCGCGTCGTCCGGCAGGTCGCCGACGACGTCGACGGCCATCACCTTCGGCTTGGCCTGCGGCAGCGTCTGGGTGGCGAGGACGTGCTCGACCTCACTGGTGCCGATGCCGAAGGCGATCGAGCCGAACGCACCGTGCGTCGACGTGTGCGAGTCGCCGCACACGATCGTCATGCCCGGCTGGGTCAGGCCCAGCTGCGGACCGACGACGTGAACGATGCCCTGTTCGACATCGCCCATCGGATGCAGGCGGACGCCGAACTCCTCAGCGTTCCTTCGCAGGGTCTCGACTTGCGTGCGCGAGACCGGGTCGGCGATCGGCTTGTCGAGGTCGGTCGTCGGGATGTTGTGGTCCTCGGTGGCCAGCGTCAGGTCAGGACGACGGACGCTGCGGCCGGACAGCCGGAGACCGTCGAACGCCTGCGGGCTGGTGACCTCATGAATGAGGTGCAGATCGATGTAGAGCAGGTCCGGTTCGCCCGGTGCACTCCGGACGACGTGGTCGTCCCAGATCTTCTCCGCCAGCGTCTTACCCATGACGCCTCCTCATTTCCGTCAGCCCCGCGCACGGGTTGCGTCTCACATTTCGATACGGCAGTATCAAGACATGGACAACTCTAGCGGAGTCGGCGTCCTCGACAAAGCCGCTCTCGTGCTTGCCGCGCTCGAACCGGGACCAGCAACCCTCGCCAGCCTCGTGACGGCCACCGGGTTGTCTCGCCCGACAGCCCATCGACTCGCGGTCGCCCTTGAACATCATCGCCTCGTTGCCCGCGATATCCAAGGGCGCTTCGTGCTCGGCCCGCGACTGAGCGAGCTGGCCGCGGCCGCCGGGGAGGACCGGCTGCTGGCGTCGGCCGCCCCTGTTCTGGCCCGCCTGCGTGACATCACCGGCGAATCGGCCCAGCTCTACCGCCGCCAGGGCGACTTCCGGGTCTGCGTCGCCGCCGCCGACCGCCCGACCGGTTTGCGTGACTCCATCCCCGTCGGCAGCCAGCTGACGATGGCGGCCGGATCGGCCGCGCAGATCCTGCTCGCGTGGGAAGACCCCGAGCGCATGAACAAAGGCCTGATGAAGGCGACGTTCACCGCCGCCGAGCTCGCCGCCGTCCGCCGTCGCGGCTGGGCCCAGAGCATCGGCGAGCGCGAGCCCGGCGTCGGCTCGGTGTCGGCCCCGGTCCGCTCGCCCTCAGGGAAGGTTGTCGCCGCGGTCTCGGTGTCCGGACCTCTCGAGCGCCTGACCCGTCAGCCGGGCCGCATGCATGCGCCCGCCGTCGTCGCCGCTGCCGAGCGGATGAGCCAGAACCTCAAGCGCGCCAGCTAGCCACAGGCTCCGGTCTTCGCCTGCGGCAACTCAGCCAGAACGCGTGCCGTGCAGCTTGATGTTCTCCCGCTCACGGCGCTTCTGGGCCAGCGGAGTGACGGTGGCGCCCAGCGGCGGCAGGTGATCTACCGGCATTTCGTGAACACTTCGGTGCTGCCGGCCGAGCAGCTGCGCCAGCGCCCGGCGTGAAATAACAAAATCGAACGGCGACAAGTACATGATGAGCTCCCCCAGCGAACGTTCCCCTTACGCTCTCTGTCCAAAGTGCTGTGGCCGGCACCTCACGTCAATACGGAAGCCTCAATGTTTACCCGAACGTCACACGACTAGAACAATCCCGGCTGCTCCAACTCGAGCAACGCGCGCTTGCGGTCGATGCCGCCGGCATAGCCGGTGAGCTTGCCGTCGCTGCCGATGACGCGGTGGCAGGGCACGACGATGGGCAGCGAGTTGGATGCGTTGGCGACACCGACTGCG
>DATLCL010000190.1:0-2304 GCA_035526415.1 Aeromicrobium sp.
GCCTCGGAAGCCCCGATCGACGCGAGTCGCTTGGCCCATGCGGCCGTCTTCTCATCGACCTTCCATCCCTGGCTGGCGATCCAGCCGAGGTGCAGCTCGAGGACCTGGCCGACGTTCATACGGCCGGGCACACCGAGCGGGTTCAGGACGACGTCGACGGGCGTGCCGTCCTCGAGGAACGGCATGTCCTCGACCGGCAGGATCTTGGAGATGACGCCCTTGTTGCCGTGGCGGCCGGCGAGCTTGTCACCGTCGCTGATCTTGCGCTTCTGGGCGACATAGACACGGACCAGCTGATTGACGCCGGGGCTGAGCTCGTCGCCCTCAGCGGCATCGAAGACACGCACGCCGATGACCGTCCCGGACTCGCCGTGCGGAACCTTGAGGGAGGTGTCGCGGACTTCGCGCGCCTTCTCACCGAAGATCGCTCGGAGCAGCCGCTCTTCGGGCGTCAGCTCGGTCTCGCCCTTCGGCGTGACCTTGCCGACCAGGATGTCGCCATTGCCGACCTCGGCGCCGATGCGGATGATGCCGCGTTCGTCGAGGTCCGCCAGCATCTCCTCGGAGACGTTCGGGATGTCCCTGGTGATTTCCTCGGGCCCCAGTTTGGTGTCCCGCGCATCGACTTCGTGCTCCTCGATGTGGATCGAGGTCAGCAGGTCGTCCTGGACGATCCGCTGCGACAGGATGATCGCGTCTTCGTAGTTGTGGCCCTGCCACGGCATGAAGGCGACGAGCAGGTTCGTGCCCAGCGCCATCTCGCCTTCGTCGGTGCAGGGGCCGTCAGCCAACGGCGTGCCGAACTCGACTCGGTCGCCAGCGCTGACCAGCGGACGCTGGTTGATGCAGGTGCCTTGGTTCGAGCGACGGAACTTGTTGAGTTTGTACGTGGCGTATGTTCCGTCGTCCTCGGCGATCTCGATCGCGTCGGCGGACACTTCCTTGACCACACCGGCCTTCTTGGCCACGGTGACGTCGCCGGCGTCAACGGCGGCGCGGAACTCCATGCCGGTGCCGACGAGCGGTGCGTCGTTGCGGATCAACGGCACGGCCTGGCGCTGCATGTTCGAGCCCATGAGGGCGCGGTTGGCGTCGTCGTGCTCGAGGAACGGGATCAGGGCCGTCGCGACGGACACCATCTGGCGCGGCGAGACGTCCATGTAATCGACCTCGGATGCGGGCCGCAGTTCGGCCTCGCCGCCGCGCTGGCGGACGAGCACCGCAGCGTCGACGAAGTTGCCCTTGTCATCGAGCGGCGAGTTGGCCTGGGCGATGATGTAGCGGTCTTCGTCGGTGGCCGTGAGGTAGTCGACCTGATCGGTGACCTTGCCGTTCTTGACCTTGCGGTACGGCGTCTCGACGAATCCGAACGAATTGACCCGGCCGTACGATGCGAGCGAGCCGATCAGGCCGATGTTCGGGCCTTCCGGGGTCTCGATCGGGCACATGCGGCCGTAGTGGGACGGGTGAACGTCACGAACTTCGTAACCGGCCCGCTCGCGCGACAGGCCACCCGGGCCGAGCGCCGACAGGCGTCGCTTGTGGGTGAGGCCGGCCAGGGGGTTGTTCTGGTCCATGAACTGGCTCAGCTGCGAGGTGCCGAAGAACTCCTTCAGCGCCGCGACGACCGGCCGGATGTTGATCAGCGTCTGGGGCGTGATGGCCTCGACGTCCTGCGTCGTCATGCGTTCGCGGACGACGCGCTCCATGCGGGCGAGGCCGGTGCGGAGCTGGTTCTGGATCAACTCGCCGACGGTACGCATGCGGCGGTTGCCGAAGTGGTCGATGTCGTCGGCCTCGACGATGGTCGTGCCGGCCGGCATCTCCAGCTCGGCTTCGCCGGCGTGGAGCGCAACGACGTACTTGATCACAGCGACCATGTCGTCGATCGTCAGCGTCTGCTGGTCGAACGCCTCGGTGGTGCCGAGCTTCTTGTTGATCTTGTAACGGCCCACCTTGGCCGTGTCGTAGCGCTTGGAGTTGAAGTAGTAGTTGTCGAGCAGGTTCTGGGCCGCCTCGCGCGACGGCGGTTCACCCGGACGCAGCTTGCGGTAGATGTCCAGCAGCGCTTCGTCCTGCGTGGTGATGTGTTCCTTCTCCAGGGTGAGGCGCATTGACTCGTACTGGCCGAACTCCTCAAGGATCTGCTCGGTGGTCAGGCCGAGGGCCTTGAGCAGGACGGTGACGCTCTGCTTGCGCTTGCGGTCGAGGCGGACGCCGACCATGTCGCGCTTGTCGATCTCGAACTCCAGCCACGCGCCACGCGACGGGATGACCTTGGCCGTGAAGATGTCCTTGTCGGAC
>DATLCL010000211.1:0-4538 GCA_035526415.1 Aeromicrobium sp.
GCCGTAACCGGACCGACGCCCCACAACGCATCCACCGGCAGCCCTTGCAGAAACGTCTCGACCCGCCCGGGTGCAATGACGGTCAGCCCGTCCGGTTTCTTCCAGCCCGACGCAATCTTTGCCAGAAACTTGTTCGGCGCCACGCCCGCGGATGCGGTCAAGCCGGTCGCGGACCGGATCTCTTCCTTGAGCCGGCGCGCCACTGACATGCCGAGCGTCTCACCCCACGCGTTTTCGGTGACGTCGAGGTAGGCCTCGTCGAGTGACAGGGGCTCGACCAGCGGCGTAATCGACCGGAACAAGCCGAACACCTGCTGAGACACGGCGCGGTACTTGTCGAAGTCGGGCCGGACGATCACCAGCGACGGGCACAGGCGTACGGCGCGCGACATCGGGATCGCGGAGCGGACGCCGAACGTCCTCGCTTCATAGCTGGCCGCGGCCACGACGCCGCGCTTGCCTGGCTCGCCACCCACCGCAACCGGCCGCCCGCGCAGCGCGGGATCGTCCCGCTGCTCGACCGACGCGTAGAACGCATCCATATCGACGTGGAGGATGCGCCGCACGCCAGACTCCGACGAGGTCATGGACGTCTTACACGATAGCAGGCGGCGGGCGGTCCGCAGCCGGCAGCTGGAGGGGCCAACTGCCAGTTGCCCACTGCCCACTGTCCGCCACCTGCTGCCAGCTGCGAGCTGCCGGCCGCTGGCTCCCAGGTCAGCTCCCCGTGCTGCCAAACCCGCCGCGGGTGACTTCGCGAAGGTCCGTCACTTCGCGCCAGCTCACGCGAGGGGCGGGGAGCACGATGCCCTGGGCGAGGCGATCGCCACGCTGTATTTGCACCTCGGCGGCGCTGATGTTGAGGACCTGAATCAGCACCTCGTCATTTGGCCCGCAATAATCGGGATCGAGGACGCCGACACCGTTGGACACGACAAGTCCGCGCTTGAGCGGAGTGCTGCTTCGGGCAAAAATGGCCAGGAAGTGTCCGGACGGCACCTCGATGACGAGGCCGGTCCGGACCAGCGCGATCTGTCCGGGCGCGAGCCGCACATCCTGCGACGCGGCCAGGTCGAAGCCTGCCGCATCTTCGGTCGCGTACGTTGGGAGGGGAATTGTGGAGTCCAGTCGTCTGATCTTCAGCCGCATCCGGGGAGCATATCAGCCGGGTCGAGCGCCAACGCGGTCGCTCGCAGCCTCGTGCTGCCGCACCGTCGCACTGCTGCTCGTCCTGCTCGTCTCATCGTCGCCCTCATTTTCGCAGTCGACGTCCGCAAAGCTGCCGCTCGATCCGGCAATCCATATTGGCAAGCTGCCAAACGGGATGACCTTTTACGTCCGCAAAAACCCGCTGCCGGAAAAGCGCGTCTCGCTGCGCCTCGCAGTCAAAGCGGGATCGATCGATGAAGCGGACGATCAGCGCGGGCTCGCGCACATGCTGGAGCACATGGCGTTCAACGGCTCGACCCATTTCAAGCCGGGCGAGCTGGTTGCTTACTTCGAGTCGGTTGGCGTGGCATTCGGACCGCACGTCAACGCCTACACGAGCTACGACGAGACGGTCTACATGCTCGACGTGCCGACCGATCGATCCGGTGCACTCGACCGCGGGCTCCAGGCGCTCAGCGATTTTGCTGGCGGCATGAGTCTCGAGGACAAGGAAATCGACAAGGAACGGGGCGTCGTCCTCGAGGAGTGGCGGCAGCGGCTCGGCGTGTCGTCGCGTCTCCAGGCGGTTACCGATCGCGCGGTCTACGGTCAGTCGAAGTACGCCGAGCGCCTGCCGATCGGCCTGCCCGAGACGATTCAGAAATCTCCCTATCAGCGCGTTCGCGACTTCTATCGCGCCAACTACACGCCGGATCGGATCGCCGTCGTGCTCGTCGGCGACCTTGACGTGGCCGCGGCCGAGAAGCTGATTCGCCAGTATTTCGGCGTCATCCCGGCGCGCAAGTCGGCGAAGCGGCCGATCTATCCGGTGCCGCCGCACGACGATACGCGCGTGGTGGTGGCCACCGACCCCGAGGCGCAGGCTTCGTCGGTGTCGGTGCTCTACACCCGTCCGCTGCAGAAAGTAGAGACGCTCGCGAACTATCGCCGTGATCTCGTGCGCAGCCTGTTCGAAGGCATGCTCAACGCGCGGTTGGGTGAGATCGCGAGGCGTCCCGACGCGCCGTTCCTTGGCGCATCGGCCGGCGACGACACGCTTGGACGTACGGTGGAGGCGTTCGGCGTATCTGCCCGTGTGAACGAGGGCGGCATCCCGGCAGGCGTCGACTCGCTCGGACAGGAGCTCGCACGCGTCCGCCAGTTCGGCTTCGGCGATGCGGAGCTCGAGCGGGCGAAGAAGTCGACCCTGGCGGCCTACGAACGGGCTTACAACGAGCGTGACAAGTCGGAGAACCCCGGCTTCGCGTCGGAGCTCGTCAGCCTCTTTCTCAATGGCGTTCCCGCTCCCGGGATTGAGAGCGAGTACGCGATGGCAAAGCGGTTCATTCCGACCATCACGGCAACCGAGACCGCGGCTCTCGCGCGTGAGCTGGTCACCGAGAAAAACCGAGTGGTGCTGGCGGTCGCGCCCGAGAAGAAGGGCGTGACGCCGCCGACCGACGCTGCGCTTCGCGACGCGCTACGCAGCGGTGCCAGTGCGACGCTGACCGCGTGGAAGGACGATTCCTCAGGCAAGGTGCTGATGGCAACCAAGCCCACACCGGGTTCGATCACGGGCAAGCGGGAAATCCCGGAGGTCGGCGTGACGGTGCTGACCTTGTCGAACGGCGTCGAGGTGTGGCTGAAGCCCACCACCTTCAAGAACGATCAGGTGATCTTCACGGCCTACGCCAGGGGCGGCACGATGGACGTGCCGGAGCAGGAGTATCGCGACGCGTCGTTGATGACCGGCCTCGTCGGAGCGTCGGGAGTGGGCGGCTTCTCCCCAGTCGACCTCGGCAAGATGCTGTCCGGCCAGCTCGCGAGCGCGTCGCTGAGCATGGGCTCCTATACCCACGGCGTGTCGGGTGCGGCCACCCCGAAGGATCTCGAAACCGCGTTGCAGTTGCTGTACTTGAACTTCACCGCGGCCAATCACGATCCGGCGGCGTTCGAGCTGCTGAAGCGACGGTTGCGCGCCAATCTTGCCAACCAGGGACAGAGTCCAGGTGCCGTGTTCGGCGAGCGGGTCCGGCTGGTGAACACGAGCAATAGCTACACGGCGCGCGCGATGAAGCCCGAGGACGTCGACACGCTGAACCAGTCGAAGATGGAGGCGTTCTACAAGTCGCAGTTCGCCAACGCCGCGGACTTCACGTTCTTCTTCGTGGGGGCGTTCGATGTCGATCGCATCACGCCGCTGCTTGCAACCTACATCGGATCGCTGCCATCGCAGGGCAAGCCGACCTCGACGCTCGGCACCAAGCGGCTGGAGTTTCCCGGCACGGTGAAGAAAGAGGTCGTCAACAAGGGGCAGGAGCCAAAGAGCCAGACGGTGATCAGCTTTTACGCTGACACTTCGCTGAACGAGCTCGAGATGCACCGCCTCCGCGCGGCGACCGCGATTCTCGAACGTCACCTCCGCGATCAACTGCGCGAGGAGCTCGGAGGGACGTATAGCGTCGGCGTGGACTACTCCAACACGCTGCCGCAAACCGGCTACGGCTCGACCTCCGTGCAGTTCGGCAGCTCGCCCGAGCGGGCGGACAGCCTCGTGGCCACGGTCATGACCGAGCTGGATCGGATGCGCAAGGATGGACCGAGCGCCGACGACGTCCAGAAGGTGAAGGAGACCGAGAAGGAAGGCCTCGAGACCGCCTACAAGGACAACGGGTTCTGGCTTGGCGCGCTGCAGACGGCGCAGATGCTCGGCTGGAATCCGGTCAGCATCGCCCATCGGACCGAGCGCACTGACTCGCTCACTGCCGACAACATCCACGACGCCTTCCGCAAGTACTTCCCGACCGACCGCTACACGGTCATGACGCTGATGCCGGAGAAGCCGGGGGCGACGCAGTAGGGAGGGGGCTCGCGGCTCAGGGCTCAGGGCTCAGGGACGAGGGATCAGGGATCAGGGATCAGGGATCAGGGGCGGACGGGATCCGGGATCCGCGATCGGGGATCCGCGATCCGGGATCCGGATTGGCGATTGGGCATCGGGCGATATACTGGGCGACTGTTACTAACGGGTTCCGCCGATTCCGGAACCCGGATCCCGGGTCGCTGATCCCTGAGCACTGAGCCCTGTTCCCTAAGCCCTAAGCCCTAAGCCCTAAGCCCTAAGCCTTAAGTCTTAAGTCCGATAAGAGTCACCCACGGTCCATGCAATACATCTACACGATGAAAGGGCTCGGGAAGGTCCATCCTCCCGATGCCGTCGTTCTCAAAGACATCTGGCTGTCGTTCCTGCCCGGAGCCAAGATTGGCGTGCTCGGGTTGAACGGCGCCGGCAAGAGCTCGTTGCTGCGGATCATGGCCGGTGACGACACCGAGTTCATCGGCGAGGCGTTTGCGGCGGACGGCATCACCGTTGGTTTTCTCCAGCAGGA
>DATLCL010000216.1:0-3412 GCA_035526415.1 Aeromicrobium sp.
CACCGAATCGGTGGCGCCGGTCAATCTCATTACCGGTCCGGGCAACATCTTCGTCGCCGCAGCCAAGCGCTACGTCCGCGGCCGCGTCGCCATCGACTCGGAGGCCGGGCCCACCGAGATCGCGATCATCGCCGACACGACAGCCGACCCGGCGTTCGTCGCAGCCGACCTGATCAGCCAGGCGGAGCACGACCCGATGGCAGCCAGTGTCCTGATCACCACGAGCGGGTCACTGGTCGAAGCGGTGGAAGCGGAGCTGACCAGCCAGGTGAACGCCACCAAGCACGGTGAACGCATCACCGCCGCCCTGACTGGTCAGCAGTCGGCGGCCGTGCTCGTGCGCGACCTCGATCAGGCGGTCGTGGTGGCCAACGCCTACGCCGCCGAACACCTTGAGATCCAGACCGCGGACGCAGCCGACGTCGCCGGACGCATCGTCAATGCGGGCGCCATCTTCGTGGGGCCGTGGGCCCCGGTGTCGCTCGGTGACTATGCCGCCGGCTCCAATCACGTCCTCCCGACGGCGGGCTGTGCCTGCCACTCGTCGGGCCTGTCGGTGCGCGCGTTCCTGAAGAATGTGCAGGTCGTCACCTACTCGGAGGACGCACTGCGGGGCGTCGGGCGTGAGGTCGTGGTGCTTGCCGAGGCCGAGGACCTGCCGGCGCACGCGGCCGCGGTGACGGTCAGGACGGAGCGGTGATACCCGATTGGCTGCCGGTGCGCGATGAACTGAGGGGCGAGGAGCCCTATGGCGCGCCACAGATCGACGTTCCGGTGCAGCTCAACACCAACGAGAACCCATTCGGCCCGTCCGAAGCCACCGCTCGCGACATTGCCGACGAAGTGTTCCGAATCGCGACGTCACTGAACCGGTATCCCGATCGCGAGGCTGCCGTACTCCGCGCAGCCTTGGCTGACTACCTGGGGCACGGCCTCACGAGCGACCAGGTCTGGGCAGCCAATGGTTCCAACGAGGTGATGCAGCAGGTCCTGCAGGCGTTCGGCGGACCCGGACGCACGGCGCTGTCGTTCGCCCCGACCTACTCGATGTATCCGGAGTACGCCCGCAACACACACACCCGCTGGGTCGAGGGCCTGCGCCGGGACGACTTCAGCATCGACGTCGATGCGGCGGTCGATTTGATCGGGCGAGAGAAGCCGGACGTCGTGTTCCTGGCGTCGCCGAACAACCCCACCGGGACGGCGATCGATCCGGCCGAGCTGAGGGCGATTGTCGAGACCGCGCCCGGCGTCGTCGTGGTGGACGAGGCCTATGCCGAGTTCCGCCGTGCCGGGACGCCGACGTCGCTGGAACTGCTTCCGGAGTTCCCACGGCTGCTGGTCACGCGCACGATGAGCAAGGCGTTCGCCTTCGCCGGCGGACGACTCGGCTACGTCGCGGCGGATCCAGCGATCGTCGACGTGCTACGCGTCGTCCGGTTGCCGTATCACCTGTCATCGGTGACCCAGGCTGCTGCTCTGGCGGCGTTGCGCCACGCAGAGGAGATGCTGGCCCAGGTGGATGCGCTCCGGACATCCCGCGACGAGGTGGCCGCCTGGTTGGTGGGTGAGGGCTTTGACGTTGCGGAGTCCGACGCCAACTTCATCCTGTTCGGCACGTTCGCCGATCGGCACGCCACGTGGCAAGCCCTCCTGGATCGAGGTGTCCTGATCAGGGAAGTCGGGCCCGTAGGATGGTTGCGCGTCTCGATCGGGACCCCCGAGGAGATGGAAGCGTTCAAGCAAGCCCTGAAGGAGGTCACGGCATGACACGCGCCCTGTCACGTATTGGGAAGATCGAACGGAAGACGTCCGAGTCGCACGTCGTCGTCGAGCTTGACCTCGACGGCACCGGTAAGAACGACATCTCGACCGGCGTCGGCTTCTATGACCACATGCTGACGGCGTTGTCGCGGCATTCGCTGATCGACCTGTACGTCCGCACTGAGGGCGACCTTCACATCGACGCGCACCACACGGTCGAAGACACCGCCATCGTCATCGGCGATGCGCTGCGCGAGGCGCTGGGCGACAAGAAGGGCATCCGCCGCTACGGCGATGCCACGGTCCCGCTCGACGAAGCGTTGGCGAAGGCGGTCGTCGACGTCTCCGGACGCCCTTACTTCGTCGGTGGGGGAGAGCCTTCGACGCAGGCCACCGCAATCATCGGCGGCCAGTACAGCGGCTCGCTGACGGCGCATGTGTTCGAGTCGATCGCGCACCACGCTGGCATCACGCTCCACGTCCAGCTGCTGGGCGGCCGCGACCCGCACCACATCGCCGAGGCGCAGTTCAAAGCGGTGGCCCGCGCACTGCGGACGGCTGTGGCGCTTGATCCGCGAGAAACCGGCATCCCGTCCACTAAGGGAGCGCTCTAGGTGGTCCGACCGCAGGTTGCGGTCTTGGATTACGGCTCCGGCAACCTCCGCTCCGTCGTCCGCGCGGTGGAGCGTGCCGGTGCGGACGTCGTCCTGACCGCAGATGCGACGGTCGCCGAGCAGGCGGCCGGCCTCGTTGTGCCGGGAGTCGGCGCGTTTGAGGCCTGTATGACCGGATTGCGCTCCGTCGGCGGTGAACGCATCATCGACCGCCGGCTGGTGGCCAAGCGACCCGTGCTCGGCATTTGCGTCGGCATGCAGATCCTGTTCTCCGACGGCATCGAGCACGGCGTGCACAGCGATGGCGCCGCCCAGTGGCCGGGCACTGTCGAACTGCTGCAGGCGCCGATCATCCCGCACATGGGCTGGAACACGGTCGTGCCCGGTGACGGCTCGCAGATGTTCGACGGTGTCGCGGGCGAGCGCTTCTACTTCGTGCACTCCTACGGTGTGCGGGAGTGGAAGCTTGAACCGCACGCTGCGGTACCTCCACCCGCCGTCACGTGGACCGAATACGGCGGCGATCGTTTCGTCTCGGCCGTCGAGAACGGCCCGCTGTGGGCCACCCAGTTCCACCCGGAGAAGTCCGGCGATGCCGGCCGCCGCCTGCTCGCGAACTGGATTGCGACGCTATAGGTCGCGATATTCGCGGCATGAGCACGCTTTCGCGCATCACCCGTCTGGCTCGAGTAGGAAGTAGGTCGTCATCGGGCCTTTGCCCTTGATGTCGGTGTTGTGTGGCTCGCTGAATGCGTATCGATCACGCAGCAGCAGGAAGGTCGATTCGGCGACTTGGATTCGGTTGGCTCGGCCGTGCGATTCCATGCGGCTCGCGGTGTTGACGGTGTCGCCCCAGAGGTCATAGGCAAATTTGTTGCGTCCGATGACACCTGCGACAACGGGACCGGATGCAATGCCGATACGAAGCGCGAGCGATGACGGCCATTGCGGCGAAACCTCGGCTGCCGCTCGCTGCATGGCGAAGGCAAGTTCGGCGATGGAGGCGGCGTGGTCGGTATCGGGTCGAGGTATGC